>PMSS01000413.1 GCA_003167515.1 Acidobacterium sp. | reverse complement strand
TAATGAACGTGGGATATTCCATGCCTCCAGCCGCTGAACCCGGCTCGGGATCGACCAGCGTGATGGTTTTGTAAGGATACGGTCCGTACCAGTTCTCAAAGTGCTCGAGCGATTCCCGCAGAATTTTTTCGTGGCGCTCGACCTGATCCCAATGTGCCGGCTGCATCAGGATTCGCATCTTCACCGGCCCCATCTGCCCGTTGAACACACCGTCCTCTTTGACCTTGTAGCGCGGGCTGGCAGTCCAAGCAAAGTCGTGAATGTCGTCTCCGTGATAGGTCAGGGTTTTTGTGCTGTCGGAGTTGTTCACTTCGCTGACTTTCACGCCACTTGCGCCAACCACTTCGACTTGCCGTACGGTTAGCTTGACGTCGTAGACTCCGAAGTCCGCGAAGAATTCAGTCGTGGCGTGATACTGGTGACAGTTCCACGCACCATGCCACCACACACCAACTTTCGGGAACCATTGTCCGCCCAATACGAAATCGCGCTTCCATCCGGAACGCGCTTGCGTTTCGGGAAACTTTGTCTGAAACGCGATCTTGAATTGCACATACTCGCCAGGAGCAATCGGTTTCGTTAGGCGAAGGTCGGTAACAGTTTTGTCATCTTTATTGCCGTCATCGGGCTGAATATATTGCAACTGCGAAGTGAGGTCGCCTTGGCCCACAACTTCCAGGCTCTTGATTTCTTCCGAACCATACTCCTTGGGTTCCCATTTGTCGTATCCCGTATCGCGGCTGCCGGCGACTTTGGCCTCCCGCACCCACGTCGCATTCGGCTGAAACGCATTCTGATAAAGATGAAACGGAAAATGGTCGAGCGCCTGCCCAGTTAAGTTGTGATAGGTAAGCACTTCGGTGGCATCCACTGTGTGTTTCGCGGCGTCATACTTCGCGTCAATCTCGTAGTGCACTACGCGGTCTGACATCGGCTTGTCCGAATTGATGGCCAGCGTCGTGTCGGGGATCGCCGCCGCCGATGCGGGGTTCGCGGCCATAGAACCGGTAGCAGCACTGACTACAGTCTCCGGCTGCTGAGGCGCAGCCGCTTTGGCAGCATGCTGCATCACGGCCAGCGACAGCACAATCACTGAATCTGCCGGAAAAAACAAAATCATCCACCGGATCTTCATGGAGGAACCTCTATTCTTACTGTGGGATGAAATGATACCCCAGGCGGTCGAATGCCGTCATCCAACCGAGATAGATACGGGTCGCTTCCGCATGGGGTTCCAACAATCTTCCGCCGCGCGGCGACCTTGAGGGAGCAAGCTATGCGAATTCGAGTCTCTTGAGCTTGATGCGGTCGGCGCGGACTTGGGCGAGATCGTAGTGGGCCTGCTGGGTGAGCCAGGTTGCGGCGCTGCCCCCGAAAACCTTGGACAGGCGCACCGCCATTTCAGGGGAGATTCCGCGCTTCTCGTTGACCAGCTCCGACATGGTACGCGTGACTCCGAGGGCGGCGGCGGCTTGGGTGATGGTCAAGCCCAAGGGCTCAATGCACTGGCGCAGTACAAAGCCGCCGGGGTGGGGTGGGTTCTTCATGGGCATGGTGGCTTCTCCTGGTCGCTCAGTGGTAGTCCTCTAAATTAACGTCGTAAATCTCGCCTTCGGCGGTGTCCATACGAAACGTCAAACGCCGGTTGGCCGTGACACTTAGGCTCCATGTGCCCTTGCGATCGCCTGTCAGCGTGTGCACTTTCCAGGAGGGAAGCACGCGCAACTCCTCGGGGTCTTCCATATCGTCCAGGAAGGCGAACATTTTGCGGAGCTTGTCCACAGTGTCGGGTGAGACGCCTTTGGGATTGTCGTCGGTGTAGAGCTTCTTCAATCCCTTGTGGAGGAAGTTCCGAATCTTCATCTGGTTCGACTGTAGCCTGTAGCCTTACACTTGTCAATCGCAGCGAGCCGGGGCTTAAGCCCCTTGTCTTTTGGGTGGTGGGTTTCGCCGGGTTGAAAGTCACCCCAGCAAGCAAAACCGGCTTGCTGGGGACCCCGCAAACCCGGCGCTTTCTCCGGGTCCCTCGCTTCGCAAGGGATTAGATGAGCCTTGTTTCGCGCTGGGAAGAGGCGGCATGTGACGGGCGCGAAAGGCGGGCGCTTCGCGCTGTCCCGGGCCTCAGAATCGAGACCCGGGCCAGCCGTCTCCCTCGCTCCGCGAGGGGTTGATGAGCCTTGTTTCGCGTTGGGAATAGGCGGCGTGTGAGGGGCGCGAATCCGAGGAACGTAGGCGACTAAGATCATTGTGTGTTGTCATTTTCGATGGGTGTACCGAATGAGTGCTAAGCAACCGACGATCGCTGTCGATTTTGACGGGGTTATCGCCGATTACGGTGGCTGGGAAGGCTCGGGGGCTTGCGGTTCGCCGAGACTCGACGTTGTGGAGGCTTTGACTGCTCTCCGTACGGAGGGTTGGAAAATTGTGGTCTACAGCTGTCGTTCCTCGGCAGAGATCGAGGCATACCTCTCTGAGAACGCTATCCCATACGACGAGATCAACCAGAATTCGTCGTTTGTTACGGGCGGAGCCAAACCAGTTGCTACCGTGTACTGGGATGATCGTGCTTGCCAATATTCCGGCGATGCTCGGAAAGACCTCGAAACAATTCGCAACTTTCGTACTTGGAACGGTCGAAAATGAGCAGGTCTGACGACTTAGAGCAGTTTCTGCAATAGT
>PMSS01000086.1 GCA_003167515.1 Acidobacterium sp. | reverse complement strand
TCACGTCGGTGAAGGTGCCATCACCGTTGTTCCGGTAGAGAACATTGCCGCCAAGGCATGTCAGGTAGAGGTCGGGCCAGCCGTCATTGTTGTAATCCCCAACCGCCCCGCCGTTAGCAAGACAGGCAGTATTCAAGCCGGATTTCGCTGTGACATCGGTAAAGGTGCCGTCGTGGTTGTTATGGTAAAGGGCTCCCGGAGCACTCACTCCCTTAAGTGCCTGGTCGACCGTGGGCTGATTCGTGAAATAGATATCCGGCCAGCCGTCGCGGTCATAGTCGATCAGAATCACTCCGCCGCTCATCGATTCCATGATGTATCTCTTCGAGGGATCGGACGCGTGCGTGAAGGTGATTTGCGTTGAAGCAGTGATGTCTTCCAGCTGCGGAATAGGGCGTCCGCTGCACTTCGTCATCCTGGCGCCCGCCGGCGGGGGGGGCGGCGTCGGATGACCTCCCATCTGCGCGGCACCGCTCAGCGCGTAGAACGTAACGGCAACCGGCCGCAGAGACCTTAACAATCGATTGAACAAGCCTATGGAATCCTTTCCTGGTGTGTCTCCCGCTTGAGGGCATCCCAACACGCTCGCCTGGGCTTTGAGCCCCCTTGTAAATCTCCAGTTCCCGGTCCGCATCCGCGCTGCGGCCCAGATTACGATAGGCCGACTGCAATGATAGCGTATGTAATCCTTGTCCGGGCTGAGGCTGGCCGCGGCCTGCAGATGCGCCCCCGCGCTCCTCGTCGGCGCTCGGAGGAACTCGCCGGTCTCGCCATCTCGTTCTCTAAGAGAAGCTGATTGAGCTAACCTCAAATTCACGGGACTGCGATGGCCGATTTCGATATCACAATTGCCGGCGAGGTCAATCTGGACCTGATCCTCTATGGTCTCGACGAGGCGATTCCGCTCAACCGGGAAATCCTCGCCTCGAACTTCGAGATGACCCTGGGGAGTTCGTCTGCCATTCTTGCCCACAACCTGGCGGTATTGGGAAGGCGGGTGGGTTTTGTGACCCTGTGCGGCTCCGACCCCATGGGCGCGATTGCGATGGAGCGGCTCGCCGAGAGCGGAGCTGACCTTTCGCGTTGCGCAAAAGGCGCGGAGAACACGAAAACGGGCGTGACCATCCTGCTGTCGCACGGACGGTCGCGACGGATTTTGACGTACCCGGGGATCATGTTCGATATGACGGTCGCGGATCTGGACGTCGACTACCTGGCGTCGGCCCAGCATTTTCATCTGTCTTCGCTGTTTCTGCAGAAGGGGCTGCATGCGGGGCTGCCCGGGTTGTTTGCCGAGCTGAAAAGGCGCGGGCTGACGCTGTCTCTCGATACGAACGACGATCCCGACGACCGCTGGGATGGCGTGCTGGAGCAGTTACTACCGTATCTGGACGTCCTGCTGCCGAATGACGATGAGGTGCGCCGGATCGCGAAGCGGGATTCCATCGAGGAGGCATTGGACGTGCTTTCCGCCCGGGTTCCGCTCATCGCAGTGAAGTGCGGGAGCAGGGGCGCTCTGGTGCAGGAGGGCAGCCGGCGGTTTGCCGTTCCTGGGGTCAGCGTTGAGCCCGTGGATACGATCGGCGCGGGAGATAGTTTCAACGCCGGATTCCTGGCGGCGTGGCTGCGCGGAGCTACGATCGAGCAGTGCGCGCAGGCCGGCAACATCACTGGCGCTCTGTCAACGCAGAACCAGGGAGGGACGGAGGCATTCCGCGACCCTCGGCTCATGGAGGAATTTCTGCGGGAGCATCCCTTGCCGTTTCCGGTCGCCCCTGCGAGGCGGAAATGAACGTGGTGAACAGCTATGCCCGAGAAGGAGGCTCAGCGGTCGATCCCTTATCGGCACTTCTTGATCTGAGCGCTGCGGAAAAGAGCGAACGTGGATTGCTCTACACTCCCCGCGAAATCGCTCAGCAACCCGCCACATGGATCGCCACCTTCGATCGCCTGCGGGCGCGGGAGAAAGAGCTGTCGAGCTTCCTCTCAGCAACCGGGGTGAGCGGCCCGGCGGCGGAGAGACCGACCGTCTTTCTGATCGGCGCCGGGACTTCGGATTACATCGGCTGGTGCCTGCATCATCTGCTGCGCGCGAAATGGCAGTGCGAGGTAATTCCGGTGGCAAGCACCAGCCTGCTCACCAACTTTCCGGAATACCTGCTGAAAGAAAAGCGCTACCTCTGGGTTCGTTCTCCCGCTCCGGCGATAGCCCCGAAGGAGTCGCGGTGCTCGAGCGCGCGCTGGCCGAGCGCAACGGGATCGCACACTTCCTGGTAACCTGCGACGCCGACGGGCGCATGAGCAAAGCCGTGCGGGCCCGTGAGGATTGCCTCTCGATCGTGCTGGACGATACAACGAACGATCGCGGCCTCGCGATGACCAGCTCGTTCACGAACATGGTGCCGGCGGGGCAGATTCTGGCGCACACCGGAAACCTCGGCGACTATGAACCAATTCTGCGAGCGCTGGCCAGCGCAGCGGAGGCATTCTTACCCAAGGCCGCCGCGCTGGCGTCGGAGTTGGCACGCACCGGATTCAAGCGCGCCTGCTTCGTAGGATCCGGATTGCTGGTCGGTGCGGCGCTCGAATCCTCACTGAAGCTGCTGGAGCTGACGGCCGGCAGGGTTCAGACGATCACGCAGCCCACGCTCCCGCTGCGCCATGGGCCGATGGCTGCGCTGGACCGTGGGATACGCTCTTCGTCGGCCTGATTTCGAGCCAGCCCCAGCGGAGGCGTTATGAGCTTGACCTGTTGCGTGAGGTTGGCAGCAAGCAGCTGGTGCGAACCCGCGTCGCGGTGGCCACAGATCCGGATTCGCTCGAGGCCCACGCCGATTTTGTCCTGACGCCGGGGACAAAAGAACCGATTCCCGATCTGTGCCGGCCAGTTCTGGACGTGATCTTCGGGCAGTTGTTGGGGCTGTTCGCATCGATCCAGTTCGGCCTGAAGCCCGATGATCCCAGCCCAAGCGGCGCGATTAGCCGCGTGGTGAAGAACGTCGACATTTATTAGGTATTTGTCCAGGCAAGGGCAGCGGCCAGCAGAACCTCGGCGGTACGAATTACGGAATCGAATTCGACATACTCGTCAGGATTGTGCGCGCCCGCGCCGCGCGGCCCGAAGAGCAGCGTCGGGATACCGAAGTCGCGATGGATAAGCCCGGCGTCGCACGGGTAAGGGGCGGCGGTCGTGACGGCTGGTTCTCCCAGAACACGGCGGGCGCTCTGCTCGAAACAGCGCAGCCATGGATGGTCCTCAGGGATCTCGTGCCCGTACAGCGGTCCACCTATCAGCGGTTGCCACTCGACCGGATACTTACGGAAGAATGGATCGGCCGCGGCGAATTTCTTAAGATCGTCGCGAAGATTGGTGATCACCCCGTCCACATCTTCCTGGGGAAGAAACTGCAGGTATACCCGCACCGTGCCGCGCGAGGGCACGCTAAGCGGTACCTGCGGATCGAGACGGTTCGATTCGACAGCCAGCACCTGCACAGGTACCGGATCGGCGAATCCCCGGTACGCGCCCTTTGCCTTCACCCTCGCCCGCTGCTTTGCGATGCGCGCGACCCAGCCAAGCAACCGGCCCAGAGGCATCGCGGGACTCACGACCTCCTCGCCGGAGAAATAAGCAGAAGAATCGCCCGCGTCGACCACCAGGTCCACGACAAAGCCGCCGCGGGTAGCGCGATAGATCTCCAGCTGCGTTCCTTCCGGAATAACACATGCATCGACCGTGTCTCCGCGAAGACGAGCGGCGATGGTGCCGCCTCCGCCGCCCCACTCCTCATCCACAACGGATTCGAAGAGAAGATCGCCGCCGAGCCGGATGCGACCGGTGTGAATAGCGACAATAACGGCCGCGTTCGCTACAACTCCACCCTTCATGTCAAAGGAACCCAGTCCAAGAATGCGACCCTGGTGAAAACGCCCCGACCACGGAGAGTAAGTCCATCGCGCGTTTCCAGGCGGCACGGTATCAATGTGGCCGTTGAGAAGGAGACTGGGTCCGCGTCCTGAACCGCCGACGCGCACGCTCAGGTTCTTGCGTCCGGCGTAGGATTTGTGCCGCCTCACCTGCGGGAATTTGGCATCGCGAATGAATGCCGTCTCGTACAGCTCGGGACGGATTCCCCGCTCACGAAAAAACGCCTGCAGCACACGCTGCGCCGGCGTTTCGTTGCCCCCGGCGAGGACCGCGACGCTGTTGGTTCTCACCAGTTCCTGCAGAAGGCGTCTAAGGCTGCTCCTGAGCGGCCGGATAAGACGGGCGGCGTCTGTGGCGTTCTTCATCAGGATCGATCCCTCTGTCTATGTCGTTGCCGATGGCCGCGCCGAGAACAACATTTCGATCTCCTCGAGGGTCCTGCCCTTTGTCTCGGGGAGGAAAAACGTGGCGGTTAGAAAGTAGATGAACGTTGACGCGGCCCAGCACAAAAACATCGCCGCATATCCAAAGTGGCCCACGACCGGAAGAAAGACTGCGGCGATCCCGGTCGAGACACCCTGGTTAAGCAGGAGCGCGATCCCCATCCCCACCGACCGAATGCGTGTCGGGATCATCTCCGAGAGCACAAGCCAAACCACGACGCCTGGCCCGACCGCATACGCAGCGATGAACAGCGCCATGCAGGCGGTGATGAGCCAGCTCGTCGCCCTTCCGGGAACCGGGCCGAGCAGCGCCTTCTGGATCATGAGCCGGCCGGCCGCTTCCCCAGCGCCCGGGCGGATGACGAGCACGGGCTCCGGATCCGCCGTGGAAACCGCCACCATACGGCTCCCCTTGCCGAACGAGTAGAGGACGGAGAGAACCATGGGACGGCCTCCGGCAGCGGTCGACTCCGCAAGGCGACCCACGGGCAGCTCAAGACTGTTGCCCTGGACGGCGGCGGCCACCTGGTTCCTCACATCGAGGCGCCGCGATTCGACTTCGCGAAACAGCAGCGCCCCCGTGACAAGAGCAACGATGATTCCGCCCGTCCCCCATCGCAGCAGGAAGCGGCGCCCGTTGCGATCGACCATCGTGATGGCGACCAGAGTCATGACGCAATTGAGGACCTTCACCAGAACGTCGCCCTGCGTGGCGTGCGTTGCCGAGAGGCCCGCCTGGCGCAGGATGATGACGAGAAATCCGAGTACAGAATTAATCCCCGTGCCCTGGTTACAGGCAAGCACAATGCAGGCCAGCAGAAAGGGCAGCACGTATTTCCGCTGAAGCAGTGAGTCCCGCCGCGGCGAATCGGGCTCTCGGCCGGTCGCCTCGCGCGGCACAACCAGCACCGCGCCCATCTCATCCAGCTCGCGGCGGGCTTCGTCCTCCGGCAGCGAACGGAGCAATGCCCGCAGCGCCTCGTCGCGTCGCCCCCGCCGGAAGAGCCAGCGCGGCGACTCACTCAACCCGAAGACTCCGGCGAAGAAGAGCACGCCGGGCAAGATCACAGCCAGAAACATGCTGCGCCAAGCGTGGTTCTGAGCGGCGCGAATCACAGCCGCATTCCCAGCGGCGTGAGCGATGGCCACTTCCGCCTGGCGCGTGAAAAACCATCCCACCAGCGCCGCCACCACGATGCCGAAGGTGAGCATGAACTGGAATACGGCTGTTCCCCGCCCCCGGCTTTCGGGCGCGAGACACTCCGCGAGGTAGAGCGGCACGACAACGGCGATCACCCCCCCACTCATGCCCTGCAGCAGGCGGCCGGCAAGCAGCGGAACAAATCCCTGCGAGAGAACGATGATGGCCACGCTCAACACAAACATGAGGCCGCTGACGATCATCATGCGCCGGCGCCCGAACCACTCGGCGAGCACGCCGGCAACCGGAGAAGAGAGCATGCTGCCGCCCAGCACTGCGGCCACGATGATGGAAGTTTGGGCAAGTGAGAGATTGACCGTCTTTCCCAGATACAGCAGCGCCGCGGCAATGATGCCAACATCGATTCCGTACAGGAGCCCGCCCAGCCCGGCTATGAGAACGAGGAAGCGATTGTAAAAGGAGCGAGGCATAAGAACCTGGAGTACCGAAAACCGAGCAGAATTCCTTCGTCGCGGAAACAGACGGTGAAGGCCGACCCGCAGGCAACAGTTCCAAAATAGCAGCCGCATCGTCACGAACTCGCCGATCCCCGAGGTAAAGATGCCCAGGGACTTGACCTCCGGCCCTCCCCACAGTGCGTTGCGGTAATCTGTTTTCACCCCGAAACTAATCTGAAGATGAGAGGCCCTCGTGCAATCTGCATCCTCCTCGGTTCTGCGTCCTGGCTACCACATGCTGCTCTCGGCGCTCTGCTTTCTTTCGCTTGTGACGGCCAAGGCACAGGCCGCCGCCGGTGAAACCCAATCCTTCGACCCCAGAGTCACCTTCGCGCCTCTGACCTTGCCCGATCCTGTGAACGCCTATCGCTCCAGCAACGGCGCCCCTGGCCCGAGTTACTGGCAGAATGAAGCCGACTACGAACTGCACGCGAACCTCGATACCACTGCCAAACAGCTACGAGCCACCGAGGTCATCGCTTACAAAAACAACAGTCCAGACGATTTGCCAAGTCTGTGGGTGCAACTTGAACAGAACATCTACCGCAAAGATTCGCGCGGCCGCGTAATCCTTGGCGGCATGATGCGGCGCCGGCCGCGGCCAGGCGCGGAGACTGCTCCGGAAGATACCTCCACCGAAGGGTTCGTCTTCGACTCGGTCACGATCGAATCAGGCAAGCAGACGGCGAAGGCTGACTACCTCGTGGATGATACGCGGATGCAGATCCGTTTGGCCGAGCCGCTCGCCAGTCACGGCGGCCAATTAAAGATCCACATCGCGTATCACTATCAAATTCCCGGAGTGTGGGGCGGACGCACCTCCTGGGGAATGTCCGAAAAGGGCGAAATCTACGACATGGCCCAATGGTATCCGCGCATGTGTGTCTATGACGATCTGCGCGGATGGGACACGCTGCCCTACATCGGCAGCGAGTTCTATCTGGAGTACGGAAATTTCGACTACTATCTGACCGTTCCGTCGAACATGATCGTTGCGGGTTCGGGCGAACTGATGAACCCCAAGGACGTCCTGACAAAAACTGAGATCGACCGCCTGGAAAAAGCGCGCAACAGCGACACGACCGTTTATATCCGTACTCCGTCGGAGGTCGGCGATCCGGCGAGCCGCCCGAAGCAGGATGGCACGCTGACATGGCATTTCCACATGGACCACACCCGCGATGCGGTCTGGAGCGCCTCTCCGGTCTTCGTCTGGGATGCCGCGCGCATCAATCTGCCGGATGACAAAAAGTCTCTGGCCATGAGCGTTTATCCTCCCGAGAGCGTTGGCCCGGATGCCTGGGACGAGTCGACCCAGTACGTCAAGGACACCGTCGAGCGGTTCTCAAAGCACTGGTATCCGTATCCCTGGCCGGCGGCGATCAACGTTGCCGGATTCTCGACGGGAATGGAATACCCAGGCATTGTCTTCGACGGCGTTACCGACAAAGGATCGTTTCTGTTTTGGGTAACAGCGCACGAAATCGGCCACACCTGGTTTCCCATGATCGTGGGATCGAACGAGCGCCGGCACGCCTTCATGGACGAAGGCTTCAACACGTTCATCGACATCGAAGAGTCGGCCGAGTTTGCCGGCGGAAAATTCGGTCCTAAGCGGGATTCGGAATACTCCGCAGGTGGCGAACCGCCAGACACGATTCTGAAAGTGCTCGACAATCCGGATGCTCCAACACTGATGGCCCGCGCAGATGCTTACCCCTGGACTCTTGGCCATCCCGTGAGTTACTTCAAGGGCGCGTATGGCATGGTGCTGCTGCGCGAGCAGATCCTCGGGCCTGAGCGCTTCGACTGGGCGTTTCGCAAGTACATCCGCGACTGGGCCTATAAGCATCCGTCGCCCTCAGACTTTTTCCGCGAGATACAAAGCGAAGGCGGCGAGGACCTGACCTGGTTCTGGCGTGGATGGTACCTGAATAACTGGAAATACGATGTAGCCGTCGACAATGTTGAAGGCTCGGCAGTTACTCTGAGCAACCGCGGGCAGCTGGTGCTTCCGACTACCGTTGAAGTGACGTTTAAAGATGGCACGAAGACACGTGTGAAACTTCCCGTCGAGACCTGGCTGTGGCAGGGCAAGTACGTCTGGACCCTGGATAACCAGACCCCGATCGCCTCAGTCGTGGTCGATCCGGACCACGTACTGCCAGATGACGACCGCAGCAACAACGAAAAGAAGGTCGAGTAGATCCACTTACTTCACGGCGGCACATACGCAGGCGGCGTATCCCCGAGCTGTGTCGCTTTCGAGCGAACAGACGTATTGCGGCCAGAACGGCGTCAATACACCGGCAAGATCGCCTTTGAAATAGTGGCGATTGTATTCCTGGCTGGGCTCGGTCTCCGCGCGTGGATCGCTGCTGAATTTTCCGATCAGCTGTGTCACTGCCGACGGCGAAAACTCCGGCTGATGATAGCTCCGGGCATAGTCGTACTCTTCAGTCCAGGTTGTGTCGATGCCGGTCTGGTTCGAAGCCACGATCACCTCATAATCCCGCAGCACCGCCGTGGAAGGATCGACGCGCGCAATCGTAAACGAAGGATTGTTTCCGTCGACCGGAGAGATTGACGGAACCAGCTTGAGTGCAACGCTGTGTTCCACGGACGCGCGTGCAGCAGGGCCCTCCGGCGTAATCAACCGCATCTCGTCCATATGAGTGTGTGCGAATAGCCCCAGTCGCACCACATCCGCGTATTCGACCAGCAGGGTATCCAGCCTGCCGGAGTTCAGGAACATTTCCGCATCCTCGCCCGCACAAACATCCTTGAACTTACTGACAGTCGCATAAGTGTTCACACCCGGCGGAATGTGACCCATCACCCACGCTTTCTGCCCCAGCTGTCGCGCCTGCGCTAGCTGGCTCTCCAGCCAGCCCATCTCCGCGTTGCCAGGCGCGTCGTCGAGTGCGCCCTTACAGGTCGAATATCTGGGCGATAGAAACAGATCATTGAGGACGATGAGCCGCGTGTTGCGCATAGGAGCAGCCATCGTGAGGCTGAAATAGCCGCCTGCTGGAAATTCCTGAAGGACCTCCCGTTGCGCCGAAGCAGGTACTCCGCTCGCCACTATAGTTGCGGCCTTCGCGAGGAAGCCGCCGCCGGCATCGAGCCGATAGTCTCCGCAATCCGTGTCGTTGTTGCCCAACGATATATAGACCGGTACGCCTCGGAACGTTGCCCGAAGCTGGCCCACGACAAACTCGATCGTCTTCTCAACAAACTCCTGGTAGTTGCCCGCCGTCGATCCCGGGGTAAGCGTCGTATACCGGCAGGAAAAGGCGTGAGCGATTAGATCGCCCGTGACCGTGATAAAGCTTGCATAGGGCGCGCGCTTGTGCATCGCCTCCAGACTCGATTCGAACAGTGGATAAGGCGTGTCGACGCCCTTCGCATGGCAGGCTTTCTGCAACCCGGCGAATGCCTGAGCCTGGTCGGGCGAAGCTGCCGACGCCAGAATCGCCCCCCACTGGCTCACAGGCTCACGCACAAGCTGCCTCGCTTTCTCCGGGTCTTGAAAGGGATCGAAATGGATATCGCTGATCAGCAGCGCGGCGATCGTGCTATCTTGCTTGCCAGCGGCCTGCACCGCCCTCTGCGTCTTTCCTTCCCGCGCGGCTGTTTGCGCCTGGCTCAAATTGCCCGGCAGCAGAAACACAAAAATCCCAACCCAATACCACAGCGCAAACGAAGTTCGAACGAAGCTGAAGTTCAACGGCACTCCTTGGCGAGCTCAAAATATTCTGCGGACGCTACCTACATAAGAATAGCGGGCTCGCAGTCTGACGATCAGCCCGGTCCAGGTTTCAGCCACTCGTTGATCGGTTGGGCAGGCCGGGGCCAGTCACTGTTGGGCCTGGCCCCGCCGACTCCTGCGCCGATGGTAGGCTATTCCCATTCCTGTATCAGATCGCCCCTTCTGCACTGCGGATGCGCGGCGCGAAAGAGAGCCATGAACAGACTGAAATGGATCACCGGTGTTGCGGTCCTGTTGAGCGCCTGGGCAGTGTGCGGCTTTGCGCAGCAGCAGAACCTGCCCCCCGACGATTTGCCAGCCAACTTTAAGGTGCCCCAGCCGGCCAGCGATTTCGACAAACGCGTCGTCATGGTTCCGATGCGAGACGGCGTGAAGCTCTACACCGTGATCATGGTGCCGAAGGGAGCGAAGGACGCACCGATTCTGCTGACACGAACCCCTTACAACGCCGCAGCCCGAGCCGCCCGTTCGAAAAGCAGCCGCATGATCGAAGCGTTGCCGCTGAGCGATGAGGTCTTCGTCGAGGCCGGCTATATCCGCGTCTATCAGGACGTGCGCGGTAAGTATGGTTCCGAGGGCCCTTACCTGATGACTCCGCCGCCGGTTGGTTCGGGATATAACCCAAGCGGCGCGGACGATACGACCGATGCCTGGGACACCATCGACTGGCTCGTGAAAAATGTACCCGAATCGAATGGGCGCGTAGGCATGATCGGGTCGAGTTACGAAGGTTTCACCGTGGTGATGGCGCTGCTGAACCCTCACCCGGCCCTCAAGGTTGCAGCGCCGGAAAGCCCCATGGTCGACGGCTGGATGGGCGACGA
>PMSS01000032.1 GCA_003167515.1 Acidobacterium sp. | reverse complement strand
ACCGTCTGTGCCGATGTATATGTCCCCGCCGCCGGCGAGAAGGTGGGCGTCGCCGCTTGTGCTTGGCCCCCTGTGCCGCTTAGCGCAATCGTCTGGGTTGTGCTGCTCGCGTTCAGGCTGTTGTCGGTTAGTGTGACTGTGCCAGTCAAGGTGCCGGTTTGCGTCGGAGCAAAAGCTACTGCGATCAGGCACTGGCCCCCGGACGACACATTCGAGGTGGAACTACAGTCGGTCCCGCCCGAAGCCGTTTGCGTAAAGTTACCGATAATTGCGAGGTTCGACATTATGAGCTGCTGGTTGCCCGCATTGGTAATCGTGACCGTCTGGGCCGCGCTGGTCGTATCGGCGCTCGTGGTGGGGAAGACCAGTCCCGCGGCCCGGCTGCGATTCACTTCGAACACCTCGCCGCTGCCGCCGGTGAAATAAAGGTCGCCCGCGGAATCTAGCGACACACCCTGCGTATCCACACCTTGCACAATCGGCAAGCTCGACTGCGAAGCACCACCAGCGGTCACCTCCACGATTCGACCGTTCCCTGTGTCCGCGACGTATACGGTGCCCGCCGCGTTCACCGCCAGGCCACTCGGATCGTTATATCCACTGCCCATCGGGACAGGCGTTCCCCCGCCAAACGGGTACTCGGTTACGGCATTGTTGGCGGCCACATAAACGTTACCGCCGGCATCGACTGCCACTCCGCTCGGATTCGTCAAGCCGGAAGCCACTGTTCCCACAGTTCCGCCACCGGGCGGCACGCTCACCACGTCGCCGTTGGTGGGATCGGACACGTATAGATTCCCGCTGTCATCAGTCGCCACCCAGCCCGCGGAACTCAGCCCAGTGATGCTCACAACGGACATGTCATTGCCGTTCAGCGTGCCATTCTCGTTCGGCACCTTCACCACGCGTTTGTTTCCCGTGTCGGAGATGTACAGATTGCCCGCTCCATCCACCGCTACCGCCGTTGGATCGCTTAGGCCAGTAAGAACTGTACTCTGCGTGAAGCTGCCCGCGGCGAGTTTGATCACTTGGCCATTTGCGTGGTCCACCACGTAGATGTTTCCGGCTCCATCCACTGTCGAGCCGTAACCCGCGGGTGCGCCGGCTAGCGTGATCGTTGACTGAGTGCCTGGATCGATGTTCACGGCTCCTGACTGGCCGATGCCACTCAGGTACCAGGTCATCAAGGGCAAGTTACTGCCCTGTGCGAACAGCGTCACAGCGCCGGCGCGCGCCCCCGGTGCTGTTGGAGTGAATGCTATCGCCACCGTGCAGCTCTGACCGGCGGTATAAACGCCCGCCGCGCAAGGCCCGGTGCCTGCATTCGTGTAATCGAGCCCGGCTGCCCCCGCCGTCAATACGTCGACTGAAGTGAGCGTGGTCTCACTCGTAAAGTTATACGTCAAAGTCTGGGTCGGAGCCGGCGTTCCGACCGGAACGGGTCCGAAGCTCAAGACAGAACCCGTCGTCCAGAACATCGGGTTCGGTGCAGTCGTCCAATTCAGCATGAGATTTTGGAAGTACGAAGTACCGGGCGCAAATCCGGCCTCATCGTTGCCGAAACGAACCTGTGAGAAAGTGCCCCCCGTATCGCCCGATGTAATACTGGTGTTGCCGACTAGCGTTCCGTTGGGATTGTAGACGTACAGAGTCGCAAGGCCGCTCGTAAAGTTGTAATACATGGCGAAGTAGTAGTTCGTCTGCGGTAGCACGCTGATGCAAGATGAACGCGCCGTAGGTTTCACTTCAATCCAGACGCCGTATGTAGATCCGGTGCAGTGTGGATTGAACTGCGTCACAGCGTAGTCCCCGTTGTTAGCGTAAAAGATAAACATGTCTATGTTACTGCCACTTTCGGGTTCGATTGGCGGGGTCGTGAGGCCAACTAATCCCGATACGCTCGTTGCTGTGCCTGGGGCTCCACTAATGTCCAGAGTTACAATGGTGCCTGGACCTGGAATATCAGTGTTGTAGGCGACACTGTTATAAGTTAAGGTGTTTGCAGCGTAGGTTGTCCCTCCGTTGACGGCCACTGGGCCGAGGTTTGCGAGACCCCCCTGATCCGCCCCGACGGTAAAAGCGCCATTGGCTGGCGGACCCCAACTGCAGTTGGCTCCTGCGTCGCAGCTGGCGCCATACACCGTCCCGGCATTCATAATTGCCTCTGTGAGGGTTGTGCCGGGAGTGCTGGTGTTCATCGGCACAACCAGGTCCACCGGAAGCGTTGACCAAGTTTGGCCAAGGCAAACCGAGCACGGCAAGCACAGAACAAATGCGCAGATAGGGATTTTTGTCATCTGACCTTCCGTTTTATCGGACAATGCTTTTTCTGGGGGAAATAGCCACGTACGGTGCAGGCATTCGTCATGATTAATGCAAAAAAAAGTTTAATCCAGAGAATCCCCCTTCTCCGGTCCCCGCATGTTGAAAACTCGGAAGGGGGAATTCCCGTTTCGCTTTTTCAGTCACCGAAGAATATACGCGAAGACGCGGCGCTTCCTCAACGCCGGTTCGACGCGGGAGATCATTTTTGTCCGTGGCGCTACCGAGGCTATCAACTTGGTTGCGCAAAGCTGGGGGCGCCAGAACATTCAACAGGACGACGAGATCGTCATCACTTGGTTGGAGCATCACGCCAACATCGTTCCCTGGCAGATGCTCTGCGCAGAAAAGGGAGCGCGCCTGCGCGTTGCTCCGGTGGACGATTCAGGCCAGGTGCTGCTCGATGAGTACGAAAAGCTGCTGGGACCAAAAACGCGGCTGGTCTCAATCTCCCACGTCTCGAACGCTCTGGGCACTGTAGTGCCCGTGAAGGAGACAAGGTACAGACCGGGCAGAGGGGT
>PMSS01000055.1 GCA_003167515.1 Acidobacterium sp. | reverse complement strand
GCTTTCCCACCCTAGCGAAGCTAGGATGGGGCACCCATGGTTGTGGGGATTGAAGCATTGCGAAAAGCAAACGCAGGTCCACTTCGGCTTCGCTCAGGGCAGGCTTTCGACTCCCCTTCGATTCGTTCAGGGTCGCTCAGGATGACAAGCAAAAGCAAGGGCAACAGCAACCGCAGGTCCTTCGACTACGGTCGTCCGCCACGGCGGACGACCTTCGCTGAGGATGACAAGTAGCAAAGAGCGTTGTGCTAGTCGGAGACGTCGTGATCGGCGTCGTGGTGGTGGCTGTAGTGGACGATGTCGTCGTCGAGGTGGTTGGGGTCGACGGAGACCTGGACTACGTCCATCTCGTTGCCATCCTTATCTAAAACGAAGAGGCCCATGCGCTGGCCTTCGGGATGGATGAAGATGAGCGTCTGCTCACCGCCACGGCGGCTGGTTTCGCGAATGATGCGCTCCCAGCCGGAGCCGAGTTTTTCTTCGACGATCTGATTCAGCTCGTTGCCATCCACGTCCGCTGTGAAGTTGTCGAACTCGGCGACGTGCAGGCCCCCGACACCTTCATGGGTGGCTTTGCGGGAGATGAGGCTGATGAGGCCGAGGAAGGGAATGCGCGTTGCGTGCGCGTTGTAGCGGCTTTCGAGAGTGTTGACCACGCCATCAAATCCGCCCTGGCCCCCGCCGGCCAGCACTACGACCGGAATGAGCAAAGCAACGAAGCAGATGGGAATCCAGATGAGCCGTCTCATTGGTCACCGTCCTTCTTGTCTTTTTCCTTGGTTTTTTCCTTGTCCTTGTCACGCACGTTGCGTTGCACGTCGGCGAGAGCATGGAGGCCGCCGATGCCGTGCAGGCGGCTCAACTGGTCGACGTTGATGGGGCCGAGGATGAGCACGATGGTGAGCTCTTTCGGTTCGACATCGAGAATGAACATGCCTTTGTTTTCGCCGTTGACCATTTTGACCAGAACGTCGGTGGACTCGTTGGATTTGCGCTCGCGCACGTGGATGATGGGCGACCACTCGGAGGTTTCGAAGTACTTGCGCAAGGACTCGATTTGATCGGGTGAGTATTGGTCCTCCTTGTCGAATTCGTACTCGCGGACATAGATGCCATCGAGGCCTTCGATCAGGTGACGGGTGGCGTCTTCGTCTTCGTCCTTGCCCTTCATGAACTGCGCGGCAAAGGTGAGCATGTTTTTGCCCAGGGTCACCTCGGTGACGTCGGAGGCGCGCGCGGCGAGTTCTTTTTCCACGGGAGATGGCAGAGGCAACTGCGAATTTTGGGCGAGGGCTGGAAGGACGAGGGCCGGGGCGGTGAGTGCTCCGGCGGCCAGCAGAAATGCGGCAATGCGGTGGTTCCTAATCGGGTGGATCATGTTGGTCTCCCTCTATCGACCACATCGGGGCTTCGGATTTGAAAATCATCGGTCTTGTTTCGCTACTCGTTTTGATTGCGGACCGCGAGCCGGGCCTTGACTTCATTGAGCGCGTGATTGGTGATGCGCAGGGCGGTGAGCACCTGATCGCGGGCGGCCTCGCCTTTGCGCTGCTCCTCAACGTGACGCCAGGTGAGCCCGACCCCGAGCGCGGCGGCGAGAACGAAGCAGGCAGCGAGACGCTGCCAGAGCACGACGCGGCTATGGAATCGCGCGGTGCGGCGGCGGTTGCGCTGGTCGAGGACGCGACGCTTGAGGCCGGGCGGTGCAGGGCGGCGCACGAAGGCCTGCTGTAATTGGTTTTCGAATTCGTTCATTCGATCGATCGGCTCGGGTTCGTTTATTGGCTTGAGCTCATCCATCGGCGCGGGCTCCTCCCAGGGGTTTTCCAGGCCTTACGTAATCCTTCAAATTGCATTCGGCTTTGGCGCGCAGCAGTTTCAATCCGCGCTGCAGGTTGCTCTTGACCGTGGCCAGCGGTGATTCGAGCGTGGCCGCGATTTCTTCCGGCGTCAAGTCCTCCTGATAGCGGAGGACGAGGGCGGCGCGTTGCGGCTCGGGCAGGGTGGTCAACAACTGTTCGAGCCGCGCACCGAGCGGAGAGGAACGTTCCTCCTGCGGCGCGCCGTGATTTTCTTCGATTTCGATCCAGAGGTCGACACCGCGGACGCGACGGCGACGAAGGGCGTCGGCGGAACGGCTCATGGCCACGCGGCGGAGCCAGAAGAGAGCGTGTTGAGGCGATTCGATGCGCGACCTGTGGCTGTCCAGTTCCAAGAACACGTCCTGCGCGATCTCCTCGGCCAGTCCGCGGTCGGCTGTCATGCGCCAGGCCAACGAAAACACCATCGACTGGTGCTCGTCCACGAGTCGCTCGAAGTCCGGCTGCCAGTTACGGGCCATGGGGTTCGCTTCTACTCTCTTATCCGCAGCAGTGAGCGGATTGGGATGCAAAAGGTACGTGTTGGACTGGAAAAAGTTCAGTTGGGCGGCGGGCGCAGGGCTCGGGTGCGGATCGGGCGGTGCTGGCTCCTCACTGCTACCGCGCGTAACATTCAGAATGTTACAGAGGGTAACAGAGAATGGCAAGGGATTTGAGGCGGGGCGAGGAAATGGACGAGGAAGACGGGCTGCACGCGAGCTTCTCTCTCGACGTGATGCGAGTGACGATTTGTTACTCTGACTCCACTGTCTCGTGGGTGGATTGGGTCCGCGCGATGGAAATTTACGCGGAGCGTGTCCATGCGGCTGAGAAGTTTGCTGAGTTATACGGTGACCCTGTTGTTTGCGCTTGCGGGGTGCGGGGAGCTTGCGATTTGTGCTCAGGCGCAGAGCCTTTGCGATTTGTTGCCCGCGCCTGCGGTGAAGGCGACGCTGGGGCTGACGGGCGACCTGAGCGCGAAGCCGAACACCGAGGGAGGGAACGGCTGCGATTACAAGGGTGCGGCGGTTGGCCCGACGACTGTCATTGCGGATTCGTCGGACGATGGCGGCATGGTGAAGATGATCTTCGATCAGCGCATGAAAATGCTGGGGTCAGGCGGGCAGGCGGTCTCGGGAGTGGGCGATGCTGCGTATTACGAAGAAAGAGACAACCAGCAGATACCGAGGTTTCCCGGGCAGGAGTTCACGCAGCAGAGTCTCGTGTTTCGCGCCAAGGGGAAGATTCTCTCCTTTATCGTGATGACACCGGGAAACGGATTGCCTAAGTCGGCGATTCTGTCGCTTGGGGCGCTTGCGATTTCAAAGCCGATTAATACGCTTAAGGATCCGTCATAGGGTCTTGTTTCGGATGCGCGATGAACTGTCTCGAAGTTCGCTGACAATTTCACAGCTCCCGAATGTCGCGCGTTCCTACTCTCGGCTCAGAATAAGACGGCAGCTACCGGGAATGGGCAGCCGCCTGGAAAACTTGGACCAGCCTCAGAACGCGGAGGCGGGAACGATGATGTCATCGGCGGGCACGAGCGTATTTACCGAAACGTGCGGCCAGGTGAGGCCATTGAAATTCAGCAGCACCGTTTGCGTGTACTGAATCTGCGGGAATTGAACGGTAAGCTTGCGCCCCGCAGGGATGTCGATTGGTGCAACGCCGGTGAACCTTGGCACACGCTGCCCTGGAACACTCGGTTTGCCTTTGACCACGAAGTGCTCTCCCTTCTTTAGAGGAGGGAGGAGAATGACTTCTTCCACGGTTTCAATCCAGAAGACCGCGGTCATCTTCGTGGATTGGGCGTTGGGAGCGGGAGGTGGAACCGCTGGTTGGCCGAGCAGAAACGCGATGTTGTCGGTTCCACCGCCGAAGAGGCCGACCGGGGGAGGCGGTGCGGTGGAAATGAAGATCGTGGTTGTGCTGATGATGTTTTGTCCGGCGATGTGAGCTCGCAACACTGAGTTCGGATCGTCCAACATTGGCTGAGTGATCGTTCCGCGAGTAATAAAAGGTGAAAGATCTTGCGGGATTCTCAGCGTGTTGGGGTCCGCTGCGGTCTGGCTCGGAAACCTGAAAGGATTGCCCGTCGCGTTGATGATCGGTGTGATGTCCACTGCGGCGATTGCCGGCGGTCCAGGGGTCGCCGGATTGACAAGACCCTGAGCCTCGATGGTCGTCCCATGAGGAATCGAGGCCATGCGCGTTACGGTTTCCCCGAGTGGCGGGATCGTGGTCGCGGGCGCATGAATCCAAATGCCGGGCTCGAAATGAATTCCGACACTTTCGCCGTGGATCGTAATGTCCTTGATGCTCTGCACATAGGGAACCCCGTTGAGGAAGGCATCTTTCTGTGCCCCTGTGCCGCGATTTGGAACCGAACCGAGGCTCTTCGAAAACGAGAGAGTCTCAGAGGTCAGGTTCAGCTCGAGGATGTTGTCGTGCGGAGGGGCCGGGGGAACTGGATTCGGGAGGGTCGTCGGACTGGCTGTGCTATCCGGCCGGAAGATGGTGTTGAAGCCATTGCCGACCCAATCTCCAACAAATGCAGTCAGCGGACCCAGGGGTGGTGGCGGTGGTGGTGGCTCGGTTATTACCTTGTGATCCGGGCGAACGTGCCCGAATATGAAGTCACTCGGTAGCTCGATGGATGCTCTGGGCTTTGTGTCGCTCATGAGTAATCTCTCTCCTGGTGCAGGCTTTAATTTCCAAGGGCCCCAGACGTTGAGGGTAGATGGCAGACGGTGCGGGGGAAATGGTGCAGGTGGTTCCCTGCGCGACCAAAGGTGGGAATCTCCTTCGCAATGGAATCCGCCGAGGCTGGACGATAAATACCCCTCGGGTGGGTTCTGAAGACAGCTTTACGCAGAAAGGAGAGAGGAGCGGCTCGAAACGATCAATTTACAGTCTTCGCAGAATGGAAGGCATTCTGCTCTTACAGTCGCTTCCTGTCAAGTTAAAGTTGATTGCCCCGGTTGTGACACGGCTGCAATCTATATCAGATAGGTTCACGTTAATAAGTTAGACGTTATTGGTATGAAGGTTATCGCCCCGTCGTTCATTACTTCGCGGACGGATTCTTGTGGGCATCGTTTGATCGAAAGAAGATTGGGCCACATCTCATCTGGGGCAGGGACGGGCATTTGGCAGTGCGTGCGCAAACTCAGAGATCGAGGCCGAAGCGGGTTTGGAATTCGCGGTGGCCGAGGCGGGTGATGGCGAGGGCTCGGCTGTCGAGTTCGCGGGCCAGCCATTTGCGGGTGAGGGCGAGGTGGAGGAGTGCGGCTCCGAGGGCGCCGCCGAGGTGGGGGCGGCGCTCGCTCCAGTCGAGACAGGCGTAGGCGAAGCGGCGACGGCTCGGGGGGACCCGGACGCGAGCATGGTCGCTGGCCTGGTTTAAAGTCTGGGCGAGACCATGATCGAGATTCAAGCCGAGAGCGGCGAGGGCTTTGGCTCCGCTGGCGGTGAGGTCGTATCCGGCGGGACCTGGGGCGTTGTTGCAGCGGAGGGGCTGGAGCCAGCGCGAGCGGAGGAAGTGGTCGTGGAGGGAGACGGCGATGGCTCCGGCCATGTGGTCGTAGCAGGTGCGCGCGGTGCGGAGGGGGTCGGGAGTGCGGGGGGCGAATTGACGGCGGGACGGGCTGCGGGAATCAAATTGGCCGCAGGCGCTGCCGGCGAGGACACTGAGGCGCTCAAGGGCGCGAGCGACGCTGGGCGAGCGGAGCGAGTAGTAGCGATGGCGGCCCTGGACCTGAACTTTGATGAGGTTTTCCGCAGTGAGGCGGCTGAGGTGGACGCTGGCAGTGGAGGGTGAGACTTCGGCGACGAGGGCAAGCTCGGTGGCGGTGCGGGCGTGGCCGTCCATGAGGGAGTAGAGCATGCGGGTGCGGGCGGGCTCGCCGATGGCGGGGCGATGGAGGAGACGGCTTCGTCGGTGTGCCGGGTTGCGGCTGGTGCGTTGCGGCGGTCTGAGCCTGGCGCCCTGTTCCCTTCCCCACGTGCAGCTCTGTGCGCCGCCGCGCCGGTTGCTCTGGGTGTTCGCGCATCCATACTTTTACGGTAGACGAAGTATGGTTGCGGGGCAAGGGTCATGCTTCATGGATGAGAACTGGCCGGATGACGCGTCGTGCGGCGATGTTGGGCATGGCGGCGGCTGGGATTTCCGCGGCTTTGGATGGGAATCCGGCTATGGCGCGCGTCCGGATGCGGGGGCAAAATCGGCGGAGAAAAGAGGGAGAGATGAGGATCACGTGCTTTATCCGGTACCAGATCGATCCGTTTCAGCGAGAGGAATTTCGGAAGTATGCGGAGAATTGGGGGCGGATTATTCCGCGGTGCGGCGGGCAACTGGTGGGGTACTTTCTGCCTTATGAGGGGACGAACGATATTGCATGGGGATTGATTGCGTTCGATAACCTGGCGGCGTACGAGGCTTATCGGGCGCGGTTGAGAGGCGATGCGGAGGCGCGGGAAAATTTTGCGATGGCGCAGAAGCTGCGGCTGATTCTTCGCGAGGAGCGGAGCTTCGTCGAGGTGGTTGATGGAACTTTCTGTGTCGCGGCGGCGGCGTCGCGGGAAAAGAGCCAATAATCATGCGAACACAAAAGGAAAAGGGCGAGGAGTTTCGTCTCCTCCATCAGAGGGAGCGTGCGTTTGTCCTTCCCAATCCGTGGGATGTGGGGACGGCGCGGATGCTGGCGCACATGGGGTTCGAGGCGCTGGCGACGACGAGCGCGGGTTATGCCTTCTCAGTGGGGCAAAAGGACGGGACGGTGGGACGGGCGGCGATGATGGAGCACGTTGCGCGGATCGCGTCTGCGACGGAGCTGCCGGTGAGCGGGGATCTGGAGAACGGGTTTGGGGACAGCCCGGAGATGGTGGCGGAGACGATTCGGATGGCGGCGGAGGCGGGCCTGGTGGGCGGATCGATCGAGGATGCTACAGGACGTCCGGAGCAGCCGATTTATGGGATCGAGCAGGCCATCGAGCGGATCGAGGCTGCGGCGGAGGCGGTGCGGGCGCTGCCGTTTCGTTTCACGCTGACGGCGCGCGCCGAGAATTTTCTGTATGGGCGGGAGGATTTGAAGGACACGATTCATCGACTGCGGACGTATCAGGAAGCGGGAGCGGATGTTCTGTATGCGCCGGGGATAACGACGAAGGAAGAGATCGCGGCGGTGGTGATC
>PMSS01000085.1 GCA_003167515.1 Acidobacterium sp. | reverse complement strand
GTCTGGGGCCGCGGCTACGTGCTGCGCGAGCCGATGGAAGAAGAGGCGAAAATACCCGCCTGAAGATTGAGTGAGACCGGGACAATGAATACCCCGCCGCGAGGCGGGGTTTTTATTTGTGGGGTTACCGGAGGATTTAGCGCCCGCCGTTCACCGCGACGAGGCGCGGGCCAGGCGTGGCGGCTATCTGCGTCGACGGCATCGGCCGCCGCGCGTTCGGCGCGTAGAGGCCGCGCTGTTCCGGCACGACCTTGAAGCTGTCGACCAGCCCGACCACGGTCTCCGCGGCGCCGAGCACCAGATAGCCGTCGCTCGACATGGCGCGCGCCATGCGGTTGAGCACGTCGACCTTGGTCTGCTGGTCGAAATAGATCAGCACGTTGCGGCAGAAGATCACGTCGAAGTTGCGGTAGACAAAGGTGTCGGCGGGCTCGGAGAGATTGACGCGGGTGAACTCGACCGCCTGCCGCAGATCGTCACACAGCTGGTACTCTTCGCCCGTTTCCCTGAAGTATTTTTCGAGCCATCGCGGCGGCACATGGTGCACGGAACGGGCGGAATAGCGCCCGGCTCGGGCACGGCGCAGAATGCTGGTGTCGATGTCGGAGGATACGATCTCCACATCCCAATCCGTGATTCCAGCCCAGTTCTCGAGCAGGTACATGGCGATCGAATAGGGCTCCTCGCCGGAGGACGACGGAATGCACCAGATGCGGATCGCACTCACACCGGTTTTGTGGCGGACGATTTCCGGAAGGATGGAATCGACCAGACAGCGGAACTGGTACTCTTCGCGCAGAAAGTAAGTCTCGTTCACCGTCATCAGGTTGGTGAGTTGCTGTAACTCCTCACCCGAAGCTTGAAAGCGCAGAAAGGTAAAGTACCCGCGAAAGTTTCCCGTGCCGGTAGCCTCAATGCGTTCCACCAGACGCTTGTCGACAAAGTAGCGCTTGGAGGGCTCGAAGCTGATGCCGGTTCTGCGATAGAAGAACTCCTTAAATTTCAGGAAGTCATCGATGCTGATGTGCGGCGCGGGTTCTGAAAGGGATGGGGAGGTCGTCATGACGGCGTCAGGCTTCGCGAATGCGCTGGAGCGCCAGATCGGCGGCAAACTGGATGTAGGCTTCGGTGGCAAAGCGGGCCTTGAGCCGGAGCAACGGTTCGATGGCTGCCTCCGTACCCACTTCGCAGAGCTGATCCACGGCCGTGGCGCAGACATTCACGTGGGCATCGTGGTCGATCACCTGAATCAGCCAGCTTTCAACGTCCGGATGCCGCACTGAATCGAGAATATTGACAACGAAGATTCGAACATCGGGATCCGGATCGGCCAGCAGGGATTCGAGAACAGGCGCCACTTCGCTTCCCATCTGTTTGATCGTCTCTATGACTTCATTGCGCAACGCTGCATCTTCGCTGCGAAGACAACCGACCAGGCCCTCGACGGCCACAACATCGTTGAGGCGGGCCAGACCGTTGAGAATCACCTCGCGAACCGCGACATCTTCCTCGCGCTGCAAACGGCTCACCAGTGCGCTGCTGGCATCGGCGCAGCCGGCAAGCTGGCGTGCAGCATGACGGCGAACACCGGCATCGGCATTCTCCAGCGCAGTGCGCAGTTCCTCGCAATTCGGCTCCGCCTTCGCCGAGGCGTTGCCAGCTGGTTCGGCCGTTTTCCCTTTGATCAATCCCATCCCGCGTTCCTTACCGGCCAACCCATGCTGTCAGCTGGGCCGCGACCTTTTCCGCGGCCAGCACCACGCTTGCGCCGCCCTTGTTCACCAGCTCGGCGGGCATTCCGTACACCACCGCCGAGTCTTCCGATTCGGCGATCGTGCGGCCGCCGCGTCTCCTGATTTCGGCAAATGCGTCCGATCCGTCGTAGCCCATGCCGGTCAACAACACCGCCATCACTCGCGCCGGCTCGCAATGCTGCAGTACCATTCGCCCCAGCAACTCGACCGAAGGGTGCCAGAGGAATTGCGGGTTCTCCGGTGCGGGTAAAACGGTGAGTTTGCCCGCCCGCTTCGCCAATAGCGTGTCCGCACCGCCTTTGCCGATGTAGACCTGGCCAGGCGCAATCGGCAAAGCGCTGCCTGCTTCGACGACGGAGAGCGCGCAGCATTGATCCAGCCGCTCGGCGAAGGCCCGCGTAAAGGCGGCTGGCATGTGCTGCGCCACCACGACCGGCCACGGAAAATCTGCTGGTAATCCCGACAGAACAATTTCGAGAGCCCGCGGTCCGCCCGTGGACGCGCCGATCACCACCAGCCCGTCGCCTCCTCCGCGCGCCTCGGTCAACGCTGCAGAAGCTGCCGCGACTTTCCTGCGCTCCTCCTGCATGCGGCGCCCGACCGCAGCAGCATTCGATCCGGCTCTGTTCCTCGGCCGGACGCGCGCAGCCGTGCGCACCTTGGTCACCAGCTCCGCGGCGACCCTCTCGATGGACAGGGAAATGGTTCCACCGGGTTTGGCGATGTAGTCTACCGCGCCCAGGTTCAAGGCTTCGAACGTGACGAGCGCGCCTTGTTCCGTGAGCGAGGATACCATGACCACCGCGACCGGGCGTTCGGCCATGATGAGGGAAAGCGCGGTCAATCCATCCATCTCCGGCATGTTGATGTCTAACGTCACAACATCCGGCTGGAATTCCCGATTTTCCCTCACCGCTTCTTCGCCGTTCTTTGCCTGGCGGATGTCGAAATCGCCCTCGGCCTGAAACACCGCCAGCATCTGGCGGCGCATCAGTGCCGAGTCGTCGACAACCAGTAGCTTGATCACGGCGTCACCCGGTCACCGCGGCCAGGGCCACCAGTTCGTTTCCCTCCATCAGGTGAGGCGGATCGAGCAGCTGCACCATGCGCTTCTGCCTCTCGAGGTTTGCCATACGCGATAGCAGCATGCCCTGCTCCGCGGAAAGCTGCGGCGCCGCTTCGATGGCCGCCTTCGGAATCCTCAGAACTTCCGCGACCTGGTCGACGATGAAGCCGGTGCGCACATCGGAGATGAGAAAGACCATGATCCGCTGGCGATCGCTCCGTTCCACCTGTTCGAGACCCAACCGCAGGCGAAGATCGATAACCGGCAGCACGGTACCGCGCAGGTTGATCACCCCCTCCACGAAGGAGGGTGCTTTCGGAACCCGGATCAGTTCGTCCGGTATCCGCACGATCTCCTGCACGCTGGCGATCGGCGCGCCGAACTCCTCTTTATCGAGACGGAAAATGACCACCTGTTCATCGTCGTCCAGGTTGTCGTCCACCTCTTTGGCCTGCAGTTGGGAATCCTCCGCCTCATCCTCATTCATGGCGCTCAGTGCCTCCCTGATGACGGAATGGCCAAACAGATTGCGCGCGGTCACGATCGACACCATGCGCTTTCCGTTGTCCAGCCGGCAGATTGAAGTAATCTCCGCCAGATTCCCCTCGCGCGCCAGCAGCGCAGGAAGAGGATCCACACCGGACTTCGAGACCCGGAGCACCTCGCTGACCGCATCCACCACCACGCCCACCGATACCCCGTTCAGCGTGAGCACGACAATGCGGCTCTTCTCGTCGAGATCCCGATGCGCCAGCGCAAACATGCTGCGCAGGTTGACGAGCGGCAGAAGGCGGCTGCGCAGGGTCATCACACCGAGGACGTGCGAATCCGAGCGCGGCACATGAATCACCGCTTCAGGCACCTGCACAATCTCCTGCACATCTTCGATGGCGATGGCGTACTCCTGACCGTCGACATCGAAGCTCACCAGTTGCAACTCGTCGTTCGAGTCTTCTTCCTCGCTTTGTACCGCGGCCTGCGCCGCGCCGGCCACCGCGGTGTTCTTCGAGATCGCCGCAATGTGCGAAAACTCCCGCGCGATGACTTTGGCAAAGTCCAGCACCATGATCATGGCGTGGCCGCCCACATCCTTGATGAGGCTGGAAAGCATCTCGGTGTTGACGGTGGTGCGGATCGAACCCACGTCCTCGAGGTGGCTGGCATCGACGCCGACCACGCTCGAGACACGGTCCACAACAAAGCCCAGCGGCTGACCGACGTCAACCACCAAAGCGCGGGTTGAGTCGTCATGAGCCAGCTCCGGAAAGCCAAACAGCCGGCGCAGGCTGATAATCGGCAAAACCTTGCCGCGCAGGTTCGCCAGCCCCTCCAGTGCGGCCGGCGCCAGAGGCACTCTCACCACGTCAGGAACGCGGATGATTTCCTTCACCGGTACCATGTCGGCGGCGAAGACCTCGTCTCCGGCCATGAAAGTAACAAACTGCTGCGTGCCCTGCTGCGTACTCTGTTGGGATCGAGGGCCGGGCTCGGCGGCGAGATTCTCTCCGCCATTCTCCTCCCCTGCCACCCCATCCAGTTGTATGTCGAGGGCGCGGTCTTCAGGGATAGTCTCCTCGAGAACCGCCGCCCCATTGTTGCGGTGTTTCACTGTCCTTGTCGTCATGGTCGCGTCCCCTTACGCTGCGCTCTGTAGTTCGTCGGCCAGCGAGGAGATCTCTTCGATCGCTGCGGACAGGTCTTCGGCGCCCTTCGCTTGCTGCTGCGCGGCACTGGCTGCCTCAGTGGCTGCCTTATCGGCTTCCGTTGCGGCGGTCGAAATCTGGTCGATACCTTTCTTCACCTGAGCAATCGCCGAGGCGATCTCATTCGACGCGGCCAGAATGTCCTGCGTGCCCTTCTCGACAACCAGAATGTCGGTCTCGATGGAAACCAGGTCGGCCGTCGTCGTTTTGGCCTTGTCCACTTCCGCGACCGCTGCTGCCACGATTTCATTGAGGTCGCGCCCTACCACCCCGATCTGGTCCTGCACGGCCTTGACCCNNCGGCGTTCTCCGACGAGTCATGGGCCAGGTTGCGGATATCGGTAGCCACTACCACAAAGCCCTTGCCGAATTCCCCTGCCCGCGCAGCTTCGATGGCGCCGTTGACGGCTAACATGTTGGTCTGGATCGACACGGTGCTGATCGCTTCGACGATCTTGTCGATGCGTCTCGACACCAGTTCCAGATCATTCATCTGCTTGATGCTGGCGCGAGAGGCTTCTGTGGAAGAGGACAGACCGGCAATCAGTCCGTTGACCGCGATCTTGTTTTCAGCCAGCAGGTTCTTGATGGCCAGCGCTTTCTCGGCGCTCGCTGTCGCGCGTTTCTGCGCGACTTCCAGCCCCTTCTCGATCTGGTTCGTTGCGGTCGCTGCCTCCTCGGAGGCTGAAGACTGGACTTCGGCGCCCTTGCGAATCTGACCCAGAGCCGTCATGATCTGCGCGCCTGAGCGATTGATCTCCTGCACCGCCGACGACAGCTCCTCGGAGGAGGAAGCCACCTTCTCCGCACTCTTGGCTACGTCGGTCGAGTTCTTCAGATCCTCAGCCAGCTCTGACAAGGCCTGCGCGGTCTGTTCGCACTCGGCCAGCGCCTGCGCCTGCTCCGCCACGGTCTTCGAAGACTCTTCGGCTGCTGAGGACTGTTCCTCGGCCGCGGCCGCGATGTTTTGCGAACCCTTCAACGCCTGCTGCGCCGCAACGTTCGACTGCGTGGCATTCGCGCCGATCTCCACGAGCCCGTTCACGATTTCAATCGCGTCGAGACGGATCTGCTCCAGTTGCGTCGTGATCGTCTTACCCTTTTCCACTTCCCCTTCCATGGTTTTGGCGGAGGTGTTGATCCCGTCGGCGATGGTCTTTACATCCTGCTGGATCTGCCCGACCAGTTCCTGGATCTGTTTGGCGCTCTTTTCCGAAGTCTCGGCCAGGGTCCGCACTTCGTCTGCCACCACCGCGAAACCCTTGCCGTGTTTCCCGGCGCGTGCCGCTTCGATGGCCGCATTCAAAGCCAGCAGATTGGTCTGGTCCGCGATGCGCGCGACCGCCTTGACGATGTCGCCGATGGTGGCAGCCTGCTTTTCCAGCTCGACCACCATTCCCACCGAAGCGACCTGCCGCTGTGCGGCGACTCCGACGTTGGTAATCAGACCCGCAACGTCAGCGCTGGTGCGAACGATCAGCGTCTGGCAGACCTCGCCTTTGCCGCGGCTGATCTCGGCGTTTTGCAGCTGCTTCGTGATGGATACGCCCACCTGCTGGAAGGCAGCCAGGGATTCCTGCGCGGCACTCGACGCTTCCTCCGCACCGGCAGCGATCTGGGAGCTGGCGCGTTTCAGTTCCTCTGCAGCGGACGCTGCTTCGGCAATGCCGGAAGCCAGTTGTCCGGTGGCTGCGGCGATACGCTCGGCCGCCTGCTGCTGCTTGGCGAGCGTTCTCGCCTTCTTGCGCTGCGCTTCCGCCTCGCGGGTGGTTATAGCAGAAGGCTTTCCGTCAGAGGCAGGCGCAGCCTGTTCTGTACTCTTCTTAACGAGTGCCATGGTTCTTTCCTTTCGTGATGTTTTTCTGGAATCGGCGGCCTGCGGTGCCGCGCGCAGAGTTTGCGAAGCGGTAGCTAACACTTTGGAGCAGATTCAGAGTCGAACTGGTTTTGGTCGCTGAATCCATTAGCGGCTTGAAACAGGTTTACGTCGACGAAGATGTCGCTCGTCTCTGTTACCTGGTGAGGCACAGTTTTTCCTTTCGGGAACGTTTCCCATAGTGGTCGCGCCATGGGTCATGGCTCCTGGGTCCGCTGTTTCGAATGGGGACAGAGGTGCGGCTTCCCGTCAAGGGCAAAGCGAATCTCGCCGACAGGCAGGATTGAGGACAAATTTCGTCACGACGCGCGGGAAACAGGTGCCGAGCGCCCATCCTCGTCGCTTCCTGGCGGAAAGACGGGAGACGGAAACCCCAACATCGGAGCAATCCCCTCCACCGCAGGGGATACGTGTTGGGCAGGAAAGGACAGATGAGGAGCCTGGTCGCCGAAGACGACGCCACAAACCGAAAATTACTGCATACCTTCCTCTCCCGTTACGGCGAATGCGACATCGCCGCTGACGGAAAGGAAGCCGTTAATGCCGTCCGCCTGACACATCAGAACCATCAGAACTACGATCCGATCTGCATGGACATCAGCATGCCCAAAATGGACGGCCAACGGGCAATACAGGAGATTCACGAACTGGAAGCCGCCGCAGGCATTACAAAGACCGCCCGCATTATCATGACAACCGCCGATACCAACATGCACACCATTGCATCTGCCCTTCTGGGCCGCTGCAATGCCTACATGGTAAAGCCCATCGATATTCGAAAGCTGAAGAAGGAAATCAAGGCCTTCGCCCTGATTCAATAGCTCCCGCAACGCCGGGCTCAGGTCTTAGCTCCACCTTCAACCTCCGCGTCGGCGCTGGGTTTGTTTTCCGAATCCGGCCCTGAGGCAGCCAAACGACGGTACTGGCTGGCGTGTGCTGCCGATCCTTCCTGCAGACAAGCGCATGCCGGTTTGTATATCTATACCGCGGTGCAGCAGATGTTGATCACCAGGGCGTGCCCCAGCGAGTGCCACAAACAGGGCAACGACCGGGCGGTCTTCGGCGTTAGGATGCGCTGCACCAGCTAATTCAAACAACAGCGATTAAGAAACTGTCACCTCGGCCGGCTTCTCTCCAAACAGAGCAGGAGAGGCATTACTCCCAAACCGTAGCTCGCACTCTCAACTGTTGACCTCAGGCCGATGCGCCCATCGAGCCATTTTTCCGAGTAGTGCCTGTATGGTCGGCAAGCCGGAAGTTGATATGTGGTTAACAGATCCCCGGGAACCGGCCAGCAGGAGTGCATCTCGATTCGCGCTAAACCGCCGATGCACTCGTTCGAGCGCGATTGAAAGATCAGAATCGAAGTTCGTTGTAAGTCCAATGACGCCTTTGGTGGTCGGTCTCGATGATCCTGCGTCATGTTTCTCGTCATACTGCAACAAGCCAGTCTCATAAGTTGCTTATTGAGAATGAGTTGCAGAGTCCGATATGCTGACCAGCTAACCTGAGGTCAGCTGGCCTAATATCTTGTTTCTATTCAATTGCTTACGGAAACAACCGCCAACCTGGCCAGAAAGCTCCGTCGCGAAGCAATTCGGTAAGCCCAATGTTTTCAGTTGGCTGCCCCCCAGTCAAGCCAAATTATTGATAGTGAAGACGATAAAAAATGTAGTTTTTACGGTACCCATATCGGCACCCCATGAAAAATGGCATTCACACCTCGATTACATCGCACTGCATTGACCCTCCTGAGTCCACTTCGAACCATACCGATTAGGAACCTGAGAGCAGAACCGTCGCGAAGAATTCATGCAGCTTTTTGACGACCTTGGCGAGGCTGTCTGTCACTTCTGTGAGCCTTGCCCGCTTCAGACATGCGCTATATCACGGGATGCTCTGACCCGGTGACGAAGCGAAAGTAGAATCAGTTTCCTGTGTTTTGTTGCGGAATGATCCGGCTCTTAGATCTTCCAAGAACTTGACCATCTGCAACTCTGCACGCGAGCCAGGATCGGTAGGTTCCCAGACATTCGTATGCTCTGAAAGCGAACGGCCTACACTAGTCATTTCCGAAGATATGCCAGTTTGTGCCTCTGTTACTTGGTGGATGCGTTGGAACGAAAACGAACCGCGTCGAACCTGCTTCGCCTCTCACCCCGTCTGTTACCGATCGGATAGCACGTCAGGTCCAAGCGCGTGCGTAGCGCCACACATTCCACACCTTCCACCAGGAACGAAGTGGGGGTCGAGATGGTATCGAGCCCGTCTGTTTCCTCACTCTTGATCGGGAACCGCAATAATCGGCGTATTCCTGTACTGCCAAAATGGCCCAGTTTGCGGGAACTCGCCGAAGGAGTCACTCCCGAATTTCGACGAACGCCGAGAACCATAATCCGCCTCAACAGTTCTCGCGGTCAATGAATCACGAAAGTGTTCGAGAGAGAGCCTGAGGCCCTCACGGAAATCGACCCGCAGTTCCCCCCGGATTCTCCTCGCTCTGCTGATGTCTGGTTTTACGTCGGGTCGGATCATCTTGGGAAAGCGGGCCACGGCTTTGGATTACAGTTCGGCCCGGTCGCCCGACAAGTATCACTTCAATAAGTACGAGGTACCACTCGAGAACAGGTGCACAGTTTGCCTACCATGATTCGCAAATTGAATTGAGAGGTGCCAACGACCGCAACCCCGCCCGGTCCCAGATTTTTAATGTCGAGAGACCACGGATTCCCCTGTGAATCGAGCTTGGGAGGTGCCATGGGCAGATAGACGATCGCGGGCGCATTCCGACGTTCGAGCAGTTTCCCACCAAAGTCCGCTCGAATCGCACCACTGTGCGGCTGTAGATGAACCACTTGTTTTTCCTGGGGCGTGTTCATCTGGCCAATGAGGGCAGCTACGCCTACGAGCAATGCCTTCATAGTTGCTCCATCGACTGGTTACCGACGTGTATTCGAATCGGCGAATCAGCCCGCCTTCAGATCAGCTTCTGAGCAATTAGCTCTGGCTGGCCCAAGCGGGTGACCGCGCATGGTCAAATAGAACAATAACTCGACACGATTTGAAACACCTATCTTCTCAAATGACCGGAAAAGGTAGTTCTTCACAGTATGTTCACTGAGCCCTAACTCCGCAGCAATAACCTTATTGGTCATGCCCTTGGCTGCACACTGCACTACCTGAAGCTCTCGCTCCGTTAGAGCCGAGGCCTCGTTTGCAACGGCTACATTCGGCGAGGGGATACATCTGAATGCATCCAGCAAGAGCGAAGGTTCCAGCGCGCCAGCCCATATAAAGCCCTTGCGTACATGCTCGACGCAATCGAGAAACTCCGCCGCCGGTTGTTGTCGAGAGAACACTCCGCGCGCGCCGCAACGAAATGCGTTGACAACTGATTCGTGAGTCGATTGATTCAACAGAATGACAATCAGGACGCCAAAATATGCCCGAGCGACTATCTGCGCGAGGTCAAACCCAGTCTGGGACTGATGGTTGAGCTCGGCGCCAATAACGATGATCTCTGCGTGGTCGGACTCCAAAATGCAAAGTAGGTTGGCAGACGAACAGCGGATGCGCGGCAATTCCTCTCCCGTGAAAGAGTCGATGCAAGCAAATCGCTGGTCATCGAGTCGCGGTCTACGATCAAAGCGCGGAACCCCGGCGATGCAACCTGCTTCGCCTTGACCCCGTTGATGCCTCGGTCAGGGTTCGACAACATCGCTGGACCAATCTCGCGGCTCCGAGGCACGGCACCTGGCAACTGTGATGAGTTGGATTGCACTTAAACCCCCATTTCTATCGACAAGAGAAGATACTCCGACCGGCCAACTTGTAGTCGTGCTCTTGTTTTAGCGGACCATGGTTCTCGATCTCGCAATCACCGTGGTGGGGGCCACTACGAAGGAGAGTCGCGCAACCTCTTGGGGAAAGACGATATGGGCATCCCATCCTCACGTCATAACAGGATGCTTATATAACTTTCGGACGCAACAGGGCGTCTAGCAGGATCACCAAAGGACAGCGCTAACCACTCCGCCGTTTCGGTATGACTGTGGGAACACTTTACCCCAATCCGCCATTTCCGCAAAGCCCATTTTTTGAGAATGCACACTTCCTTCTCTATAGCCATACGAGTT
>PMSS01000367.1 GCA_003167515.1 Acidobacterium sp. | reverse complement strand
ATCATCACGATCGCGTCATCCACCACAAAGCCGGTGGAAATGGTCAGCGCCATCAGCGAAAGATTGTCGAGGCTGTAACCCAGCGCGTACATCGCCGCGAAGGTGCCCACCAGCGACAGCGGCACCGCCACGCTGGGAATCACCGTGGCGTACAGACTGCGAAGGAACAGGAAGATGACCAGCACCACCAATCCGATGGTCAGCATCAACTCGAACTCGACGTCGTCCACCGACGACTGAATGCTGGTCGTCATATCCGTCAGCGTCGACACCCGGATCGACGCCGGCAGATTCGTTTCCAGCTGCGGCAGAATCTTCTGAATGCTCTTGACGACCGTGATGGTGTTCGCGCCCGGCTGCCGCTGGATGTTCAGAATGATGGCCGGTGTCTTGTTCATCCAGGCGGCCTGCAGGTTGTTCTCCACGCCGTTGATCACGTTGGCGACATCGCGGACGAACACCGGCGCGCCATTGCGGTACGCAACCACCACATCCTTATATTGGCTGGCGTCGCTGATCTGATCGTTGGAGTCGATCTGGTAGTCCTGCCGCGGCCCGTCGAAGTTTCCCTTCGCGGAATTCACGCTGGTAGCCACCAGCGCCGTCCGCAGATCCTCCATGTTCAGCCCATAAGAGGACAACTTCACCGGGTTCGCCTGGATCCGCACCGCCGGCTTCTGCCCGCCGCTGATGCTCACCAACCCCACCCCGTTCAGCTGCGATATCTTCGGAGCCAGCCGCGTATCCACCAGGTCTTCCACCTGCGACAGCGGAATCGTGTCCGACGTGATCGCCATTGTGAGCACAGGCGCATCGGCGGGATTGGTCTTGTTGTAGACCGGAGGCGCCGGCAAATCGGAGGGCAGGAACGATTGTCCGCCGTTGATCGCCGACTGCACTTCCTCCTCGGCCACGTCGATCGACAGCGAAAGGTTGAACTGCAGCACGATGACCGACACGCCCCCGGCGCTCGTCGAGGTCATCTGGCTCAGCCCCTGCATCTCGCCGAACTGCCGTTCCAGCGGAGCGGTGATCGTAGTGGCCGTTACGTCCGGGCTCGCGCCCGGATAAAACGTCAGCACCTGAATCGTCGGATAGTCGACCTCAGGCAGCGCCGAGACCGGCAACTGCGTGAACGCCACGATGCCCACGAGCAGAATCGCGGCCATCAGCAGCGACGTCGCCACCGGCCGCAGAATAAATGGGCGGGACGGACTCACGGAGCGTTGCTCTCACCAGAAATTGATGTCTGCGTATCCGGGATACCGACTTTGGAGATTGTGATGTCGGACTGATCCTGCAGCTTGTCGAAGCTGCTGTTCGCCACCATCACGCCGGATGCAATTCCCTGCACCGCGGTCCATCCATTGTCAGTGGCGCCCGTTTTCACCGTCTGCATCACGACGTGATACTGAGCTTTTCCGCCGCCCCCATTGGCGCCGGCACTTCCGCTCTGACCTGATCCGCCGCCCTGAGCCCCCCCGCTCCGGCTTCCTCCGCCCTTGCGGCTCCCGCTGCCCTGACTTCCACTACCCTGACTTCCACCGCCCTGGCTGGCGCCCCCATTCGGACTCCCGCTTCCCGTCTGGCTGGAGCCACCGCTGCCCTGAGACGACGCCGCATTCGGGTTCCCCGGTCCCGGCTTGATCAGATAAACAAACGCCGTGTCGCCGTTATGCTGGATCGCCGAAGACGGAACCAGAATCTGATTCTCGAGAGTGTTCACCAGCAGCCGCGCATTCACAAATTCGTTTGGGAAAAGCGCACCGTCGGCGTTCTGGAACTGAGAACGCACCTTCACCGTGCCCGTGGTCGTGTCGATCTGGTTATCGACCGTCAACAGCTTGCCCGTCGCGATTTGATTCGCATTCGAGCGATCCCAGGCCTCCACGCTCAGCTTCGCACCCTTGTGCATCTGCGCCAGCACCTGGCCCAGATTGTCTTCAGCCAGCGTGAAGATCACCGTGATCGGCTGCATCTGCGTAACCACCACAAGCGTCGTCGTCGAGTTCGCCGTCACCAGATTGCCCGGGTCCATCAGCCGCAATCCCACGCGCCCCGTGATCGGCGAAGTGATGTGGCAGTACGCCAGCTGCACCTGGTCGTACTGCACCGTTCCCTCGTCATTCTTTACCGTGCCCTGGTCCTGCAGCACCAGCTTCTCCTGGTCTTCAAGCGTCTGCCGCGGGATGGCATTCTTCGCCCACGCCTGCTGATAGCGGGTCAGGTCCATCTGTGCTTCGGCAAGCAGGTTCTGGTCCCGCTCCAGCGCCCCCTGCGCCTGCGCCAACTGCGCCGCGTAAGCCCGTGGATCGATATCGATCAGCGGATCGCCCTTTTTGACCAGTTGTCCCTCGCGATAATGCACTTCCGTGATCACGCCCGTGACCTGCGCCGTGATCCAATCCGTATAGACCGGTGTGACCGTCCCGATCGCGTTCAGATAAATGCCTAGGCTGCCAGTCTTTGACGTCGCCGGAACCACCGGCACTGGTCCCGTGACCATCCCCCGTCGCCCGCCGCCCATCGCTGCTTGCTGGCTCTTCTGGTGCTGCGCGATCACCCAGTAAAAAAGCAGTCCAAACGCAATCAGAACCACCGCCCAGATCCAGCGGTGTCGCCGCTTCTTTGGGGGCGGCGTAGTGGACTCAGGTAGCTGATGATCCGGCGGGGCGATCGAGGCGGAAGGTTGAGTGCTCATCTTCTATGGTGTCGGTCTTTTTCGTTCAAAGTGGATTTTCCCGTGGGAGAATGGCATGATCGCCTGGGAACAGGCGGCAATGGAACTTGCTTCAAACCCGGAGTTTATCACCGCGGCAAACTGCCCCGTCCCGTAAACCAGAAATACCTGAAGGCCCACCCGAAGAACCGGCTCCGCGGCTGAGATGCAGATAGATTAAGGGACGGATGAACCGCCAAAATGGTCGCAAAGTGGATGGTTGCCGTCCCGCAGCGACACAATTTCGCCTCCCGCTCATAGAACGCAATAGCCCCGCTACCAGCACGTTACTCGAAGGGGTCGAGCCAATCCGCCCACTCCACCCAGCCAGGGTACTATCGAACTAATCGGTAACAACTTACGCGCGATGCCCCTGCATCCAACCGACTACCCTGGCGTGGTTTTGCCGCTATCCCATTCCCTCCGGCTCCGGCCGGCCAAACTCAACTTGTGACTCCATGAGCGGCAACGGAAAATCGGGCTCCCAAAATGCGTGGGGGGATCGGATTCGCGCACTGCGCAACGTGCCGCCCGTCCTGAAAATCCTCTGGGACTCCGGCCCGAGCGTCGTCACCTGGGGATTGTCGCTGCGCATCGTCGTCGCAGCCATGCCCTGGGCGATCGCGGGGGTTGCCTCCCGCATCATCGAGGGCGTCAAGCAATCCGTCGATCATCAGCCCCTTCAGCCCCATTTCGCCTGGCTCGTCGGCGCAGAAGTCGCCCTCGCCATCGTCTTCAGCGCTCTCACTCGCGCCATCGACTACACCGACTCGCTGCTTGCCGACCGCTACACCCACCACGTCAGCATCGAAGTGATGCGCCAGGCCGCCCGCCTCGACCTCACCACCTACGAAGACCCCGACTTCTACGACCGCCTCGAGCGCGCCCGCGTACAGGCCACCGACCGCCTCGCCATGATCCAGCAGATGGGCCGCCTTTTCCTCCAGGTGCTCACCACTATCATCTGGAGCGCGCAGCTCGTCTGGTACTCGCCATGGCTCATGCTGCTGTTGGTCGTCGGCGTCCTACCCGCGTTCTTCGGCGAAACCCACTTCGCCTTCCTCGGCTACGCCAAAAATTTCCGCCAGACCCCCATCAAGCGTGTCATGGACTACCTCCGCCAGGTCGGCGGCAGCAAGGAAGCCGCCAAAGAGCTGAAGCTCTTCAACCTCAGCGACTATCTCACCAACCGCTTCGCCGCGCTTTCCGAGCAAATCTATAAAGAAAACGTCGACCTTTCCCGCCGCAAACTGATGTGGGGCGGTCTGCTCTCCCTGCTCGGTACCTGCGGCTACTACGGCGCTTACGTCTTCGCGATCTGGGAAGCCCTCCACGGCAAGTACAACGTCGGCGCCTTCTTCCTCATCACAACGTCCATCCAACAGGCCAGTGGAAACCTGCAGCAGGCCTTCTCCACCGCGTCGGGCATCGCCGACCAGGCCCTCTTCCTCACCGACCTCATCGGTTTCTTCGAGTTGAAGCCCATCGTGCAGTCGAAACCGAACGCCCTGCCTGCGCCCAAACCCATCCGCCGCGGCTTCGAATTCCGCAACGTCTCTTTCGCCTACCCCGGCACCGATCGGCGGGTGCTTAAGAACTTCAACTTCTCCATCCAGCCCGGCCAGCGCGTGGCGCTGATCGGCGAAAACGGCCAGGGCAAAACCACCGTCGTCAAGCTCATCACGCGACTCTACGATCCCACCGAGGGCCAGATCCTCCTCGACGGCATCGACCTCCGCGAATATTCGCTTGACGACCTCCACCGCGAGATGGGCGTCATCTTCCAGGACTTCATGCGCTACGAGATGACTGTCCGCGAGAATATCGGCGTCGGCCAGGTCGAAATCCCGCACAGCGATGCCGAAATCGCCCTCGCCGCCGAGAAAAGTCTTGCCGCCGAAGTCGTCAAAAAGCTTCCTGGTGGCTACGATCAGATGCTCGGCCGCCGCTTCGTCAGCGGACTCGACCTCTCCGGTGGCGAGTGGCAGCGGATTGCCCTCGCCCGCGCCTACCTGCGCGACGCGCAGCTGTTGATCCTCGACGAACCCACCGCCGCTCTCGACGCCAAAAGCGAGCTCGAAGTCTTTGAACGTTTCGCGGAGCTGACCTCCGGCAAGATGGCTCTGCTCATTTCCCATCGATTCTCAACGGTCCGCATGGCTGACCGCATCGTAGTACTCGCGGGTGGACGTCTGGTCGAAGAAGGAACCCACCAGCAACTGTTGGCGCTGGGCGGACAGTACGCGGAAATGTTCGAAATGCAGGCGGCAAGCTATCGCTAGAACGTTTTCACTGCCGCATCCGGCATCACCAAACCGAACGTGACCGTTCCCGCGAAGAACGGCGAGTCTCACGAAAGCTCACCGAAAGTGAAACGTTCTGACGGAGCTGTGTTATGACGGGACAGGTAACGATGATCAACGAACAGCGCTTGCGGGATGCGGGTCTGGTGCCGGAGCACCTTCGCGCCGCTGCCCGCGAAGATGCCCGCCGCTGGGCTACCGTCCATGGCTCCAGAGATCTGGGCCCTTTTGATCGGCGCGCCGAGGCCGCCCGCGAGCAGATCGACGCCCTCTTCGAGGAGCTTGATCGCCTGCCCACCGAAGGCTGGCCCGGCCCCGAACCGCTGCTCGAAATCCGCGAGAATCCGCGCATGATGCGCTCCGTCCTCGCCGAGCTCCGCACCGTGCGCCGCAAGCTGCGCCGCCTGCCCCACGCCGTTACCGCCGATCATCAGGATGGACCCCGCGCCACCGCCGTCGCCGACGCCTATCTCGCCGCCAGCGGCTACATCTGGAACGCGGACGCGCTGCGCATCTACCTCGACGAGCTCCAGCGCTCGGAGCCTTTGCTGCTGGAAGAACTCTGGGTCCTCCCCGTCGCCCTGCGCTTCATTCTGCTCGAACAGATTCTCGACCAGGCCACCGCCCGCCGCCAGGCTCTTTCGTTCGACGATGGCGTCCCCCAATTCAAAGGTCCCGCAGCCGAGCCCGCCTTCGCCAAACTCCTCACCACTCGCATCCAGTCCCTGCGCGAAATCGCCTACGTCGACTGGTTCTTCGTCATGGAGCCGCTGGTGGTTTTCGACTCTATCCTGCGCGAAGACCCGGCCGAATCCTACTCACAGATGGACTTCGACAGCCGCGAGGTCTACCGCAAACAAGTCTCCCGCATCGCGCGCTACTCCGAGTGCACCGAGACAGAAGTCGCCCGCCACGCCATCCAACTGGCAACCGCCGCAAAGCAACGACCCGTCGGCGATCCGCGCGTCTACCTGCGCCGCGCTCACGTTGGCTACTACCTCATCGATCGCGGATTCGACGAGCTGAAGGCCCGCATCGGCTACCATCCCCGCTTCATCGACCGTGTCCGCACCGCGCTGCACCGCTATTCCGACGACTTCTACATCGGCGGCATCGAGGTCCTTACCGTCATTTTGATCGGCGCCGTTCTTCTGCCGCTCATCCCAAACCATTCCATCTTCGGAGGCCTGACGCTGGCGTTTCTGCTCCTGCTGATCCCGGCGACCCAGGGCGCGATCGACCTCGTCAACAACACCATCTCTTCCGTCTTTCGCCCGCTGCCGCTGCCAAAAATCGACCTCACCGACGGCATCCCCGCCGACTACACCACCATGGTCGCCGTCCCCACGCTGCTCCTCAACGAGAGCCAGGTCCGCGAGCTGGTCCAGGACCTCGAGGTTCGCTGTCTTGCCAACCCGGATCCCAACCTCCACTTCGCGCTCCTCACCGACTTGCCCGACTCCGTCAGCCGTCCGCGTGAGAACGACAGCGATCTGCTCGTCGATCTCGCCATCCGCCTCATCAACGACCTCAACACCCGCTATGCAGGCCAGAAGAAATACGGCCGCTTCCTCCTCCTGCATCGCCATCGCATCTTCAACGCGCGTCAGGGCGTCTGGATGGGTTGGGAGCGCAAACGCGGCAAGCTCCTTGACCTCAACAACTACCTCAAAGGCCACTTCGACCCCTTTCCCGTGAAAGCCGGCGACACCAGCGTGCTTCCGCTCGTGCGCTACATCATCACCCTCGACTCCGACACGCAGCTGCCGCGCGGCACCGCCCACTCCCTCGTCGGCGCAATGATGCACCCGCTCAACCGCGCCGTCATCGATCCCGATCGACGCATCGTTACCGAGGGCTACGGAATCCTCCAGCCCCGCGTCGGCGTCAGCGTCCATTCCGCTTCGCAGTCCCGCATGGCCAACATCTACTCCGGCCAGACCGGCTTCGACATCTATACGCGCGCCATCTCTGACGTCTATCAGGACCTCTATTCGGAGGGCAGCTTCACCGGCAAAGGCATCTACGAAGTCGCGATCCTCCACGATGTGCTGGAGAAGCGCTTCCCCCGCAATTCCCTGCTCAGCCACGACCTCATTGAAGGCGCCTACGCCCGAGCAGGCCTCGCCACCGACGTCGAAGTCATCGACGACTACCCCTCCCACTACAGCGCCTACACGCGCCGCAAGCATCGCTGGGTGCGTGGCGACTGGCAGATCGCGCAGTGGCTCTTCTCGCGCGTCCCGGACGAATCCGGCAAATTCGTCCGCAACCCCATCTCCACCATCTCCCGCTGGAAGATTCTCGACAATCTCCGCCGCTCCCTCGCCGAGCCCGCCACCATGGTCCTGCTCGTTGCCGGATGGCTCGGCCTGCCTGGCGGCGCGCTGTACTGGACCCTCGTCACGCTCTTCCTGCTCTTCATCCCTGTCTTTATCCAGCTCATCTTCGGCCTCGGCCGCTCCATGTTTATCGAGCAGGAGGGCGCTGCCCAGGATGCGATCGCGGGATTCCAGCAGGCGCTCTTCACCACGTTGCTCACCCTCGCCTTCCTGCCCCACCAGACCATGATGGCCATCGACGCCATCGTTCGCGCCATGGTCCGCCGCTTTGTAACCGGGCAGCGTCTGCTCGAATGGGAAACCGCCGCGGAAGCCGAATCGTCCCGGCGCGGCGCCACTGCCGTCGATCGCTATCTCGCCTTCACGCCGATCGTCTCTGTGATCCTCGCCATCGTCGTCGGCGTCTCGCACCCTCTCTCCCTGCTTGCGGCAGCGCCCATCCTCCTCCTCTGGGGCTTCGAGCGCGACCTCACCGCCTGGCTCAACAAACCGCCGCGCGAACCGCGCCAGCAGCTCAACCGCGATGACGATCTGTTCCTCAGCGAGCACGCCCTGCGCGTCTGGCGCTTCTTCTACGAGTTCGGCGGAGCCCGCCACAATTACCTCATCCCCGATAATGTCGAAGAAGACGGCCTCTTTGAAGCGGCCCGCGTCTCGCCCACCAACCTCGGCCTGCTCTTTAATGCCCGCCAGGCTGCCTGCGAATTCGGCTTCCTCACCACGCCCGAATACGCCGAGCTCATGCGGCGCAGCTACGCCACCATCGCGAAGCTGCCCCTCTTCAAGGGCCATCTTTACAACTGGTACACCACCGACACACTGGAGCCACTCGAGCCCATCACCGTCTCCTCCGTCGACAGCGGCAACTTCGTTGCTTCCCTCTACACGCTGAAGACCGGAACCATCGAGCTCCTCAAGCGCCCGCTCCTTGAGCCCCGCCTCTTCGCTGGCCTCGACACCCATCTTCGCCTGCTGCAGTCGCTCAACAACCTGCCCGAGCCACTGACCTCGCTGCATCCTCCCGCGGACGACGTTAACGATCCGGCCTGGCTCCCCTGGATCCTCTCTCCAGAAACCCACGCGCTCCTCGCCGATCTCCCGCCTTGCACGGAACCTTCCCACAACGAGGTCCTCTGGTGGTCCAACGAGACGAAGACCCGCATCCAGGCCATCGCCACTCTGGTCAATAACTACCTGCCCTGGCTCAAACCCGAATACGCCCACCTGCCCGGCATCCTGCCGGACGCGACCGCTGATCACGCGCTTCTGCATGCGGCTCCAGTGGCCGCCGGTCCTGCAGCGCCCCACACGCTGGAACAATCCGCCGACTACGCCGCTGCCCTCGAGCGTCGTCTCGCCCGCCCGCACCTCATGCCCGAATTGGCCGAAACCGCAGCCCTCATGGAACAGCTGCGCCTCGACCTCGCCTCTGCCCGCGATCGGCTCCGCGCACTCGTCGAAAGCCTGCGCAAGGTCTCTGCAGAAGCCGGCCGCCTCGCCGACAACACCGACTTCGCCTTCCTCGTGAACAAGGACCGTCTTCTGCTCTCCATCGGCTACGAGTTCTCTACCAGCAAAATTCACTGGGCCTGCTACGACATGCTCGCTTCCGAAGCCCGCATCGCCACCTACATCGCTGTCGCGCGCGGCGAGCTCTCCCAGCAGGGCTGGTTCAAAATGTCCCGCGTCCACACCCAGGCCTACGGCTGCTCCGCGCTTCTCTCCTGGACCGGCACCATGTTCGAGTACCTCATGCCTGCGCTCTGGATGCGCAGCTACCCAGACACGCTGCTCTCGAACTCCCTCCACGCCGCCGTGGAGATTCAGCGCGCCTTCGCCCGCGAACACAACCTCCCATGCTGGGGCATTTCGGAATCGGGCCTCGCCGCCAAAAACGACGCAGGCCATTACCACTACCAGGCCTACGGCATCCCGCAAATCGCGCTCAAGTGGGACGCGACCGCTGGCCCCGTCGTCTCACCCTACTCGACCTTCCTCGCGCTCAACGTCGAGCCCACCGCCTCCATCCGCAACCTCCGCCGCATGGCCGACCGGGGATGGACCGGAGCCTACAGCTTCTACGAGGCCATCGACTTCACCGGCGATAAGCCCGAAGTCGTACGCGAGTGGATGGCTCATCACCAGGGCATGTGCATTTTGGGCCTGCTGAATTTGCTCGAAGACAATGCCGTCCAGCGCTGGTTCTAC
>PMSS01000401.1 GCA_003167515.1 Acidobacterium sp. | reverse complement strand
ATCCACACCGAAGTGTCCGCCAGAATCATGCGACCCTGGGCCTTCGGCGAGGTGGCGCTTTTAGTCCGGGCGCCGAACCGCCCAGCCGCGCCAGTCTGCGCGCTGCCTCGCGTTCCACAAGCGCCTTGAGCGCCACGTTCACCAGCGCAGCCTTCTCTTCAATACCCGTATACTTCTGCGCTTTCGCCAACAATTCATCGTCCAGCGTTACCGTCGTTCGCATCTCGAGCCTCCGCCATCAATCTTAGCATCAAATGATGCGCAATTTGATGCGGAGCAAGGGACGGAAAACACAAACGCTACAATCGGTTCATGGCTCACAGGGACAACTCGACCGGCCGGCGGCCTGCCCCAGTCCAGCCCAACTTTCCAGTCATGGAGAAGGTCTGCACCGGAAAAGACCTTGCCAGGATTCTTTCAACCATCAGCTTGCCGGACTCCGAACGCGCAGCCTGGCTAGCCGAACTCAAAGAGGCCCGAAGGCGGCTCCGGGAATTACCCCTTGCCCTCTAGCTTCGGCCACGTTCTCGCCGTCATCCCCGCCCGCCTCGGCTCCACCCGCCTGCCCCGCAAAGTCCTTCGCGAAATTGCCGGCGAGCCCATGATCGCCTGGGTCTATCGCGCCGCCCGCGCCTGTCCCCTCCTCGACCAGGTCCTCATCGCCACCGACTCCGACGAGGTCCTCAACTTCGCCCAGGCCCACTCGCTCCCCGCCGTCTTTACCCCCGAGGATTGCCCCAGCGGCACCGACCGCGTCTACGCCGTCGCTCAGTCCATCCCCGCCGACATCTACGTCAACATCCAGGGCGACGAGCCGCTCCTCACCCCCGATCACTTCACGCCGATGCTCAAACTCTTCCAGCGCCCCGAAGTCCAGGTCGCCACCCTCGCCGTCCGCTGCCCCGCCGCCGACATCGCCAATCCCAACGCCGTCAAAGTCGTCACCGCCAGCGACGATCGCGCCCTTTACTTTTCCCGCTCCACCATCCCCTTCGATCGCGACGGAGGCTTTGCCGGATACCGCAAGCACCTCGGCGTCTACGCCTATCGCAAAGCAGCTCTCGAAAAATTTGCGTCGCTCCCTCCCTCATGGATCGAGCGCGTCGAGCACCTCGAGCAGCTCCGCCTCCTCGATAACGGCATCGACATCCACGTCGCCCCAGCCCCCGCCGACACCATCGGCGTCGACACCGAAGAAGACCTCCGCGCCGCAGAAGCGGTCATCCTGAGCGAAGGTCGCCAAAGGCGACCGTAGTCGAAGGACCTGCATTTGCTTTTTTCATCCCGAGTTATCCTTGTGTCTGAAAGAGCGACAGGCATGAAGCGCACTTTCCCGCTCTACCGCCGCCGCATCTTCGCCAGCAACCGCAGCATCTCCAGATACAGCCACACCAGCGTCACCATCAGCCCAAACGCGCCGTACCACTCCATATACTTTGGCGCACCAGCCTCCACGCCGCGCTCGATGAAATCGAAATCCAGCACCAGGTTCAGCGCCGCCACGCACACAATCACCAGACTGATCCCGATTCCCAGTGGTCCCGACCCATTCACCGCTCCGAACCGGATGCCGAAGAATCCCAGCAACATCTCCATCATGTAGAACAGAAAAATCGCCCCCGTCGCCGCGATGATGCCCAGCCGAAATTTCTGCGTCACCTTGATCATCCCCGACCGGTATGCCAGCAACAGTACGAACATGGTCCCAAACGTCAGGCACACCGACTCTATCGCAATCCCCGGATACCGAACTTCCAGCGTCGCCGACAGCCCGCCCAGCACCAAACCTTCCAGCAGCGCGTACATCGGCGCCGTCACCGGCGACCACGCCTTCTTGAATGTGGTCACCAGCGCGAAAATCAATCCACCCACCAATCCCACCACCAGCAGCGCATAATCCAGCGGCAACGTTTCCGGATTCATCGCCAGATGCCACGTCCACGCCGCCGTCGCCACCGCGCACAGCAGCAGGATCCCGGTCTTGTTGACCGTCCCCTCCAGCGTCATCGTCTCGCCCACCGCGCCGGATAGTCCCTTGAACACCTTGTCGTTCAGGGTCGGGTTGGAAGTCCTCATCAGATCGGCCACTCGTTCTCTCCTCTGCCGGAACATCATTTCCGGCAATTCAGGTGAAAGCTCGCTCCATCATAGACGTTGCATCTCGCGCTCAGCCGCACCGGGGCAGCGCCCCGCCAACGCTGGCGTTGTGAGTGCGGAACCTCGCAAAAGGTATCAGCGGACCTCGCCGCCGTCACCACCACATTGGTGTTATCGGGCTCTTAGCAACAGCATCAGCATCGTGACCCCGCAAAGCAGCGTCACCTTCACCAGCAGTTTCACGTTTGGAGAATGGCCGGGCAACGCGCGCGCGACCTGTCGATTCGTAGGCAACAATCCCTGGGCCGATTTCATAGGAACTCCCCCTGCATCCGCGTTCTTGAAATCGCCAATCTGAGAAAACAATGCATTACTTCAATCCCCGCGTCTCACTTTGGTTGCCCGTTGCCGTGCACCTGCGTCGTCAGCGTCCAGTTACCCTGCAGAAACCCATTCGGGTTCGTGTTTGGATCGTTCGTCTGATACCACTGGCTGCCGTTCGTCCACGTCTGTGAGTACGCACTTGAAACCTTGGCCGTCCCATTTGGACCCGCCACCGTCTGCTGATCCAGAGAATAATCCACCCAGTCCGAAGCCGCAGTGCTCTGTGCATTCATCGACGCGTTTGCATTGTTCATCGCGCTCTCGAACTGCGACTCCTGCTGCTGCATAAACGCCGCATGTTCCTGCTGCGACCTCTGCATGATCTGCTGGAACTGCTGGTAGAGCATCGCGCTCTCCTGCTTTTCCTGCGCGGTCAGCGCCGCCAGCGCCTGCGCGCCCTGCCGCTGCTGCCGCGCGAGCGCCGCCTGCATCCACTGCGCCGTATTCACCCCATGCGGCAGATTGTTGCTGTCCACCAGCTGCACCAGCGCATCCAGTTGCCCCTGCGGCGCCGTCAGCACATCCACCCGCGCCCAGCACGTGCCCCCGGACAGGGCATTGCTCATGGCCGTGCTCCGATCATTGTTCATCGAGCACTCCACCACCGTCCGCAACCGCTCCTCCACCACGAACGACCCGTTCACCGCCTCAATCCGCAGCGCCGCCGTGTCCGCTGTGTTCTGCGTCTGCATCGCTGCCGGCGCACTGCTGCTCATCTGGTTCTTCTGCGAGGCCAGCCCCTGCGCCCACTGCTGATACGCCGGCGCCACCGCCATCGTCCCCACCACGTGCACGCCGCCCTGCATCGTCCCCAGGTAATACTGCAGAAAATTTGCCGCCGACATCGGCCCGGAAATATTCGCGCATCCGGTGTTAAACGTGCCTCTCGCGTTGGGGTGCCACTGCCATCCGAACACGGGCTCAATCCGATACTGCATCAACCCATCCTGCGAGTAGGCCCGAATCACCGGCCACGGAGAAAACGTGCACGGGCTGATCATCTCGATCCCCTGCAGCTTCCACCCCGCCGGTATCGTCAGCGTCGCCGCAACAATCCCGCCCAGCGACGGGTCCGTGATCGTCGCCGTCGTCAGCTGATTCGAAAGCGGACTCCCGCTCACATACGTCGCACCCCCGGCCTTCCCTCCCGATGGCGTTGCCGACCCCTCAGTCGACCCACCCACCGCTGCGGACGCCGTCTTTGACCCTGACGAGCAGCCCGCCAACAAAATCGCAATCGCCGCTACCGTGAAAACCCGACCCAATCTATGCATAGAAGCCCTGTCTCCCATCCAACCTTATATGACCAGACTCGATATCCAACCTTAATTTGCTGCGAATCATTCACCCAGAGGCGTCGAGTGCACCCCGAAAGCTGTCTTCGTTTGAATGCAAGCTTGTGGACATCAAAGCCTTGCGGGAAAAACAGGAGAGAACCGTCGCCAAAACGTCTTCCCCACCTTCACATAGCAAGAATTCGCGGCGCCTATGCTCGAACCAGGCGCTGCTTGAAGGTGCGCCCTTGCATGATCCCCACAGAGCGCGATAGTAGACACGCAAGGGCAAGTCGGGGCAATCGGGACATCTGCCCCACGTCTTGAGACATGCAATTTCCCGCAAAAACTCCCCGATCAGCGGAGCGCTACTAACAAAAAACTAGAGTTAGTCGATCTTGAGAACCCGTCCGCATCTGCTGGTCTGTGGAAATCCAGTCCCCGCCGCGCCTACTTTGTCTCCTCCACCACATCCCCTTCGCCTGGCGCCAGAAACAGATTATCCTCCAGCCCATGTTGCCGCGTGTACAGGTCGTAATACCGCCCGCCCATCGCGTACAGGCTCGCATGCGTCCCCCGCTCCACGATCAGCCCGCCTTCCACCACCAATATCTGCTCCGCCCGACGGATCGTCGACAACCGGTGCGCGATCACAAACGTCGTCCGCCCCTGCATCAGGTAGCTCAGCCCGTGCTGGATCATCGCCTCCGACTCCGAATCGAGCGACGACGTCGCCTCATCCAGAATCAGAATCCGCGGGCTCGCCAGAATCGCCCGCGCAATCGACAGCCGCTGCCGCTGCCCGCCCGACAGCTTCACCCCGCGCTCGCCAACGATCGTGTCGTATCCTTCCGGGAACCGCTCTGCAAATTCATCCACCCGCGCAATCCGGCACGCCGACAAAAACTCCTCCGCCGTCGCCTCCGGATGCGAGAACATCACGTTCTCCTTAATCGTCCCATCGAACAAAAACGACTCCTGCAGCACCACCCCCAGCTGCGATCGATAGCTGTCCAGCCGCACCGTCGACAAATCAATACCATCCACCAGCACCTGCCCCGAATCCGGCTTATGAAACGCGCAAATCAGGCTGATGATCGTTGACTTCCCCGATCCCGACGACCCCACCAGCGCCGTCACCGTTCCCGGCTGCGCCTCAAACGAAATCCCGTGCAGCACCGGCTTGTCCTTCTCATACGCAAACTCCACATCTGCGAATCGCACCTCGCCCACAATCTCGGCGAGCGTCACCACCCGCGCCGGATCGGCAAATTCGTCCTTCTCCCCAAGAATCTCCATCGTCCGATCCAGCCCGGCCACCGCCTCCGTCAGCTGCGTCCCGATATTCACAATCTGGAAAATGGGCGCGATCATGTATGCCAGCAGCATCGTGTACTGGA
>PMSS01000424.1 GCA_003167515.1 Acidobacterium sp. | reverse complement strand
CGCTGCCGAAATCGGCATCCGCGAAGAAAACGCCCACTACATCACCGTCATCCTCGAAGGCCGCTACACTGACCACTACCTCCGTTCGCTCGGCGCCGACGCACCCACCTTCACGCCCGACGAACTCAAGACCATCTCCGGTCCGCTCGACTTCCTCGGCATCAACGTCTACACCACGCGCGAGGCCGTCCCCTCCGACGCCGCTCCCGGCTACGAAATGATCAAGCGCCCCGCCACTTATCCGTATGCCGGTTCCAACTGGCTCTTCCTCAACCCCCANNTCTACATCACCGAGAACGGCTGCTCCTCCGCCGACGTTGTACGTCCCGACGGCCGCGTCCTCGACAGCGACCGCATCATGTACCTGCGCAACTACCTCACCCAAATGCAGCGCGGCATCGCCGAAGGCGTCCCCATCCACGGCTACTTCCTCTGGAGTCTCCTCGATAACTACGAATGGGCCTCCGGCTTCTCGAAGCGGTTCGGCCTCACCTACGTAGACTTCGAAACCCAGAAGCGCACCCCCAAGCTCTCCTACGACTTCTACCGCGAAGTAATCCGAACCAACTCCGTCGTCTGACGACGCGACTGGGATTGACACAGATCCGGGTGCCCCATGTCTCGATTTTGAGACATGGGAAGACGCGCAAAGTGCGTCCGCTTTTCTGAACGCTGACCGCTGAACGCTGTACCCTGAGCAGGTGCCCTTCCGCAACTTCCTCGGCAACGAACCCACCGTCCGCCACCTCCGCGAATCCATCGCCGCCCAGCGACTCCCCCACTCGCTCATCCTCGCCGGCCCCCGCGGCTCCGGCAAATACACCCTCGCCATCATGCTCGCCCAGGCCGCTAACTGCCTCAACCCGCCGACTCCCGGCCCCGACACCGACAACCTCCCCGACTTCTGCGGTGTCTGTTCCAACTGTCAACGCATCGGCCAGTCCCTCGACCTCGACGCCCGCGTAGCCGAAGCCATCGCCACTCGTGAAGACATGCGCGACGCCGACAAACGCGACACCCGCATCCTCATCCAGACCCATCCCGACGTCCTCGTCGTCCCCCCCGACCCGCCGCAGCTCCTCATCAAAATCGGCCAGGTCCGCGTCCTCACCCGCGAAATCTACCGCGTCCCCGCCGAGGCCCGCCGCGCCTTCTCCATCTTCACCAGCGCTTCCTTCATGAAAGAAGCCGCCAACTCCCTCCTCAAAGTCCTCGAAGAACCACCCCCGCATGCCACCATCATCCTGCTCGCAGAAAACACCGGCGAACTCCTCCCCACCATCCGCTCCCGCGCCGGCATCTTCCGCCTCGGTGCGATTCCGACAGACCAACTCGAAAAACTCCTCGCCGAGCGCCATCCTCACGCCAAGCCCGCTGAACGAGCCCTCATCGCCCGTCTCTCCGAAGGCGCCATCGGCCGCGCCCTCAATTTCGATCTCCCCGCATACCTCGCCAGCCGAGCCGACGCCCTCGTCCTTCTCCGGAACGCCAGCGGCCAGAACGACGCGACCGACCTCTTTCACGTCACAGAAACCTACCGCGCCGGAGCCGAAGGCCAGGAAAAAACCGAAGCCCTCCTCCGCGCCGCCTCCTCCATCCTTGAAGACCTCCTCCTCCTCAAATCCGAAACTCCGCACCTCATCCGCAATATCGATTTACAAAAAGAGTTAGCCTGGATGGCCACTGCGGTAACCTTCGACTGGATCGAATCCGCCGCCCGCGGCCTCCGCCAGGTCGAATCCGGAATGCGTCGCAACCTCCTCCGCTCCCTCGCCCTCGACAGCTTCGCCGCCCAGCTCAGCCAATAGCTTCCACCAATTCCGTCTTGGTCTTTCTTGAACGCTGAGCACTGTACGCTGAACGCTCTTCTGTACCCTGCACCCTGCACCCTGTTCCCTGTTCCCTGTTCCCTGCACCCTGCACCCAGGTTCTTCTGGATTCCCACAACCCTCCCGGGCTACTATTCTCGCAACGCATTCCCATTCTGTTTTCCGCCGTGCGACGCAGCCCGCTCTTCCTGCATCTCATAGGCAACCTTGTCCGTAAAGGATTGTCGGTCTTATGTCCCAATTGCCTGCCTCAGCGGTGCGCACGTTGCGTCCCCGAAATTCGGCTCAGCGAGCCTCCTCCGCCTTCGGTCCCGTCCCCGCCGGTCCAGTCGCTGTGCCGCCTCCCGCGCCTGCACCCCCGCCGCCCAACAACACCCTTGACCTCGATGTCATCGGCCCACGCAAGCTGATCCGTCCCACCCTGCCTGACAGCGCTCATCGCGACCGCCGCTTCCAGCGCCACGACGAGCACGCTCTAACGCTGAGTTCCGCCAGCGTTCATGTCTCCCCCAGCCATGAGGCCTCGCACGCTGAATCCTTCTACTTCCAGAAGCAGGTCCAGGCCCAGACCCCTATGGTCTTCGTCCTCGAAGACGGCGAAAAGATCGAAGGGTGTATCGAGTGGTACGACCGCGGCGCCATCAAGGTGCGCTGCACTTCGTCATCGCCCTTCCGTAACACGCGATCTTCCGGCACTCGCGCCCTCATCTACAAATCGAGCATTAAGTACCTTTACAAAGCGAGCGAAAACCAGACCCAGTTTTAAGGGCTGAACATCCCTCTTCCAATTACCGTCGCGCGGCTCGCGGGTGCCCCATATCTGCCCGCTGTTGGCAGATGTGGGAAAGACAAATCCGGTGCCCCATATCTGCCCGGCTTTGGCAGATGTGGGAAATGGACGAAGCCGTCTGACAACGGATTACCGATCACTCGCTCTAACCAGCCGATCCCTCACCGCCAGCCCAATCCCCACCGGCGCCGGCAGCGGACACACAATTACCGTCACCCCCGCCGCATCCAGCCAGCGCAGCCCCGCGTACAGCTTTCGCGCCAGTTCTTCCGGGTTCCCCCACGATCCCCAGTGGTAGACATGCACCGTGTTGTGGCCCATCGTGAACCCCCGAATGTCGAACGGCTTCTTCCGCATCGCCATCAGCGCTGCCATGAACCCGCCCGGAGCCATCGCACCCACCACCTCGCCGGCCGCCTCCAGGCGATTCACCTCCTCCATCATCGCCAGCTCAACTCCCCCCAGCCCGGCACCTTCCACCAGCACCAGCCGCGCTCGCGGCGCGTAATGGCGAACGCCCATGCCCGGCGCCGGAGCCGCTTTCGCCAACTCACCCTCTCCGAGTTCCGTCCGAAACCTCACCTCACCCCTGCACACCGGCCGAAGCTGCTCGAGCGTGATCGTCCCCGGCCGGTAAATCACACACCCGTCCTCCCTCACATCCACCACCGTCGACTCCACGCCGTGCGTCGTCTCTCCTCCGTCCAGGATCGCGTCGATCCGCCCCTCCAGATCCTCCGCCACGTGATCCGCGCACGTCGGGCTGATCCGCCCAAATCGATTCGCACTCGGCGCCGCCACTGGAACCTCTGCCGCCCGTAGCAAAGCCTGCGCAACTGGATGCGCCGGCATCCGCACCCCCACCCGCTCCAGTCCCGCCGTCACAATCTCCGGTATCCTCGGATGCTTTACCAGCAGCAGCGTCAACGGTCCAGGCCAGAAAGCCTCCATCAGCCGATTAGCATCCTGGCTTACCTCCGCTGCTACCGTTCCCAGCATCTCCCGTTCCCCGATATGCACAATCAGCGGATCCCACGATGGCCGCTCCTTCGCCACAAAAATCTTCTCGACCGCCGCCACATCCAGCGCGTTGGCCCCCAGCCCGTACACCGTCTCCGTCGGAAAGGCGACCGTCCCACCACCCCGCAAAATCTCCGCCGCCTGCGCAATTGCGCGCCGCGAAGCTTCACTCTCCGGATCACCCGCCTCTACCGTCAGCCTCAGCGTCTCCATCGCCCCTATGCTAACCGCTGCAAAGCCGACTCCCGCCCCGCTCCGCGCGAATCCCCAAACTCTGAACTTTCTTCCACAGCTACCGGCTACCGGCTACGGGCTACGGGCTGCACCCTGTACCCTGTCCCTATGCCCCTCGAAATCGAGGTGAAATTCCGCGTCCCCGATCCCGCCGCGCTCACCCGCCGCCTTAATGACGCCGGCTTCCACGAAGAAACACCCCGCACCTTCGAACGCAACATCCTCTACGACACCCCCGACCGCCGCCTGCGCGCGCAACAAACCATCCTCCGCGTCCGCAAATACGGCGACCGCTGGATCGTCACCCACAAATGTCTCCCGCGGAACTACGACCCCGCCACCCCACACAAACACCGCGAAGAAACCGAAACCGAGGTCCAGGACGGCGAAGCCATAGGCCAAATATTCTCGCAGCTCGGATTCCAACCCGCATTCGTCTACGAGAAATGGCGCACCGAATTCTCCGATTCCACCGGCCACTGCGTCCTCGACGAAACCCCGATCGGCGTCTACGCCGAACTCGAAGGCCCGTCGGAATGGATCGATGAGACCAGCCGCAAGCTCAGCATCGACCCCACAGCACTCATCACCCTGAGCTATGGCCGCCTCTTCGATCAGTGGCGCCAGGACACGGGCAACCTCGCCCAGAACCTCACCTTCAACGAGATTCCCCCCGCAAAAAGCTAATGCAGTTGCCTGCTGTTGCCGAGTTTCCTCAACAGCGAAACCAGCATCTTGCTAACTTCGCCCGAGAGAACTTCGGCTCGATCGATCTTCATTGGATCACCCAGCCTCAGCCTTTTGGCGATAAGGAGCTGCGTCTGCAACTCCAGGTTCGAGCCGCGAGCCATTCCGAGAAACTGCTTGTACTCGCCTCGGGATCCCCGGCCGTACCCCTCAGCGATGTTGCTCGCCACCGATACACCAGCACGGCGCAGCTGAGTGGCAAGGCCGTAGACCTCTTCCCGCGGAAATCGTGAAGTGAGCTCATAGGTCGCAATTGTCATCTCGATGGCACGCTGCCAAACAGCCAAGTCCCGGTGCGACTCAATCTTCATAAGAGCCCGCCTTCCTGTTTCCCTGTTTCCTGTTCTCTGTCTTTTTCCTCCCTCATTCTCCCGTAAACGGATTCACCTCTGTCAACTTCGCCGCCGTCGGATCCGCCTTTGGTAACTCCGGCTCGCCATGACCGGCGCCCACTCCGCTTTCCCCTGTTCCCTGTTGCCTATTGCCTGGGCCCTGTTCCCTGTTCCCTGTTCCCTGTTCCCTGCTGTACACCCGGTTCGGATCCCCCGGCAGTATCCCCTTCTCGTCCAGCGCCAGCCGTATCCGCCGCTGGGTCTCCCGCAGCGCCCCCCACTGCTGATTCGCCAGCGTCTTCAGTTGCACCGGATAGATCACCTGCGACCCCCGGATCGAATCCACCCCCAGCAGCACCGGATCACCCAGATAAACGTCCTTGTATGCCGAATCGCTCCGCACGCTCATCGCCACGTCCTTCAGCAGCGCCATCACCTCGTCCGGATTCGCCGAAAAATCCACCGAAACATTGATCGTCGCCAGCGAATAGTCCCGCGTCATGTTCGCCACCGTCGTGATCTGCGAATTCGGAATGATAAACAGCGTCCCATCCCCGCCCCGCACCTGCGTCCGCCGCAGCGTCATCGTTTCCACCACGCCGCTCACTCCCGCAATCGTGACCGTATCGCCCACGTTGAACTGATCGTCGATCAGGATCAGAAACCCGTTGAGACAATCCTTCACGATGTTCTGCGCCGCCAGCCCGATCGCCACCCCCGCCACGCCCGCGCTGGTCAGCAAAGGCCCCAGATTGAACCCAAGCACGGGCAGAATCTGCAGCACCGCCAGAAACACAATGATGCCGACCCCCGTCGCCCGAATCACCGTGGTCAGCGTTCGCACCTGCGCATAGTGCCCCACCGTGCCCGATTGCCGCTCCGCCATTCTTAGTATGCGGTCGGCCACCAGCTTGACCACCAACATCATCCCCCACGAGATCAGCGCTACCAGGATCAGCTTGGGCAGCTTCTCATGCAGGAAATCCTGCAGATCCATCGCGTATTTGTCTCCCAGCCCTTCAAGGAACTCCCGGCGCCCGACCATCATCAGCTCAGTCCACATTTCTCCCTCAGAATACTGTCTCGTTTCTCTGAATCTCTCCTTAACAAAACCGGCTTATAATTTTCCCACCCGGAAAGACCACCGGCACATCCATCTCACCCTGCCCGCATCTCAGCTGCCCGGAGGAGGCGCCCATGATCAACGTCCCCAGGCTCATTCAAAAAAGCAGTCTTTATGCCATCGTCCTGGTTGCCGCGGCCTTCGCGTCCCTGGCCGCCCACGCGCAAAACAGGACGCCGCTCCCGCCGGCCCCGTCCGTCCAGGCGGAACCCAACGCATCCGATTCGAACCCGCCTGGGCTTGCCAATTTGCCCCCCGACCCTAACCACGTCCGCATGGCCAAGTCCATGGCCGAGGAGCGCAACGCCATCCGTCAAAAACAAATCGTCGACGATACTCAGCACCTGCTCGATCTGGCAAAGCAACTCAAAGATGCGGTCGACAAGAGCAGCAAAGATCAGCTCTCCCTCGCCGTCGTCAACACAGCCTCTGAAATCGAAAAGCTCGCCAAAACCGTAAAAGAAAAGATGCGCGACGGTCAGTAGCTGTTGGGTACCGAGTTTGGATATCAAGTCCGCGCCCGGCGGACCTGCCAGTACCCGGCTCTTTCCGGAGTTACCCTGCCTGCCGCCCGATGCGCCCGTGATCGTTTCCGGATCGTAGTCAGGCAACAAACTGCATGGTCTCGCGCTGGCAATTGTTCATTTCTCCGGAGCGGAGAGATGGAATCCAGTTGGGGTGGGAGGGTAGAAAGATGGAGAAAACGGTGCCGGTGAACGGGGAGTGCGCTCGGCTCTTTACCTGGATTGTGCCACTATGTCTGCGCACGATTTCAGAGCTGACCCACAGACCAAGGCCGGTCCCGGTATTCCCCTTGGTGCTGACGAAGGGCTCGAAAAGCATGTTTCTGATCTCAGGACGAATGCCGGATCCGGTATCACCGATGGTCACGCGGACGCCAGGCCGCGACCCATTATTATGTTCGCGCGTACCGGCAATACGGATTTTCAGCGTACCGCCCCGGCCGATGGCATCGAAGGCATTTGCTATCAGGTTCAGCATCAACTGGCGCAGTTCTCCAACCACGCCGATGACCGGCGAGCATTCCCGGAAATCCCGTTCAATCGAGATTCCCGCGGTGGCCAGCCTGGCTTGATAGAGATTGAGCGCGGCGTTCACGACCTGGGTAATCTCGACCGCGACCGGTTTGTTCGACTCCCTGTGAAACCTCAGATTCTGGGTCACAATTTCCGAGACCCGCGCCAACTCCCGCGACGCAATCTCGGCGTATTTCTGTGTTTCGTCCAGCGAAGCCGAGATGCCGATGAGGTAGAGCAGGTTCGTCACGGATGCGAGCGGATTATTGATTTCATGAGAGAAGCTGGCGGCGAGGCGTGCGGCCACCGCGAGTTTTTCGGCCTTGCGAAGTACTTCTTCGGCCAAACCCCGCTCGGCTATAAAGTCTCTCACCTGGTATTGGCGGCGCCGGCTCCGCAGTGCTGCCTGGACGGCGCTGATAAAGGTCTCAGGACGAACGGGACGTTCCAGCAACACCAGGTTTCCGAGCGGTTGCCGAGCCAGAGCTTTCTTCCGGTTCTCCACGTTGACTGCCCCTGCCACAGTAAGCAGGAGGAGAGGAAGATCGGACCACGAAGGTTGTTCGGAAATTTGCGCTGCCCATGCGGCGATGTCGGACAAGGTCAGAACCTCTTCGGCCAGAATTATGGCGCCTGCCCCCGCGTTCAATTCCAATCGAGCCATTTCCGAGGTTGCAGAAGAGACGCAGGTAACACCGCTGCCGGCAAGAAGATCGCAGATCATCTGGCCATCTCGTCCCGTGGGAGCAACCACGAGGACCCGGAGCTCGTTTTCGCCGGTCGCCAATGCTTTGACGGTCGTCATGGCGCTGTCTGAGGATCTGCCCGGGACCCTGACCGCTCGAGACTCGACCGCTGGAGGCTCTCCATGCGGCCGCGAAAGGTCGGCGAACCAGTGAGCACGCCATCGAATTCCGTGAGTACCCCTCCCACGGTGATCACGCCGTTTCTCATTACCAGTTCACGGATGGTGCGCTCATGTTCCCCGCTCCGTTTCTTAATGACGGAAAGCGCCTGCCGCACTTCACCGGCGGCCTCGAAGTAGCGAAACAACAGGACGGTGTCGGCGAGATAGCTCACATCGATGGGCGTATCGATATTCGTTCCCACGAAGCCAACCTGGGAGACGGTCATGATCGTAGTGACCCCCTTTTGGCTCAGGAACGCGAGCAGCTCGTGGAGCTGCATCGCGAGAAAATGCTCGCCGGGCATGGCATTGAGAAATCCGTTCAGGCTGTCGATGATCAGGAGCTTAAGGTCATGCTTTTCGACCAATTGCCGGATCTCGTGGACAAACTGTCCGGGCGAGAGCTCTGCAGCATCCACCTGGCGGAGCAATAGTTTTCCGGAATCAACGTGTTCTTTGATATCCATGCCCAGGCCTTTTGCCCGGATCACAAGTGTGGCCAGGACTTCATCGAAGGTGAAGAGCGCCGCACGGTCTCCGCGCTCGACCGCCGAGACCGCGTAGCGGACAGCGACGGTGGATTTTCCGCAGCCGGCGGGGCCCAGCAGGAGCGTGCTGGTACCGCTGTCGATACCTCCGCCCAACAAGGTATCCAGGGCGGGTATGCTGCTTTCCAGTTGGGTCGGCTGGAAGGTCACCAGGTGTTCGGCGGCCACAAGGCGCGGATACACTTCCACCCCGCCGCGCTTGATGCAGTAGTCGTGAAACCCCTCGCGGAACTTTGAGCCGCGTAGTTTCTTGATTTCCAGACGGCGCCGCTTGATGCCGTATTCCCGCTCCGCGCTCTCTATCAGGATCACGCCGTGGGCGATGCTCTGGAGTTGCTGATTGTGGCTCTCGCCGGTCCGATCGTCCAACAGCAGCACGGTGCACTTGCGTCCGGAAAAATACTGTTTCAGGCCCAAAATCTGGCGTCGATAGCGGAGGGAGTCACGAGCCAGCAGGCGCAACTCGGACAGAGAATCGAACACCACGCGAGCGGGCTGCATCCTCTCCACTTCCGCCATGACGGCGTTCGTGGTGTCGGACATTTCGATTTCGGAAGGATTGAAGACGGTGTACTGGGCTTCGGGCTTGAGCTGCGCCTCATCGGGAGCCAGCTCAAATATCTGGAGCCCATCGAGGGACCAGCCGTGCGAATCGGCGATTTCAAGCAGTTCAGCCCTGGATTCGGAGAGAGTGACATAGAGGCCTTTTTGGCCGAGACGGACGCCCTCCATGAGGAATTGCATCGCGATCGTGGTCTTTCCGGTTCCCGGATCGCCTTCGACCAGATACAGGTGATTGCGGGCGAGGCCGCCTCCCAGAATGTCGTCAAGACCGGCAATCCCGGTGGCAAATCGCTCCACGGGCGTGGATCTCCCATTGCCCTGGATGCTTGTCCCGTTTCCTGATTGTGGGGTGGTAGTTCTCGGTATGAAGGTCGAATCCACGGTGAACCCCTCTTGCTCTTACAAAGGAAGGCCCTGACCGGTTCCACCGTCTTCTGCGTTAAGTCGGACGCGACTCCTGGGGGCTTCGAATTACTGTCTCCGCATCCCTAACCCGGCATCGTTAGAAGCTGCTGTGTTCGCGGCTTCCACGTGACGGGAGTTCCTGGGGAGGGACCGTTGCAAGCAGTATCCTGCTTTCTCACCGTCGATTCTGATCAGTTTTATACACTCTTGCACCATTTCTCTGGGCCTGAACGCTCCGCCGTGGCAGCAAGTACCCGAAAATGGGCAATCCTGAGTCGGCCCTTTTCGGATTCACCGTCCCTGATGCAACCGACGCGCCCCGACGCGCCCGGTCGTGCCGGCGGCAACGTAATGCTGCCACCCAATGCAGCGTTTCGCCGCAATCGGCATTTCTGGTCCGCGATATACCGAGTATCGCGGTATGAGGTTGTCCCCCCGCTCAGTCGGAGTCAAGAGAACTCGCGCCGCGAAAGATTCCAGCACGCCAATACAGCCACCAGGACACCGCCGAGAAGGCCCCAACCCGCCGCGAGCGGCCGATGAACATTGTGCGGCGACATGGCCATCGCGGGAAGAGACCAGGGAAAAAGGCTCCCGAAGAGCGCCGCGCCGCGAGGGATGGCTATGAACATTAGTACGAGCGCTATGACTGCGACGAAGATGCCTGGCAGAAAGCTACGCCACCGAAGGCTGATCCACATCTGGATCGAGAATAGAAGGCCTACAGCGCAGCAACTCAGAATCGTTCCCCTGAAGATCATCGGGATTGGCAGAGACGCAGTCCTCCAGTCTGGTCTCATCAAACGAAGGATCTCCGCCGCCAGACAGACCCCTGTGCAAAGAAAGAACGAACTGAGCAATAGCAGTCCCGAGCCAGTCAGCCATTTGGCCACAAAGACATTGGAACGATCGACGGGGAAAGCAAGCAGATGTTTCCAGGTCTCGTTTTGATGCTCAATCGCAGCAATAAGCGCCGCAACCAGGGCGGCGAAAAGCGGAAACATGATGATCGTCCAGACGGTGAGAACGAGTTGCGCGAACCCGGTGAGTGGATCGGCGCCCCCAATCTGCTGACCGCGTACCGCATACATGCCGAAGACAAGAATCACAACGATCAGCGGGCTGAAAACCGACAGGCGCAGAGCGAGAGTGCGTTTGAGCTTCAGGACTTCGGCGGCCAATACGCGATAAAAACTTCTCATCGAAACGTCTCCGCTTCTAATTCGTCATGTGACGGAGAAACAGGTCTTCCAATGTCTCTTCTTTGCGTTCAAGGCGGTATACCTGAATCTCTTGTTCCTGAAGGCAGCGATTAACTTTGCCTACGTCCGCATCGGAAGCGACCTGGACCGAAATGAAATCGTCTGATTGTTGGAGCACTTGCCAGCCATTCGCAGTCAACGCTGCGGCTGCATCCAGGCTCTTGTCAACCACCAGTCGTAGTGGCCCTTGTTCCCGTTGCAAATCCTGAATTCTTCCCTGGAAGAACAGGCGTCCGTGATTGATGATGCCGATCCAATCGGCAACCTGGTCAATTTCACTCAGCACGTGGCTCGAGAGAAAAATGGTCGCATTCTGATCGTGTGCCAATTGGCGAAGCTGGCTCCGTAATTCTCGAATCCCACCCGGGTCCAACCCGTTTGCCGGTTCGTCAAGCAACATCAATGCGGGCTTTCCTAACCAGGCCTGAGCAAGCCCTAATCTCTGCCGCATTCCCAACGAATAAACACGGACCAATCGATCGGCATCCGCCGTTAGACCCGTAAAGGCCAGGGCGTCAGTCACTCGAGATCTGGGCAAACCCAAAACCCGTCTCGTCAGGTCAAGATTCTCCTGCCCCGTCAAGTGGGGATAGAGCGAAGGCGTTTCCACCAGCGCGCCGATCCCCCGCATCAGTTCGCGCCGGTTTTGATTGAGAGGCTGACCACTCAGGAAAATGCCGCCACTGTCGGGGCGGAGCAGACCAAGCAGAAGACGGATGGTGGTGGTTTTTCCGGCGCCATTCGGGCCAACAAAACCATAGATGGCGCCGTGGGGCACACACAGGTTGATCCCATCGACGGCCTTACAAGTTCCAAACGTACGCGTAAGGTCGCGGGTTTCAATGGCGAATTCGTCATCCATGGGCGACTACTCAGCCTCAGCACGAAATGCCGAGCGCGTTCCGGAAACAGCCGTTGCAGTTGCCGCCAGCAACAAAACCAGACTCCCGATCCAGGAGGCAAAGTTTGTGCTGCTGAAAAACCCGCCATTACGAGCATGGAAGTCAGAAACCGTATAGCGCTCGATAAACCAGCCCCACATCAGGACACCTAGCGCCATCACTCCCACAGAGACAGCAAGCAGCATCGCGGAGACGTTCAGCCAAATTCGTCGGAGACTCAACCAATCGCTCCTGATGATGGCTTGTCGAAAACTCACCACGCTCACGATGATGCCAATCGTCATGAGAACAAATGACACAAGACCCAGGGTCCAGCGAATACTCAGGGGTGGCCAATCCGCTGGCGCAATCCAGTTGCCGGCAACGTCCCAGGGGGTGGGGACCCAGTGACCGCCGGCAATTCTGGCTCCAACAACCAGCCAAACCAGCACAACCAATCCGGCGCAGGGCGGAACGGCCAACCGGTGGATTACATCCCACCTTCGGGCGGCTAACGCTGTTCTCGCCATCGCCCACGACACGGGAATGCCAACCGCGGCGATGACCGCCGCAAACAAAGCAGCACCAATCCTGACCAGATTCCAACTAGTGAAAAGCGAAGGGTGGATCTTCATTGCGGCGACAAGAGAAGTACCATCCACCGTCCAATAAAAGTTCACGCCGGCGACAATCGCAATCATGCAGGTATAGAACATCAAAGCCAAACAAGTTCGGCGTCGGTCCATTTTTAACCTCCAGAAAGAGAGAGCATGCTCGCGTGTCGCCGATCCGAGAACGTCGAGGATTGTTCGGACATCGGACGGATGATCTTCGAGGAATAGCTGAAATTCCTCGCTGTAGCGTGTTCGCCACTCCTGCGGATACAAGCCTGCAAGTCGTCGTGCGCGTCGAGCATTCATCGTGCCTCCAGCTTCTTCAGCCCCACGCGCACAAACCCGGATAAGGTAGTCAGCTTCGCGCGAAGAACTCGGACTCCGCCAGGGGTCAGCCGATAGGGCTGGCGCCTTTCTTCAGCCGGCAGTGGCTCAATCAGTCTCTCGCGCTCCAGCCTTGCGATTGCGCCGTAGAGAGTTCCTGGGCCCAGCCGTGTGCCACTCATCCGGAAGATGTCTTCGAGCATTGCATGCCCGTGCTTTGGTCCGTCTGCGAGGCTCGTCAACACCAACAACGGAGGATCGGAATAGCGTCCTGGATCGTGGTCGTCATCTACGTCATGCTTACTACGTGTCACGTAGTAAAACATATCAGCGATTTCTCCGGATTGCAAGCAGCATTTCGGGTTAATGCAGGTGATTTCCGAATTCCGTTAGAAATGGAGCCCCGCCCTTAGCCTTAACTCTTGCCAACAGGCC
>PMSS01000442.1 GCA_003167515.1 Acidobacterium sp. | reverse complement strand
GGTTGAAGCTCAGCGCGTAGTTCGTCTGCACGGCGCCCACGTCGTAGCACTTCGTCGAGTTGTAAGTCGTAAAGTCAGGATCGCCGCGCTGGTCGGTGGTAACTCCGTTCGGAATCAGCGAAGACGATGCGGCGCAGATAGCCGGGCTCGCCGGCAGCGGGAGCATCGTCGGCGTTGATCCGCCGTAGTAGCCCAGCGGGGCGAGGTTCGGGTTGCCGGAGATCGGGTTGTTGTTGGCGGTGCAGCCGTTGCAGTCGTCCTCGGTGGTGGTGCCGCTGTCGAAGTTTTGGTAGTAGAGGTTGTAGCTTGCGTTGATGGTGCCTGGGGTCTCGGCAGCCATCCCTGCGCCGTTCGCGGTTGGCGACGAATTCAGGGTAAAGATATTGTTGGTCGCTGTAAGAGTGCCGAACTGTACGGCTATACCGCCGCCCGCTCCGTTGGCGGTGTTTCCGGAGAAGGTGCTGTTGCTGATCGTTGCTTCCCCTTCGAGGAAAACGCTGATACCTCCCCCGTAATCCGCTGAAATATTCCCCGAGAAGGTGCTGTAACTGACGGTCAGCGACCCGCCGGCCGCGTAGATGCCGGCACTGCCAACACCGGTAGCTTGGTTCCCGGAGAAAGTACTGTCCGTAACGGTCAGCGTTTCCGCGTTGCTCCAAATGCCGCCGCCCTGGTCGTAGGCGGTATTGTTCGACAAGACGCTGCCTGAGACGGACAGGGCGCCTCCATTGTTGTAGATGCCGCCGCCGTAGTCTGCATTTCCGCCGGTGATGGTTAGACCAGAGATGCCCACCGTGGCGGCGGGACTGACCTGGAAGATGCTGCCCACGGTCGAGGAATTGTTCCCCGAGACGGTGATGATATTCGCGCCGAGCCCCTGAATGGTGATCAGGCCGTTCAGAGCCGGCAACGGACTGGCCAGCTTGATGGTGTTCTGGAGCGGCGTGTTGCTGGTGGCAAACACCGCGGGGCTGAAGGTGATGGTCCCGGCGCCGCCGCTGTTGGCCTCCGCCGCGGTGATCGCGTCACGCAGGGTGCAGTTCGTGCCCGTACCAGGGCAGTTGGCCGCGTTGCCGGTCCCGTCGTCGGCGGTGTTCGTCACCACGTAACCCGGAATCGGCGCGAAGTTCGCAGTGATGGTCTCCGGGTTATTCAAGGTCACTATGGTGGCGGCGATTGTGGAGCTGGCGATGTCGCTGGGCACGTTGCCGGCCCAGTTCACGAAGTAGTAGCCGGAAGCCGGTACCGCCTGGATCTCCCACGAGGTCGTGGCCAGTTCATACGTGCCCGAGGAGACGGGTTCGCCTGGCCCGATCGGCCCGATGTTCACCGAACCCTCCAGAGGCGACGAGGAGGAAACGTTCAGCTGATAGTACTTATCGAAGACCGCTGTGTCGCTGGTGGTACTGATGGTCGGCGTCAACGTGACGCTGTCGGCGCCGGTAAGAGTGCCGGCGGTCCACTGCGAAAAGACATACTCGATGCCCGTCCCGCCCGGCTGCGGCGATGTGGTCGACAGCGTGTACGGCGTGCCGATGGTGAGACTCGGCATCTGGGTCATGCTGTAGGTGTTGCTGCCGATCATGAAGCTCAGCCCGGAAGGGTTGGTCCCGATGGTGACATTCACGGAGGACGCCGCGCCCGTCCCGCTCAGCCCGACGCTCTGTGTGGCGCCGGTGACGTTCAGATTGTTGTCAGTAAGAACGACGGAGCCGGAGTTTGTGCCCGGGCCTGCCGGTTGAAATTCAATCTCGACCGTGCAATTGCCGGCTGCGGCCAGCGAAAAGGCAGAGTCGCCCGAAGCGGTCTGCGTGCAGGTGGACGACGAATCCCACAGGAAGCCCGCAGCTACGCTGGGGTTGAACCCCGTCGTCGGAACCGAGAAAATCAGCGGCTCGTTGCCGATGTTCTCCACCGTGAATCCCAGCGGGCCGTCGGTGGAGTCGAGCTGGCCGACGTCGGTCGTCGTCTGGAAACTGAGAGTGGGCGGCTGCGTGTGCTGAACCTCCACCACGCGACCGTTGGCGTCCGCGATAAACAGATCGCCTGCCCCATCGAGGGCGACGGCTGGAGGATAAGAAACAGCAGTGCCATTCACAATCGGATCGATTGCAACGGCCCCTCCACCTCCCGCCGGCACCTCCACCACGCGAACATGATTGGTGTCTGCTATAAACAGATCGCCCGCGGCATCCACAGCCACATCAAATGGAAAAGCGAGCGAAATGCCGTTTACTGTGGGGTCGATAGCAGTCGCCGCGCCGCCGCCGGCCGGAACTTCCACAATCCGGCTGTTGTTCAAGTCTGCTATGAACAGGTCGCCTGCGCCGTCCACCGCCACGCCGAATGGAGAATACAAAGGCTTGCCGTCGACCGTCGGGTCGATGGCAATGGCTGCGCCGCCGCCGGCCGGAACCTGCCAAACGGAACCGCCGAAGTCTGCTATGAACAGGTCGCCTGCGCCGTCCACCGCCACGCCTTCTGGAGAATTTAAAGAAAGACCACTCGCCGCGACGGCAATCGCTGCGCCGCCAGTGGGCACCTCCACGACGCGGTGGTTGTCACCATCCGCGATGAACAGATCGCCCGCGCCGTCCACAGCCAAGCCGCCAAAACCGTCTAACCCCAGACCATTCACCGTCGGAGTGACGGCAACAGGCGTGCCACCCCCGGCCGGCATCTCCACGATGCGGCTGTTTGTATCGTCTGAGATGAACAGGTCGCCTGCGGCGTCCACCACTACACCGGAAGGATAACCCAACGGCTCGCCGTTCACTGTCGGGGCGATGGCAGTCGCTGTCCCCGGTCCATATGCGATCTGCGGACCGGTGCCGATGCCGTAGACATACGCAGTCGCCAGGACGGTGCCAGTACGGTTCGCGCCGGAGTAGAAGACCACTGCGCCCATGCGCAGGCCGGCGAAGGCGGGCGTGAACTTCACATTGACGGTGCAGTCCGTCTGCGAGCTGTAGGTTTGTGCGGTGCAGGTGCTGTCGCCGCCATCGGTAAAGTCCAGGCCGGACGCGCCCTGGGTGAGCACACCGATGCTGCCGACGACCGTGCTGGAAGCGACGGTGAAGTAGATCGGCTGCGTGATGGAGGAGCCGACTGCGACCGAGCCGAAGTTTGTGCTCGTCGGCGTCGTTCCTGGAACAGCCGTTCCGCCAGGCAGAGCGCTGGCAATGGGACCCACCGTCGTCGAGCCGTTGACCTTGCCCCCGTAGTTGAAAACCGCAACGGCACTGGATGTGCCGCCATAGGCGGCGTGGGCGAGACCGCCGCCGTCGCCGGTCACCCCCGGTTGTCCCGCCGTGGCCGAAAAGCCCGCCCCGCTGACATTGTCGAGAGTCACGCTTCCCAGGTTCACAAAGATCGCCGGCCCGGCGGCCGCACCGCCACCGCCGCTTCCTCCGCCGAAATAGCCTTCGGCGTTGTCTTCCACACCGCCGCCCGCTCCTCCAGCCACTCCTCCCACAGCTGCTGCCGATGCACCGCCATTGCCGCCATAACTGCTTGCGCCGCCGCCCCCACCGCCAAAACCGGCGTTGCCGCCATTGGTGGCGCCAATGATGCCTGCGCCGCCGCCTCCACCGCCGAAGCCACCCGCTCCGGGATTCTCAGAAGAGCCGCCGCCACCACCACCAAAGCCGCCCGCGCCGCCCTTAGTCTCATTGCCGCTGCCGCCGCCGCTGTTGTCCGCGTACCCGCTTCCGCCGGTGCTGTTGCTGGGATACGAGTTGCCGCCGCCGCCGCCGCCGCTGCCGCCGCTGCCGCCGCTCACACCGCCATTGCCTCCGGGCCCAGTCACTCCGCCACCGCCTGCCCCGTAACTACCCGTGAGGCCGGCGGCAAATCCCAGGCCACCGCCGCCGCCCCCGTCCAACGCAGCTTCGATACCGTAGCCGCCATTGCCCCCGGCCACGCTGCAGTTGGCGAAGGTTGTGTTTTCGACCGTGACAACCGCGGTTGCCTGGTTCACAAACAAGCCGGCGCCAAAGCCCGCGCCGCCACCTCCGCCTGCGTCCCCTCCCCCACCGGCTCCGCCGGTGGCATTGGCGTTCTGGATTTGCAGGTGGTTCAGCGTCACCGCGACGTTATCCACAAAGAAGACGCGGTACTTACTCCCGCCGTCGATGATGATGTCGCCGTACTCTCCGCCGTCGATGGTCAGGTTGTAGCCGTTGATGCCGCCCGGCGTCGTAGCCGTGGCAAAGATCGGAGGCAACGGCCCGCCCAGCGTGATGGTGCACGGCGCCGACGCGCAACTGAAGTCGATGATGTTCGTTCCGCCCGCCGCATTGGCCTGCAAAATCGACCAGCGCAGGTCGCCGGGATTACCCGTTCCAAGTCCGTCCCCGGCATTGGCGGGGCTGTTGGCCGCCGTGTCGGTAAAAACAGTCACAGTAAAGGTCGTGGCGCTGGCCGTTGCGCTCAGAAGCAACAGCGCCAGCACCGGAACAGCCAGGCGGGCGAAAGTACCAGGGGTCAGGAGAGGGGCGGACGACGTGGTCATCGGCAGGATTTCCTTTGAGGACTCGGCCACTCCATTTGGGAACGGGGTGGGCGATCAGCACAGCGATTCATTGCACCTGCCATGGCGACGTCCTATGGCAGCATTGGCGCGCTGGGGAAGCGCGGGCTTACCTGCGTGCGAGGGCTCAGATCGAACAGAGCTTGAATTAGGAAATTACGGCTATGAATAGGAATGAATGGAAAGACGATGATCTTGCGGGCAAGAGGCGAATGTCAAGCAGATTCGGCGCATTTTCATGATCGGATGAACCCTCGTTCGTAAGAGCCGTGAGTTTTGAGACCATTACGCGCGCGCGTGTGAGCGTCTATTGGGACAGCTTTGCGTGGGTTGAGCGCGCCAAGCATGGATCCAGCGGCCAACCTTCGGGAAACCGGTCATACAGCCAAGATGCAGAAATTGGCAACGCCATCCCTCCCGCTACATGAAGTGGACATAGATCCTTCGACGTTTCTGGGATTCCGGAGCGAAGTCCCGCGTGGTACAAGACCCTGCGGTGACGCTGTGGTGACTAAGCCGTTTCCAAACCGGCGAAAACCAGAGCAAACCGCTGCAACGTGAAAATGAGCTTTCACCCGTGTCACCATTAGCGTTCTGCGAGACTCGCACAATCCATGCAAACCCTGAAAAATGGCTCCAGACCCGCTTTCACGGCGATAACACCAGCAAGTATGCGCCGCTGTTGGATTCAGAAGGGGTTTGGCGTATCCACGCCAAGAAAGACCTTTTCGGCGCACGGCGGACGCACCACAATGGCAGCATGCAGCGAACAGGGGTGGCGCGTCCAAAGGTGAGCCTTGGGCGGCACAAGCGAACGTGCTCCGTTTGCGCCCACCAGATGCGCGAGAAAATCGAGGCTGCTTTTCTTGGCTGGCGCAGCCCGGCGAGCATCGCAGAGGAATTCGGCCTCACCGACCGCGCCAGCGTCTACCGTCACGCGCACGCGCTGGGCCCGTCCTCGAAGCGGCAAAAAAACCTCCGGGCGGCTCTGGAGCGGATCATCGAAAAAGCCGGTGAGGTGGATGTGACGGCTTCTGCGGTAGTCGCTGCCGTCCAGGCCTATGCGAAGATCAACGCAGCCGGGGAGTGGATCGACCGCACGGAAACCACTTCGATGAACGACCTGTTCGAGAAGATGAGTACTCAGGAGCTAGAGGCATACGCGCAGACCGGAGCATTGCCGGAATGGTTCACAGCGACGGTGGGCGAAACTGAGAATGTCGTTCCGAAAAGGATAGTCGTTGATGTCTGAAGGCCCTCAGAAACGGCTGGGCGCAACAGATTCCGGTCTAAGGCCCGGAAGGTATGCCCGTGGCTCCGCGCAGTCTAGGGCGGCTGCCAAGGCCATGGTGGTGGCACGGAAGGCAAGCGAAGAGGAGCAAGGCTTTCAGGTTGTGACCAGATATCCGTATTGCCGGTAATACGGACAGAAAACGGGAAACTCGGCCTGCATTGGTAGTGGTCAGTCTGAATTTCGTTCGCCGTTGGGCTTTCTGAACGCCCGCCTTGCGAACAATATCAGCGCGACCAATACGACAAGGGAGACCGAAATAATTTCTGCTTTGAATCTGACGAACTGCGAAGGTGTGAAGACGACAGAATCGTAGGGGACCAAGAGGAGAGTATTAAAGATCACAAACACGGCGTAACAGGACATGCCGACGGCGGTCCATGCTGATACCGTGCGAGCCACGCTTTTGATCTTGCTCATGCAAACCGATGTTTTCATGCCGCCAGGCAGCCGACAAGGTCATCTGCATAGTCCCAGGGAGGACCGAACCCGTTCGTGCCGGACGTGTAGTCGGCCATACGGAACATTCCCGCACGAGTTCCTCTGACCCACCCGCTGGATCTGGCTCTGCTCTAGTCCTTCCGTCCAAAATGGCGTTCGAAGAGTTCCCGCGCCTGGCGCTCTCCCTCGTCGCTGAACGCTACCGACCTCGCTTTGGACTTCGGGTCGGAGATGTATCCTTTGGCGTGGAGTCGCTCCAGCGCATCCCAATCGTGCGATTTCCATGCTCGCCGATTGCCGGCCTGTGTCAGCCACAGCAGTGCCAGAACCGCTTCATCGATTTTGTTGTGGTCGTACTCCACGCCCGGCACCCCGGCACGATCCTACACCGGCGGTTTCCTGCCGGGAAACTACTATCCCAGGGCAAACGGACATGCCCTGCGTCATCGGCAACACCGGAAAAGACATGCTGGTTTACGATTCTGGCTCAATCCCAATCCGATCATTGACCGCCGACCGGATGCGCTGCCGAGATCCCAGGTATTGCTCGGTCGTCTGAATCGAGACATGACCGAGCAGAAGCTGGATCTGATCCAGTTCACCGCCCGCGCTCCGGCACAGCCGAGCGCAGGTTCGTCGCAAATCGTGCGGTGCAAGCGCAGGGATACCTGTGCTCGAGGCCGAAGACTTCACTACGTGCCATATTGTCTTTTCGCTGATACCGTTCCCGAACACTCGGCCCATGCGGCTGATCCTGCGAAAGACCTTCCCTCGATCAATAGAAGCGGAGCTGAGCCAATTGACCAGCTCCAGATGCACCCATTCGGGCATCGGGACAGTGCGGATATGACCTGCCTTGCCAACGAGGTCCACGATGGCCCAGTGCTCCTCCCTTTGCTGCAAGTCTTCGGCTCTCAGATTTACGGCCTCGTGACGCCTCAATCCGCACGCCACCAGAAGAGCCAGCAGGGCTCGGTCGCGCTTTCCCTTCAGCTGTTCAATGTCGGGACTTTGCCATAATGAGCGAGCCTGCTCAGCCGTTAGCCAGTTTCCCATCCGAACGCCATTCTTCTTCAGCCCTTTACGCGTCTGATCCCAGCGGCCAAATCGGAGCTGAGCAGGCCGCAATCGGCGGCCTCGTAGGCCAGTCGCCGAACAGCGCCCAAACGAAGGTTGATGGTGCCGGGGGCCAGCTTCCGGGACTCAAGATGGCTGCGATACCGAAGCACCACAATGCGGTTGAATGCCAGTCGTGGCTCCGAACAGTACCAGTCCACGAACTCGTCGATTGCATGCCGATAACCGCGTTGGGACTCGGGACTGGTAAGACTATTCAGGACTGCTGTTCTGGCGTGTTCGAGATCGGGAAGTCGTAAAATTCTCTTTGGGAGATTCGTTCGACGGTTCAGTTTCTGCTTCATTATTCGTGGCCTCCATTGCCATCGAGCCATGATGGAACATGACAGTCTGCCCAGATGAGGCGGCCCAAATTGCCGTATTGCCGACCACCATCCAAAGAGAAGAGCGTCTGGCGCGGTCCGAATGACTGGCTCCCCGGGGCGGGGAAGGATCGCCTTGTCGGAACTGAGTCAGGGACAAAATCATTTCTGCATCCTTATGCGTTGGATGGACTCTCCGGGACCGTTCCATCCTTCCGCCTGATGCGGCCGGGGTGAGCAGCGGCCAGCCCCTGCGCAGTACGAATGAGCACGGCCCGGCCCGAATCATTTACCCTTCACAACCCTGGTGTTGTCGCCGAAGGTATCAGCTCATCCGCCTCGTTAGCGTTCCGGGACGGAACGAAATTCAGGAGAGGGACCCATCCACAGTGCCCCAGGCATCCTCTGCCATGGTCCGCGTCATGGTTCGTGTCGATCCATCCCCGCGCGCAATTCCGGCGACGCCCTGCCTTCCTGTCCTCCGCAGCCTGGCCTTCCTCATCCCCGTTTTGGTGATTCTCCTCTCAGCCTCGCCCCAGGAAGCGCGCTGGGCGCAGCTTTCCTCGCAGGCCGAGCAACTCCGCCAGCAGGGCCAGATCAACCAGGCCATTCCGCTCGCCGAGCAGGCCGTCAAGGTCGCCGCCGCCACCTTCGGTCCCAACGACCGCCGCGTCGGTCTCTCGCTCGACTCCCTCGGTCTCCTCTACAGGAGCATCGATGAGTTCGCCGACGCCGACAGCTGCCTCCGCCGCGCGCTCGCCATCCTCAAAGCCGCCGACGGCCCGCAAAGCAAGGACGCTGGCGCCGTCCTCCTCAACCTCGCTGACCTCTATGCCGACCACGGCCGCTGGGGCGAAGCCGAAAGTGACTTCCGCGAAGCCCTCACTATCGCCGTCCGGGCCTACGGCCAAAATGACCCGCACGTTGCCGACGTGTTGCGCGACGGCGGCAGCCTCATGATCGACGAAGGCAAGCTGGAGCCCGCGGCCCACGTCCTGCGCGGCGCCATCGCCATCTACACCAACGCCGGTCCCGCTTACAGCGCGCAGCTCGCCGCCACCTGCAATCTCGCCGGCCAGGATGTCGCCGATGCCGGCGACCTCAAAGTCGCCGAAACCCTCTTCCAGAAAGCCATCGACCTGAGCGAGAAATCCGAAGGCCCCAACAGCACCAACCTCGCTAATTATCTCGGCAACTTAGCCAATGTCTACAAGGATGAGCAGCGTTTCGCCGATGGCGAGCCGCTCAACCTCCGCATGATCGCCATCCTCCAGCACAACTACGACCTCAACAACCCAATCCTCGACGAAGACGATGTCAACATCGGCCTCTTCTACTACGCTTGGGATAAGCCCGACCGCGCCGAGCCCTGGTTCGACAGATACATCGCCAGCCGCCTCGCCGGGTGGAACGCCGACGCCTGGACCATGAGCGAGCAGGACCGCCTCGTCTACTACGCCACCCTGCCCGGCACTTTCCCTATCTACTTCAGCTTCATCACCAGATATCACGGCCGCAACCCCGCTCTTGTCGGGAAAATGTACGATGCATTGCTCGCCGAGCGCGGCCTCGTCGCCGAAAGCTCTGCATCCAGTCGTGCCCGGCTCCTTGCCAGCGGCAACCGCCCAGCGCTCGCCATCCTCGACAACCTCGCCGCGGAAAGAGCCCAGTTCGCCGTGCTCTCCACCTCCGCCTCCTATAATCGCGCCCAAATTAAGCAGCTCAGCCAGCAAATCAATCAGACCGAAGAGGCACTCGCCCAAGTTTCCGCAACTTTTTCGCAGAAGAAAACCCTCTCCACCGCAACCTGGCGCGACGTCCAAAAGGCTCTCAAGCCCGGCGAAGCCTCTGTCGAAATTACGAAGTTCCAGTTCCACAACGGCCGATCATTCACCGCCAACCGCATCTACGTCGCGCTCGTCGTTACGCCCCGGTCGCAATACCCCAGCCTCATCGTTCTCGGCGACGCAAAGCAGCTCGAAGCCGCGCCCCTCGCCGGCTTCCGCTCCGTCGTCGCCAAAACCCGTGGCGTCTCTATCGAGCCCACCCCCGCCGCGCCCGAAGCCGCGTCCGGTGCGTCCCCTGCAACCAGTGCCGCCAACAATGTCGCCGGCAGCGCCGCATACGACGCTTTCTGGAAGCCCCTCGAGCCCGCCCTCGCTGGCGCCCAGCGCGTCTACGTCGCTGCCGACGGCGTCCTCAACCAGATCCCTATCGGCCTGCTCTCCGACTCCACCGGCAAGCTGCTCCTCGAGAAATATCAGCTGCGCAGCGTCAACAGTACCCGCGATCTCCTGCACCCCCCCGACGCCGCAACCGCAAAGTCCGCGGTTCTCCTCGGCAATCCCGGGTTCGACTACGTCGCCGCCGCGCCCGCTCCGGCGCCCGGCTCGCCCCCGTCCGCTTCATCGCGCTCCGTCGACCTCACCGGCTCACCCCTCCCGCCGCTTCCCGGCACCGAAGCCGAAGTCACCGCGGTTGACAAGCTCCTCCGCCAGTCTGGCTGGCAAACCACGCTCTACACCGGCGACCGCGCTCTCAAAGCCTCCATCCAGGATGTCCGCGCCCCGCGCGTCGTCCACATCGCAACCCACGGCTTCTTCCTGGAAGACCATCCCGCGCCCGATAACTCTGGTCGCGAAGCGCATCTCCGCAGCGCCTCCGACGACCCCATGCTCCACTCCGGACTTTTCTTCGCCGGCGCCAATCGCACCCGCTCCGGCGCGGCCCCTGCTGCCGGAGCCGACAACGGCATCCTCACCGCCTATGAAGCCAGCCAGCTCAACCTTCAGGGCACCGAGCTCGTCGTGCTCAGCGCCTGCGAAACCGGCCTCGGCGAGCAGAGCAACAGCGAGGGCGTCTTCGGCCTCCGCCGCGCCCTCCAGGAAGCCGGTGCCTCCGCCGTCATGATGAGCATGTGGTCCGTTCCCGACCAGGAAACCCAGGAGCTCATGTCTCTCTTCTACGCGAAATGGCTCACAGGCCTCGACAAGCCCGAAGCTCTGCGTCAGGCGCAACTCCAGGAACGCGAAGTCGTCCGCAAGCGATACGGCAAAGATCTCCCCTTCTACTGGGGAGCCTTCGTTCTCGTCAGCCGATAACCCATCGCTGTCGATTCCAGCGGTTCCCCCCGGAATCGGCACACCTCGAAGCAGTAGTCATTATGGTGTGACCGGCTCGATGCGCGAGTCGTGGGTTAGGCTGAGTTTGTTTGAGGAACGTCAGTCCAGAGCCAGAAGCGGAGTGAACCGGTCATGAGAGAGAAGTNNTGGATGTCCATGCCGAAACGATTGCTGTTGCGGTAGCAGAAGCGGATGGCGAGGTCCGCAGCCTGGGAACGATCGCCAACCGGGAAGAGTCGATCCGGAAGTTCATCAGGAAGCCTGGACCGCCCGAGCATCTGCGGGCTTGCTATGAAGCCGGCCCGACGGGCTACTATGCCTGGTCTCCAGACAGTCGCGCCGTCTACTTCTCGCAGACCCAGACCCATGCGGGTATGTACCGGCTGTCGGTGCCGGGCGGCGAGTGGGTGCGCCTCTCGGACATTCCGGATACGACCGTATACAACGAGGCTTTCGTGAGCGTGACGGCGGACGGACAGCCAGCGATTATGAGCCCAGCCGGAGCGGAGCAGGTGTATTCGCTGCGGTGGAAGTGAGTGATGGACGGTATCGGCAATCAGGAGGTGGAAGTCTGTTTCCTCAGTTTGCGGTAAATCGCCAATGCGCTCGTCGACCCAGCGTTCCGGACGGTTTACCGCCAAACCGGAAATAACGGGCAGGCGTGCCGGCATCGGGTGAAATGTCCGTGTTTCCAACCCACAATCCAACCCACAAATCGTGCCGTCTTGTGCGACTTCCGCGTGTTTAGGCAGTCCCCGCGGCGTTGTAAGTCGTTGAAACACCTAATGCAGGCAGATTGACACGGTAGAGGTCAGGANNGAGTCTCCTCGTGCCTACCATATTCTCAACAACTTACAGCGGAACCCCGGCGTTGGCTGCTCCATATCTGGTGCAGTTTTTGCTACCAAAATGCTACCAAGTCGCATTCAGATGCAACGCATCTCGTTGATTCCGCACCAGCCATCGCCGCAAAAACACCTATGACCTCTACCGCGCTCGAAAGGCGATCAAGACCTTACGGATGTCTCATGCATCGGGATGACCAAGGTAGAAGAGGATGGTTGCCGGCTTGCAGCGACAAACTGAGCGATTCCCGGATCAGGTAGGCCATCTCCTGGATCCGCGTGCTGCATAAGTATCCCGGCGAGGACGCACGCTGCTGTGTGCACATGGGATCCGTCGCAGAGCTCTACTCGGGTGTAGTGATCAGCCAAATCTGCGACCGTGATAGTCCTGTCCTGTCGGCGGTGACGGTCCTCATTGATCGACATCCTCAGTCCATTGATTGCTTCGCTTGCCACCTCACGCGTCGGGTAGCCGCCCTGATATCGGTTCCCCATGCTCGCCTCCCCCTTGGAGGTAGCCTATGGTCGAACCAATCGGACTGGCTTTTCTGTGGCTTTTAGGCATGGCGACTGCCTGCGTCGTCGAGTCTGATCGAGCCAAAGCAGACAAGGTCCAACCTCTGTGCAGGTGATGGTTGAGCCAATGGTCAGGGGTGGTTGCCCCTCCACCAGGGAAACCGAAACGCGGGTCCGATTTGCTCACCAGATCTGCGGAGCATGCGGATTGTCGGATGGCGCAAGCTCAACTTGTCGAACTGCACGAACACATGGCCTAAGACCGAAATCGGGATAATCTCCGGTTACTCCCGCGCCGAAGGAACTCTCGTGCATTCGAACTCACAGTTTGGTGGTCCTGAGCCTGAGGGCATTCGCAATTACGGAGATGGAACTGAAGCTCATGGCCGCCGCCGCAATCATGGGGTTGAGCAGCAACCCAAATACTGGATAAAGGACGCCGGCAGCGAGAGGCACGCCGAGAGCGTTGTAGAAGAATGCGAAGAACAGGTTCTGGCGAATGTTTCGCATGGTGCGCTGGCTCAGCCGTCGTGCTTTCAAGATTCCTCGCAGATCGCCTTTGACCAGCGTGATTCCGCCAGTTTCCATTGCCACATCCGTTCCGGTTCCCATCGCGATTCCAACTTGTGCGTGTGCCAGCGCGGGCGCATCGTTCACTCCGTCCCCGGCCATCGCCACTACGGCGCCTTGTGACTGGAGCTTCTTCACCACGTCAGCTTTCTTTTCCGGCAACACATCAGCTTCAAAATCAATTCCCAGCTTTTGAGCCACTGCAGCGGCTGTTGTGTGATTGTCTCCCGTGACCATGACAACCCTGATGCCGGCCTGCTTCAACTGCTGGATGGCCTGGACGGCCGATTCCTTGATAGGGTCGGCGACCGCGATCAGGCCCGCAAAGCGCCCATCGGATGTCACGAACATTACGGTCTGGCCTTCCTTGCGGAGACCTTCTGCCCTTGCCTGCAGAGTCTCAGAGGATGCACCCAGTTCCTCGATGAGAGCGGCGTTCCCAACACCAATCCGCTTGCTTTGCAAGGTTCCGGTGACGCCTTTTCCCGTGATCGACTGAAAGTCGGCAACCGGAACCAACTCGATTTTCTTCTCTCTGGCTCCGGCCAGGATGGCCGCCGCAAGCGGATGCTCGCTTGCTTTCTCAAGGCTGGCCACAGACTGGAGAAGGTAAGTCGCATCGAAACCCTCCGCCGGGATGACTTCCGTCAGGCGCGGCCTGCCCTCGGTGAGTGTGCCAGTCTTGTCGACAACCAGAGTGTTCACCTTCTCAAAGATCTCCAGGGATTCTGCGTTTCGGATGAGGATCCCCTCGCCGGCTCCTCGGCCTGTGCCGACCATGATGGACATCGGCGTGGCGAGCCCCAGAGCACAGGGGCAGGCGATGATGAGCACCGCTACCGCATTCACCAGTGCATGGGCATAGTGAGGCTGAGGCCCAAAGATGGCCCACACAGCAAACGTGATCCCCGACGAAACTAGGACTGCGGGCACGAAGAACTTTGCGACCCTGTCGGCAAGCCGCTGGATGGGAGCCCGCGTTCGCTGCGCCTCGCTCACCATCTTCACGATCTGCGCCAGAAGGGTATCGGCTCCTACCCGTTCCGCCTTCATGACAAAGCTTCCCGTTCCATTGATCGTGCCGCCGACTACTTTCGCACCGGCTGCTTTCTCGACGGGGATTGGTTCGCCGCTCACCATCGACTCGTCGACGCTGCTGCGCCCTTCGATCACGGATCCGTCCGTCGGAACCTTTTCCCCTGGGCGAACACGGATACGGTCTCCCACCTGAACCTCGCTCAGGGCCACATCCGCTTCCTTTCCATCCTGGGAGATACGGCGTGCCGTCTTCGGGGCGAGGCCAAGGAGTGCCTTGATCGCGCTGCTGGTCTGGCTGCGAGCCTTTAACTCCAGCACCTGACCGAGCAGCACCAGCGCGGTGATCACGGAGGCCGCTTCAAAGTAGAGGGCAAGATTGCCGGACATATCGCGAAACGTCTGGGGGAAGATTCCTGGCGCAACGACGGCGGCAACACTATATAGATAAGCGGAACCGGCGCCGATCGCGATCAGCGTGAACATATTGGGGCTGCGATGAACGATGGAGGCCCAGCCACGTTCAAAGAATGGCCAGCCGGCCCATAAGACCACTGGCGTCGCAAACGCAAACTCCAGCCAAGCGAGCCGCTGTCCGGTCAGAAGATGTTGAAGCGGGTGGCCAGGCAGAACATCGGAGAGCATGACGGCGAGCAGGGGAACCGTAAGGGCCACGGCAACCCAAAAGCGCCTTGTCATGCTGACGAGTTCAGGATTTGCAGAGTCGGCGGATACGGCGCGGGGTTCGAGCGCCATGCCGCAAATGGGACAATTGCCCGGCTGATCGCGGACGATCTCCGGATGCATGGGGCAGGTGTACTCGGTACGGTTACTCGCCGGAGCTATCTCGACCGGTTCGAGAGCCATCCCGCATTTCGGACAGGATCCCGGTTTTTCCGCTTGCACCTCAGGGTGCATTGGACATGTGAAAGTCATCCCGGGAGCAGAAACGGAAGTAGTAGTCGCCATAGGCATTGATGACCTCACCGAACCAGGGAAGCGCTCTGATTTATATCGTCGCGGGCAAGCCGCGTCTGCCGGCAAGCCTCTAACTCATGGGGCGGGCGCAAAACTTTTCCCGGCGAGAACCGCGAATCGTCAACGCCAGGCAGTATCTTCATAGTTCCACTCCTCCATGAACGCAGCTATCCGCCAGCGAGGCTCAGGCAGCCTTGAGCTTCTCGGCTTTGTCGGCGATGCACTGCAACAGCTCTTTCCAGGATTTGATGAACGATGCGGCTCCTTCGTTCTGGAGTCTGAGACCCATGCCCCTGGTGTCAATCCCTGCCCCGGCGAACCTGGCCAACTCATCTTCCGCATGAGGATGCAGCGTCTCACTGACAGTCCCGTGATCGGCGAGCGCCATCAATGTGGCCTCAGGCATGGTGTTCACGGTGAAGGGTGCGGCGAGGGCCTGCACATAGAGTGTGTCGGACGCGTTCGGGTCCTTGGTTCCGGTGCTGGCGAAGAGCAGTCGCTGGGCACGAGCGCCCGCATTCAGGATGCGCTGCGAGCGTGGCGAGTCAAGCAAAGTGCAATAGCTCTCATACGTCTCTCTCGCAATGGCGATGCCCAGCTGGTTCCGCAACTCCGAAGGAACCGTGGCCGCTACCGCTACATCCCAGCGGCTGACGAAGAGTGAGGCAACAGAGCCAACATCCGGATTCAGCCCGGCAGCGATGCGGCGCTCGATGCCGCGCAGATACGCCTCGGCGGCCGCGACATACTGCGCGGCTGAAAAGAGGAGCGTGACGTTGACGGGCACACCCGCGAAGATTGCTTCCTCAATGGCGGGCAGTCCCTCCTTCGTTCCCGGTATTTTGACGAAGAGGTTGGGCCGTGCCGCACGAGCATGGAGATCCCTGGCTGCGGCGAGTGTTGCGGCGGTGTCGTGGGCCAGAAGAGGCGAAACCTCCAGAGACACCCAGCCATCCACGCCGTTCGTCTGATCGTGGATCGGCCGAAAGAGATCGGCAGCCTGCCGCAGGTCTTCGATCGCCAGTTCGAAGAAGAGGGCCTCACCCGACTTGCCCTCCTGCAATTTCTGCTGGATACCGTGATCGTATTCACGGCTCTTGCTGAGCGCGTGATCGAAGATCGTAGGATTCGACGTGAGGCCGGTGATTGAGAACTCCTGGATGTAGCGGCGGAGCGTGCCTTTTATTAGTAGTCCCCGTGTGATGTTGTCGAGCCAAAGGCTCTGGCCCAAGTCGTGGAGCTGTTGAGTGGCTTTCATCGTTTTCCTTCCGGGTTACTCTCGGATGACGCTTTAGTTGATGATGTGTTGGGTTGCACGCTTGTTATCGATTCCTTCCGATCGCTCTATGCTGTCCGTCGCGCGCTGTGCAGACGATCATCGGAATGGGAGGATGCCATCAGGCGGCGACTTTTCCGGAGTCTGCCTTTTCCTTATGGCCGCCGAATTCGTAGCGCAGCGCAGACAGCAACTTGTCGGCAAAATCATCGTCACCGCGGGAACTGAATCGCTCGTAGAGCGCGGCGCTGAGGACAGGCGCCGGAACGGCCTCGTCGATGGCGGC
>PMSS01000161.1 GCA_003167515.1 Acidobacterium sp. | reverse complement strand
GCTGGTCGATGTTGTCGCCGCCGAGGTGGGTGTCGCCGTTGGTCGACTTGACCTCGATGACGCCCTCGCCGACTTCGAGGATGGAGATATCGAAGGTGCCGCCGCCAAAGTCGTAGACGGCGATGGTCTCATCCTTCTTTTTGTCGAGGCCGTAGGCGAGCGCGGCTGCGGTGGGCTCATTGACGATGCGCTTGACGTCGAGGCCGGCGATTTTGCCGGCGTCCTTGGTGGCCTGGCGCTGGGCGTCGTTGAAGTAGGCGGGAACGGTGATGACAGCTTCGGTGACGGTGGTGCCGAGGTGATCTTCGGCGGCCTTCTTGAGCTTCTGCAGGATGAGGGCGGAGATTTCCGGAGGCGTGTAGAGCTTGCCCTGCGCTTCGATGGCGACGTGGTCGCCCTGCTGGACGACTTTGTAGGGAACCATCTTCATTTCGTCGTTGACTTCGTTGNNCCGGGTTGGTGATGGCCTGGCGCTTGGCGACCTGGCCGACGAGGCGCTCGCCGGATTTGGTGAAAGCGACGACGGAGGGGGTGGTCCGGCCGCCCTCTTCGTTGGCGATGACTTTGGGTTCGCCACCTTCCATGACGGCGACGACGGAATTGGTCGTGCCGAGATCGATGCCGATAATCTTTGCCATTGTTTTGGGTGCTCCTGAAGAAGTGCCTGGGTCCATGGCTAGGATGGCACTTGAGTGAGTTATTGTCAATCTATCTGATGCGACAAGTGGCGGTTGCGATGCAGAATGGGGAAATGGCTCAAAGTGGAGTGGTTAGGGGAGCCGGGAGCGGGGGGCGGGATCTGGGAGCTGGGAGCTGTCAGCCATTAGCCATTAGCCGTCAGCCTTTAGCCAGCTGTGATTCTTGAGCCGCGAAAGTTCTACCGAACGAACAGGACACCCTGATCCTTCTGTCGTCGTGGATTGGTCCTGGGATCAGGGTGCGCGTTAGGGCCGACACAGATTCACAACGTACGCCGCGCTGGAAGCTACAGGCCTGCCGCTTCGGGATTTGGGCTCTTCGTGGGCCCCTGAAGCATCAAAAGCGAAATCGGGTTACTCTTCCCCAGAGTCGTCTTTGGGTTCCAGGTTCGCGGATTGGTCTCCGCGTTCGTCGTTTCAGCTTCACAGTTTTCACCCACGCAACTTCACAATCCTGGCAGAGGGGCATGGCGGGCGAAAGCGGTCAGCAGGCACAAAATTTTGGGGTGAATCCCTGGCTCATCGCGGTTTCCGTGATGCTGGCGACCTTTATGGAGGTGCTGGACACGGCGATTGCGTCGGTGGCGCTGCCGTATATTGCTGGGTCGCTGTCGGCTTCAAACGATGAAGCGACGTGGGTGCTGACCAGCTACCTGGTGGCGAACGCGGTGATTCTGCCGGCGAGCAACTGGTTCTCGCTGAAGTTTGGGCGGAAGAGATTTCTGATCACGTGCGTGATCATCTTCACGGTCGCTTCGTTTTTCTGCGGAGCGGCACCGACGCTGGGGTTCATGCTGATCGCTCGCGTGATTCAGGGGGCTGGGGGCGGCGCGCTGCAACCGCTTTCGCAGTCGATCCTGCTCGAGAGCTTTCCTCCAGAGAAGCGCGGGGCGGCGATGGCGCTGTTCGCGTTCGGGGTGGTGGTGGCGCCGGTGCTGGGGCCGACGCTGGGCGGCTGGCTTACGGACACGTACAGCTGGCGGTATGCGTTCTATATCAATATTCCGGTGGGCGCGCTGGCGGTATTCATGATCGGGCGGTACGTGAAGGATCCGGAGTACATCACGAAGGGGCACGCGAGTAAGTTTGACGGACTGGGGTTTGGGCTGCTGGCGGTTTGGGTGGGATGCCTACAGGTGATTCTGGACAAGGGGCAGGAGGACGACTGGTTTGGGGCGACGTGGATCCGGTGGGCGGCGTTTTTCCTGATCGTGTCGTTCACGTGGTTCATCTTGCATTCGTGGCGGAGCAAGACGCCCCTGGTTAATTTGAAGACGCTGAAGGACTGGAATTTCGGGCTGGGGTGCGCACTGATCGCGATGTTCGGGTTGTGTATCTACTCGATGATCACGGTGCTGCCGCTGTTTTACCAGGAGCTGCTGGGGTACACGGCGTTTACGGCAGGCCTGGTGGTGGGCCCGCGCGGGATCGGGTCAATTCTCGGGATGCCGGTGATCGGCTATCTGGGGAACAAGGTGGACCCGCGGTATCTCCTGACGTTTGGGTTTGTGGGATTCGGGATCATGTCGCTGATGCTGGGGAACCTGACGCTGGGGCTTAGTCCATGGACGCTGCTGGTGCCGATTGTGGCGACAGGGTTCGCGCTGAGTTTTGTGTTTGTGCCGATTACGACGCAGGCGTACAGTACGCTGCGGAACGATCAGATTGGGAATGCGACCGGGATTTTCAATTTGCTGCGGAACGTAGGCGGGTCGATTGGGATTTCGATAGCGCAGACGCTGCTGGTGCGGCGGAGCGCGGCTCACCAGGTGCAGGTTGGGGGGTCTGTATCGACGACGCAGTACTGGTTTGAGCAGCAACTGAGCGGGCTGACGGGATATTTGACGCGGCACACGGCGGCGCCTAACGCGCAGCATGCGGCGGAGGGCGTGCTGTATCAACAGCTGGGGCAGCAGTCTTTGCTGTGGGCGTTTGTGGATGTGTTCCGGTGGATGAGTTTAATCTGTTTTGCCTGCGTGATTTTGGTTTGGTTTTTTAGGAAGGTGAAGCCGGGGGCCAAGGCGCCGGTGGGCGTGCACTGAGAACGGCTGAGAAGCGGTTAGCAAGAAGCGGCTAGCAAAGAACTGTTAGCGAAGAGCTGTTAGCGAGACACGATTGGTTCGATCGAGAGGGCTTGTGGGCGGTAGGCGGATTCGGGGATGGTGGCGAGGCGGGAGTCGCGGAGGCGCGGGCCCAGTCCATAGAAATGCTGGAAGCTCATGATGAGCGGGCGCCATTTGTCGGGGTCGATGCGATCGGGGTCGCCGTCGAACTGGATGCTTTCGTCGACGTGGACGCGCTCGATGTGGACTTCAAGGGAGACGAGGCGGCCGCGGAGGTCGTCGGACTCGTCGGCGATGGGGTGCACGTGCTTCAGCGTGGCTTCTAACTGCACGGGGCACTCGAGGGCGCGCGGGGGCTGGACGCGATCGGAGGGAACGGCGGTGAAGCCTGAGCATCCGAACTTATCGGGTTCGTGGCGGTAGCCGCGGTTGAGCTTGAATTCAGGGACAGGGTTGGAGGCGGTGGTAAGGGCGAGGCGGTCGACCATGCCGGCCAGGTTGGCGGATGGGAGATTGAGGACGCATTCACCGGTGCGGATGATGTTCCGCGGAGTTTTGGAGCGAGCGCCGAAGCCGAGAAGGCAACGGGAGCCGAGCCACCAGGCGGAGGACATGGGCGCGAGGTTGGGCGAGCCGTCTTCGTTGAGCGAGCTGACGAGGACGACGGGAGTTCCGAAGTAGAGGATGGCGGGGTTGATGGTTCGGTGCATGGGGTCTCCGTTCTGATTTCAGAATGGAGGACGGGGGATGTTCGAAGCACTCCGCGAATTGCGCGTGAATTTCGGGGCGAGCGGAGAGCATTCAGCGTTCAGCGCTCAGAAAAGCGGAGGAAGCCCATTCTTCCAGCGGGAGAAAGCGGCGGGTTTGCTGGTCCCAGGTTTCGATGGATCCGGTGAGGATGTCGTAATACCAGCCGTGGACTTCGAGGGTGTTGTGGGCGAGGGCGAGGGCGCGGGCTACTTCGGGGTGGGTCTTTAGATTTTCCAACTGAGCGATGACGTTGGCGTGGATGAGCGCGGTGTGGAGGGTGCGCGGGTCAGAGGTGGAGAGGCCTGGTTCGAGGTGCTTCCACGCAGGCTCGATGTAGCCGAGCCATTTGGCGGTGAGGGGCAGGCGGGAGAGGTCGGGCTTGTCGAGCACGGCTTTGAGGGCGCCGCAGTCGGAGTGGCCGCAGACGATGATGTGGCGGACATGGAGGACTGCGACGGCGTACTCGATCGTGGCGGAGACGCCGCCGGGCATGGCGCCGTGGGGCGGGACGATGTTGCCCGCAGTGCGGCAGAGGAACATGTCGCCGGGCTCGGTTTGGAGGATGAGGTCGGGGACGACGCGCGAGTCGGCGCAGGTAATGAAGAGGATGTCGGGTTGCTGGATGTCGGCGAGGAGGTGGAAGTGGTCCTTCATGCCGGGGAAGACATCGCGGCGGAAGCGGGTGTAGCCCTGGAGAAGATGTTTCATGGTCGTAGGGTCGGGCGATTCTCAGTGTAGCGGGTTCCGCCACGGATCGATTTGCTTTGCGCGGGGGACCCGCAGTAGTGTTTCTCATGGCAACGCCGCCAGATAGGCCCGAGCCGCAAGGCAAGGCCCAACAGGGACTGATCGACACGGCGATTGTTCTGCTGATCTCGGTCGCGGTGACTATTTTTGTCTTCTGGCTTGGCACGACCTTTGCCGGAGCCGCTGTTCTGGTTCAGTTACCCGACTTCATTACCAATCCATTCAAGGCAATCTGGACTAGTGTGGCGACTGGAGGGAGCGGAATCGGTCTTGCGATCGTGCGCGCTTTGTCGCGTGCCAATCTTCCTAAGCCGAATTATCTGAAACAGATACTGGCGACGACGGGCCTTATCTCGCTGGTCGTATTTCTTGTTGGATATCTCTCCCGCCCGACCGGCCCGACTTTCGCGTTCCCGAATGACGTCACTTTCGTTGACCCCGAGGCGGAGACAACGTCGCCGCAGGATTTCACGCTCGCACCAAACCCCGGAATGGGGGGGCCCGTTTCCTTTTCCCTGACAGGGCGATATGAAATGCAGAAGGGCCATCTCCTAAGGAAAGTCTGCGCAACCCGTCGCTGTGAAGCTACGTTTTGGTAGTTTGGTAGTTTGGGGTTGGGTGTTTGGAGCGCTGTTGTGCGATCACTCTCGCCGATCGAGGATTCGGTTCATCGTCTGCAGTTCCTCTTCGACGAGCGGCATAGCTTGCCTGAATGCCTCGTCGGGCATGGAGGGAGGCTTGACGAGCGTGATCATGTAGACGGAATCCTTCGTTCCCGCCGGCACAATCCGTGCCGAGACTTCCCACGATTCCTTCCTTCGGATCGACGAACTCGTGGTCGAGGATACCGGACCGCCGGTTATAGTGCGGAATGAGTCTTCCGGCGCCGCGAGGCGTTTGAATCTGCCACTCGTTTTGCCCCATAGGCCGGATCGCTTTTACATTATGGATGGCCACCGGGGCATGGTCGCGGGATCGGCGATGAATTGGTAAGCTTCTGCCGCGGGGCAGGCAATCTGAACAGACAAGGTCGCGGAAATCGCAGTCATAGTATTTCCTTTCTCTGGTACGGACCCGAAGGCTGGGCGTGGTCCGCTCCTGCTTACGCGCGCGGCTTCGGGAATTCCTCGATGTGCTGTTCGCCTTGCCTTCCGAAGTAGATCACCCTTTTGCCGGACAGGAATGCCCAATAGCCGATGATGCCTGCCGCAGTCGAGCGCTTCACAAACTCGGGGTACCGCACGGTATCTGCCTGGGCGCCGCGAATGGCCGCCACCAGGCCGGCGCCGCTGAAGTTCTCCGCAATTGGACCGGGCTCCAGGATCATAGGCACAGTAAGCGTGGTTCCATCCGTCAGGTAGTGGGTCTTCTGCTTTGCCGCGAAGTCCACGAGGTACGATTCCACTCCGGCTTCGAGGAGCCCTTTGACCACCTGAGGGAAGGTCATCTTGCCTTGCTGTGTTGCTATGGCCAATTCGTGAATTACCTGCTTGCTCATCTCTTCTCCTTTACTCGGTTGGCAGTGTTTGCAGGCCGTGCGCCTGGACCAGCTTCTTCATCGTCGCGATCAGCGCGGCGCGCTCTCTGGCTGAGAGCGGATGAAAGAACTCCTCGTCGTTCTGGTCGGCCAGGGCCGCCAGTTGCGGAATCAGCCGCCGCCCGGCTGGCGTGAGGGCAATCGACTGGAAACGGCGGTCGTCGCTGCGATGCCGGCGGGTGATCAGCTTTTTGTACACGAGCCTGTCGACCAGTTTGGAGACGCCGCCGCGCGTCATCCCGATCCGCTCCGCCAGAACGCCCGGCGAGGTCTCTTCTTCGTCGAACATTTCCCGGAGGACCACCCACTCTGCCACCGTCACAGCGCTGGCCAGGAGCTTGCGGGCAAAGGCGTGCGAAACGTGGCTGGAGACGAAGCGAAGCCAGAATCCCAGGTGTTTTTTGAGGTCGCTGACGGTCAGATCAGGTGCTTGAGCGTCTTTCACGAAATATAGATTACGTGACAACTGTTTCCGTGTCAACTATAATGGAAATACAAAACATTGCGCTCGCCAGACGCTCGGTGGCTGCTGAGTTATTCCGTAATTACGCAATCGGCCCATTCCACGAGCGAAACGAAGATTGCCGGGTTGCCGAACTTCGCCCCCACTGGTCAAGGTCTGTTTCGAGAACCGCCCGTGCACGGCTGC
>PMSS01000158.1 GCA_003167515.1 Acidobacterium sp. | reverse complement strand
ACAGGGGGACTGGCCGTCCAGGCGAACGCGGCTTGCGCCGCAGTAGAATGAAGCGGAGCCGATGAGACTAACCTGGCACAGGCTGGCGGCGGTGGGCACGGCGATTGTCGTGCTCCTGCTGGTGGCGCACCCGGTGGCGGGTGTGGCGCTGGCAGCGGTGCTGGTTCTGACGCCGGTGCTGCTGTTCGGTCTCGTCGAGGTTCCGCGGTCGCTTTGGCCTGCGGTGGATTTGGAACTGAGTTTCGCTGCGCCGATCCTTGGGCGCGCGGGACTGTTCCAGCGGCCTCCTCCTTTCTCACTTCGGTAATTCATTCCAATTTGCGAATGCGTTTGGCTCGTTTTGAGCTGACGTGCATTCGCGCGCAATTGTGCTCGGAGTGAGAACGCTGGAGGAACGAGATGGTTTTTGCATTGCTTGCGAATGCGCCCTGTTGTTTGTGGTGCGGGCCTGCGTATATCTGGTGCGCCAACCGCGGAGAAGGAGAGAGCGGCCGCGGGAGTTGGTGGTTTCACCGCTGGCCGGGTTGGCAATGAGCGCGATGTTTCTGGGACTCGAGGAGATTGTGCGGCCACAGGCGCGGCACATGATCGTGGAGGAGATGAAGGAAGAGAGCGTCGACGATGAGGATGGTGAACCCATCGGCGGCAGGCTTTTTCAGGAACAGATGTTGCGCATTCGCAGAGGAGAAGAGCTGGGGGAGATTGCGGTCCGGGTGGATGCGGAACCATTGGACCGCGAATGCGGCTAGAAGAGCGCGGGCGCCTACTGGCAGGCGCTCCAGAGAAGCCAGCTGCCGGCGATCAGCAGGATCGGGGAGGTAAGGATGCCGGCCATCCAGCGACGGTAGAACAGAGAAGCACCGATGTGCAGGCAGCCGTTGCCAATGCCAACGAGGATGCCGAGTGGCAGGGCGACGATGCGGATCCAATGGGCGCCGTGCAGGGCGAAGGGCGAAAGCAGGAGCAAAAGGCAGACGCCGCTGAAGAGGAGGGCGAGGAAACTGTTGAGGGTGAAGACGGGCGGGAAGGGAATGTGGAGGCGGCGGCGGATAGCCAGGGCGTTGGGATTGTAGGTGGCGAGAAAGTCGTGGCTGGCTTCGTCGGCAACGTGCAGCGCAACCGCGAAGGCAAAGGCGATCCACGCCAGGCCGAAGTTCCAGTGGAGCGTCGAAGTAAACATGTGCGTATCTCTGGCTCGAAAGTTTACGCCGAAGATGCGCGTTGGCAAGGTTGGTTCTATGGCCTGCCGTTGCGTGTTTACACTAGGGGTTTGCACTTTCAATCAGGAGGAGTATGCATTTTCGCCTGCGCCCGATGTTGGGGCTGATGTCCGCTGCCGTATTTTGTTTCAGCCTTCCCATTCACGCCCAGACTGCTTCGAATCCGATCAAAATTACTGCCGATCTGACCGACGCGCCGCGCAAGATCATTCATGCGCAGATGACGATTCCTGTGATCCCCGGTCCGCTGACGCTGCTGTACGCGAAGTGGATTCCGGGCGAACACATGCCGGATGGGCCGGTCGACAATCTCGCTGGACTGTTTATTTCGGCGAACGGGCAGCAGCTGGCGTGGGTGCGCGATGACGTCAATATGTATGCGATTCGCGTGACGGTCCCGCAGGGGGTGACGCAGCTCGAGGTGAAGGACGATTTTCTGGCGACGGCGGCGGCGACGGGATTCTCGGCCGGGGCCTCGACGAGCGCGAATCTGGCGCTGTTGAGCTGGAACGAATTGGTGCTTTATCCGGCTGGGCGCCAGTCGGCGGATGTTTTTGTACAGCCGTCGGTCGTATTGCCGCAGGGATGGCAGTACGGGACTGCGCTCACAAAGACGGGCGGGGATGCTTTGCATGTCGACTTCGGGACGGTTTCGCTGGAGCAGTTGATCGATTCGCCGCTGCTGAGTGGACGGTATTTTCTGGAGGTGCCGCTGGCGCCTGAGGTGACTCCGAAGCATTTTCTGGATGTGGCGGCGGATGGGCCGGAGGATTTGAAGTTGACGGCCGACACGATTAATGGGTACAGCAATCTGGTTCGCGAGACGGGGGCGCTCTATCAGTCACGCCACTACGAGAGCTATCACTTTCTGGTAACGGCCAGCGATCAGGTGGCGCATTTCGGGCTGGAGCACCATCAGTCGAGCGACGATCGCGTGCCGGAGAAGACTTTTGTCGACGACAATCTGTTGCTGCTGTCGGCGGATTTGTTGCCGCATGAGTTCACGCACTCGTGGAACGGGAAGTATCGCCGGCCGGCGGGGCTGGCTACGGGGAATTACGAAGATCCCATGAAAGGGAATTTGCTGTGGGTTTATGAAGGGCTGACGGATTACCTGGGCAACGTGCTGGCGGCGCGGAGCAAGATCGAGACCGCCGCGCAGTATCGCGACTATCTGGCGTCGACGGCGGCGATGCTCGATTATCGGCCGGGGCGGACGTGGCGCGACCTGCAGGACACGGCGACCGCGGCGCAGATTTTGTACGAGGCTTCGGGCCAGTGGGACAACTGGCGGCGGAACACGGACTACTATGCCGAGGGCGACCTGGTGTGGCTGGATGTGGATACGACGATCCGGAAGCTGACCCACGAGAAGAAAAGTCTCAACGATTTTCTGGCTGCGTTTGAGGGGCTGGGAGGGAACACGCCGCCGAAGGTGGTGCCGTACACGTTTGACGATGTGGTGAGTGGGTTGAATAGTGTGGTGGCGTACGACTGGGCTGGTTTTTTGCAGGACAGACTGACCAGCAAGTCGCCCCACGCTCCGATGGGGGGCATTGAAAATGGCGGGTACAAGCTGGTGTTCACGGATCAGCCGAACGAGATTACCCAGGCAGGCATTACGGCGACCGGGACGACGCCGGCATGGTGGTCGATCGGGATCAGCGTGACCAGCGATGGGCACATCGAGGATGTGCTGGTCGGCTCGCCAGCGGACAAGGCGAATCTGGGCCCGGGAATGCAGATTGTCGCGGTCAACGGACGCCAGTTCACGGCGCAGCTGCTGGGGGACGCGATCCGCGACGTGAAAGGGAACACGTCGCCGATTGAGCTGATCGTGGTTAACACCGGCACTTATCGGGTCGTCGGCATCGATTATCATGATGGGCTGCGGTATCCGCATCTGGAGCGCGTGGAGGGGACACCGGATCGGCTGGACGATATTTTGAAGCCGATGACGGAGGCGCCTAAGGTGCATCCGGGGGAGTAGCGGAGGCCAGCTAGAAAGCGGTTAGCTGAAGAGCGGTTAGCTAAGAACCTGTTAGCTGAACGGCGGTTAGCTAAAAACTGTTAAGGAAGGTCTGCGCAACCGGTCGCTGTGAAGCTGCCTCAGGCTGAGCCGAGCCGCAGAGTCGGTGCAATCGAAGGTGGGTTGCTTCCCGGTGGTGGCGGTGGCTCGGAACCCGCCGTTT
>PMSS01000209.1 GCA_003167515.1 Acidobacterium sp. | reverse complement strand
ATTAATGACTCGGTACACTAGCGGCGAGATGCGAGTTCAGGCAAGAGGATGCCAATATGGCCATCCGGGCATGGTGCGCCGAACAAGATTGGAAGAGAGAGCGCGCGGTCGTATTTCTGGACCCGTACGGATTGCAAGTGGAATGGACAACGATCCAGACCCTTGGAGACACACGAGGCGTCGATCTTTGGTACTTATTTCCTCTCAACATGGCGCGTCTTCTCACTCGCGATGGGATCATCGACGAAGCGTGGCGAAAACGGTTGGATCTGTTATTTGGAACGCATGATTGGAAAGCACGGTTTTATAAGCCTCGAATAAAAGAAGACCTTTTCGGTACCACCGAAACGATCGAACGAGATGCCACAGTCGAGAACATCAAGGAGTTCATCGAAGAGCGGCTGCGCACATGTTTCCACGCAGTTGCGAAAGGACTGGTGCTGAAAAACTCGAGATCCAGCCCTCTATACCTGCTCTGTTTCGCAGCCGCCAACGAAAAAGGCGCTCCTACCGCGCTAAGAATTGCGCAAAGCATCCTGGGCGACTAAGGTAAAAAGCCATGGCTACGAACTCGAGTATTGAATGGACGGAGATGACCTGGAACCCCGTCACTGGCTGTACAAAAATCAGTCAGGGCTGCAAGCATTGCTACGCCGAGAGGATGGCGACCCGGCTTCATGCCATGGGTTCCGATCGCTATCGAAACGGCTTCCGACTCACGCTCCATCCCGATCTCGTCGATCTTCCCAAAAAATGGAAGAAGCCAAGGGTCGTATTCGTAAACTCGATGAGCGACCTCTTCCATGATGACGTGCCCAGCGAATTCATCCGCAACATCTTCGACACGATGAGGGGCTGCCCACAACACACATTCCAGATCCTGACAAAACGCAGCGAGCGCCTTCGCGAACTCGGGCCTTCGTTGCCCTGGCCATCCAACGTCTGGATGGGAGTCAGCGTGGAGAACTCCGGCGTCAGAAGCCGGATTACCGACCTCGTTTCTGTCCCCGCGCAAGTGCGTTTTCTGTCGTGCGAACCGCTCATCGGCCCGCTGGAGGACCTGGAATTGGACGGGATTCACTGGATGATCGTTGGCGGCGAGTCAGGGCCTGGCGCTCGGGCCATGAATCCAGAGTGGGTTGAATCACTCCATCGCCAGTGCGGCAGCGCCAGCGTGGCATTTTTCTTCAAGCAATGGGGCGGCGTCCGCAAGGATATGACTGGCCGCCTGTTGCACGGGCGAACTTACGATGAAATGCCTAAAACTGAGCCGAGGGAAAGCGACAAGCTGGTCCAATTGTACGGTTGACCCTTGCTGTGCACGACGCTCAGATTTGCGGCGCATGCGATCGCGGCGGGCGCGGTGCTGGTGAGCAGTGATGCTTCGTTCCGGGACGCTGTCGGTCTTCCGGGGCTGGAGAGGTGGGCTACGGATCTGTAGGGGAGCGAGACAGGCATAGAACGTTGTTCGCGTTGAGTGAAGATCTCAGAATCGAAAACCGGAGCGGTTCGGCCACCTTAATTTCCTGGCTTCAGAAGGTAGCGGGGCTCGGAATGTTCTGTTGACGGGAGCGGCGGAATCCGGGGCGCAGGACGAGGTTGCGCAGCAGAAAAATGCAACCGCAGGTGAGCTCTCACGAAGCGCGAACAGTAACCAATGCAGGTCCTTCGACTGCGGTTATTCGCGTCAGCGAATAACCGCCGCTCAGGATGACACGTTGTTGGTTGCGCGGAGGACGGCGGCTCTTGCTAAGAGGCGGGTGGAGTCGAGGGTGGGGAGGGGGGAGTTGGCGTCGTTCATGATGAGGGGGATTTCGGTACAGCCGAGGACTACGGCGTCGCAGCCTTCTGCTTTCATGCGGGCGATGACTTGGTGGTGGCAGGCGATGGCGGCGGGGGAGAAGATGCCGTTGACGAGTTCCTGCATGATGAAGCGGTTGATGGCTTCGCGTTCGTTTTCGTTGGGGCGGAGGTAGTGGAGGCCTCGAGCGGTTAGCTGGTCGGGGTAGACTTCGCTGGCGACGAGCCACTTTGTGCCGAGGAGGCCGATGCGATGGAAGCCGCGGTGGGTGGCTTCGCCGGCGACGACGGCGGCGATGTGGAGCCAGGGGAGTGGGGAGCGCGAGTCGATGAAGGGCAGGGCGCGGTGCATGGTGTTGTCGGGGCAGATGAGGAAGGCGGCTCCGGCCTGGGCGAGGGTTTGGGCGGAGCGGAGCATGAGGTCGCCGACAGCGGGCCAGTCGTCGCGGTCTATGTGCTTTTGGTAGTCGGCGAGGGGGATGGAGTTCATCGTGACTTCGGGGTGGGCGTAGAGGCCGAGGTGCTTCGCGCCTTCGTGGGCGATGGTGCGGTAGCAGAGGGCGGCTCCTTCGGCGGAGCCGGCTACGATGCCGATGTGCATGTTTGCAGGGTACAGGGTACAGGGGGCAGGGGACAGGGCACAGAAAAGCTACAGCGTTTCACCCACTGCCTTGCGGAGGGCGGCGTGGGCTAAGAGGCGGGTGGAGTCCAGGGTGGGCAGGGGGGAGTTGGCGTCGTTGATGATGAGGGGGATCTCGGTGCAGCCGAGGACAACCGCGTCGCAGCCGTCGTTTTTCATGCGGGCGATGACTTGCTGGTGGTACGCGGTGGCGGCGGGCGAGCAGATGCCGCGGACCAGCTCGTCGTAGATGAAGCGGTTGATGGCGGCGCGCTCCTCGGGATTGGGAGAGAGTGCTTCGAGGCCGCGGACGCTGAGGCGTTCGGGATAGAGGTCGCTGTCCATGACGTAGCGGGTGCCGAGGATGCCGATGCGATGGAACCCTCGGCGGGAGGCCTCTTCGGCAACGACGTCGACGATGTGGAGCCAGGGGAGCGGGGAGCGGGGTTCGAGCAAGGGAAAAGCGAGATGAGGCGTGTTGGCGGGGCAGATGAGGAAGCTGGCGCCGATGGAGGCGAGCTTGTTAGCGGAGATGAGCATGATGTCGGCGATGGCGGACCAGTCCTCGCGCTCGGAGAGGCGGCGGAAGCCGGCGAAGGAAAAAGTGTGCATGGAGACTTCAGGGTGGGCGTCGGGGCCGCAGTATTGTGCGCCTTCGACGCAGATGGTGCGATAGCAGAGGGCCGCGCCCTCCGCGGAGACGCCGACGATGCCGATGTGGTGCATGTAAGCAGGGTACAGGGGGCAAGCGAAAGGCGTTAAGCGCAGTTGCGAGAACAACCCGTGGCCGCTCCGGGGGCTCCTACCAAGTGGGACTGTTAGTTACAGAAACGAGAGAAGAGAGGAGCACGGTATGAAGAAATCGATCGCAATACTCACGGTTGGCATGTTGGCTGCAGGCGCTTCGGCTGCCATCGCGCAAGACAAGGTTGATAACGAACTGAATGAGGCTACGCAGATCATGCATGAGCTGACGGGGCCGCAGTCGAGCGAGGGGATTCCGGATGCGGTGCTGAAAGATGCGAAGTGCGTGGCGGTGATTCCGAAGATGATCAAGGGCGGGTTTGTGGTGGGCGCGCAGCATGGGGATGGGGTGGCGACGTGCCGTTTGGGCGATGGGCACTGGAGTCCGCCGGCTCCGTTCCAGCTGTCGGGAGCGAGTTTTGGCGCGCAGATCGGCGGCGAGGAACAGGGCTACGTGATGATGGTGATGGATAACAACGGCCTGCAGGCGCTTCACTCGGGGCACTTCAAGGTGGGCGCGGGCGTGGATGCGGCGGCAGGGCCGGTGGGGCGTGAGGCTTCGGGTTCGGCGGGGTGGAAGGCTTCGATTCTCAGCTACTCACGGGCGAAGGGCGCGTATATTGGCGCGACGCTGCAGGGTGCGGAGCTGAACCAGGACCACGGGAAGACGAAGGAGCTGTACGGTCATGAGGTGCCGTTCACGGCGATCCTGGATGGTGATGCGCATACGGATGAGCCGGCGGCGGTGGAGTTCGTGCACACCATTAATCGTGCGGTGGAGACGGCGAACCGGTAACGGCAGGCAACAGGGATTTTGGAGTTTGGGTTTTGGCGGGCTTCGGGGCGCACATTGTGCGTTGCGAGGCCCGTTTTGTTTTCCGAACCCGAGCGTCGCCAAATACGGGTCGTTCGACTGCGGTTATTTGTTGCCCGCGAACAATCTTCTATTTCTGAAGCGATTCAGAAGACGCGTAATCGGGTTGCGGCCTGCCCGCTCGGTCCTGAGCGAGATCCTTTGGGTAGCAAGGCTAGGTACGTACCGGCATATGCGTTTTGTCTGTTCGCCCAAATAGGGTGCAACCTCCTCCTCCCATCGCGTCCCGCTCAACCACTCACCGATTTCCACTCGGAGTAGCGCTTCGAGCCCGGCATCTCTACTCGCGTTTGCGGCTACTTCTTCGAGGTAAGCGCAGATGGACCTGACCCTCTCGGCATCGTGACTCTCCAGCGCAGCTTCAATAGCCGGTATCAAGAAAGAGCCGAACACTACGTAAGGCAATTGTTCGTCAGCCAAATAGTCAAACTGTTCACGGTAATCGGGCTCCAGATCAGGAAGCCGGACAAACAATTGGTGTATGACGCTCTCGTAGGTCACGGTCCCATCGTAGTTCAAATACCCGCTGCGGGCGAAAGACAGGCGATTCGGATGTAGCCGGGCTCCGTTTTCCGCCGTTTCCGATAGCTTGCCTTCCTGGCTTTCCTATAGAAAATCGGAGCCTGGCGGAACAAAAGATCGGGACGGTTCGTATTCTCCTCTTCCAATAGAAGTTCTAGTGGTGTATTGTTGTTTCCCATAAACGGTCTACCTAGAGGGTCTACTGGAGGAGATGTTTGATTCGTTCGAATAAAGAACAGGAGCTTTTGCTGGGGACGCTGGACATGCTGATCATGCAGACACTGGTGATGGGTCCGGCGCATGGGCATACGATCGCGCACGTGATCGAGCACACGTCGGAAGACGTACTGCAGATCGAGCAGGGGTCGCTGTATCCGGCG
>PMSS01000474.1 GCA_003167515.1 Acidobacterium sp. | reverse complement strand
CTGGTCCGTCAGGCGCCGATCACGCTCCAGGAGCGCTGGGAGGAGAATGCGGGTTACTCACCTTCAACGCTGGCAGCGGTGATTGCCGGGCTGATTTGCGCGGCGGACATCGCGCGGGCGTACGATTCGGTGGAACTGGCCGTGTTTCTGGAGGAGTTTGCCGACTGGATCGAGAAGCACCTGGAAGACTGGACCGTGACTAACAGTGGCGTGCTGCTTCCGGAAGTCAAGCGGCATTACATGCGCATTCGTCCGCCGGAATGCGGCGAACCTTACGCGCACGAGGAATGCGGGCGCGAGATCGTCCACCTGAACAACATTCCGCCCGGGGAAAAGGCGGACTTTGAGGCGCGGGAGATTGTCGATGCTGGTTTTTTGGAGTTGGTGCGGTACGGAGTGCGGGCGGCGGACGATCCGCTGATCGTCGATTCGCTGAAAGTGGTCGACCATGTGCTGAAAGTCGAGACTCCCAAGGGTCCCTGCTGGCTGCGCTACAACCACGACGGCTACGGCCAACGCAGCGATGGCGGCCCGTTCCTGGGATGGGGACAAGGCCGCCCATGGCCTCTGCTGGTGGGCGAACGCGCACATTACGAACTGGCCGCGGGGGGTGATATTCGCCCTCTGGTTGAAACCATTGAGAGGTACGCCTCGAGCGGAGGTATGCTGCCCGAGCAGATCTGGGACGAGCCGGACAGGTACGGTCTGGTCCTTGGCGGTCCGGCCGGCTCGGCCATGCCGCTGGTATGGGCACATTCCGAGTATCTGAAGCTGTTGCGTTCGAGTCACGATGGGCAGGTCTTCGACCGCATTCCCATCGTCGAGGAGCGCTACGCCAGGGGCAATCATCCACCCAGCCAGATCGAAGTCTTCAAAGTGTCGCGTCGTCAGATTCGACAGATTCCAGCGGGGAAGAGCCTGCGCATCACCTCTGCGGCGCGTTTTCAGGTGATCTGGACGGCGGACAACTGGCAGACCACCCACTGCCTGGACAGCACGCAGGTGGGCTACGCCGGATCGTATGCGGATCTGCCGACCAGCCCGGAGCAGACCGGCGCGCTTTCCTTTACTCTGTTCTGGCCGGAAGAACACCGCTGGGAGGGCCGCAACTTCGAAGTCGCGATCGAGCCGCCTTCCTGAGACCGCCGACGCATTTGCGTCATCCAACCAACCAGAGCGAAAATCAGGATCGCGTCAGGATTTGATTGTCCGGCCAATCGAACCGCCCCCAGGGCAGCAAACAAAGAGGAGAGACGAGGATTATGAGCGAACTCGATCAGTTGTCGATTAATGCCCTGCGGTTTCTTGCCGTTGACGCGGTGGAAAAGGCGAACAGCGGGCACCCCGGAGCGCCGCTGGGCGACTCGCCGATGGTGTATCTCCTCTTTCACAAATACATGCGGCATAATCCGAAGCACTCGAAGTGGACCAATCGCGACCGCTTCGTGCTCTCTAACGGGCATGCCTCCGCGATGCTCTACGGCGTTCTGCACCTGACGGGATACGACCTCTCGATCGCGGACCTGGAACAATTCCGCCAGTATGGATCGAAGACTCCGGGGCATCCGGAATACGGGGACACGGACGGAGTGGAAGTCACGACCGGCCCGCTCGGTCAGGGATTCGCGATGGCCGTGGGCATGGCGATGGCGGAGAAGCATCTGGCTGCGATTTATAACCGGTCCGGTTTCGACGTTATCGACCACTACACCTACGGCATGTGCGGTGACGGCGATCTGATGGAGGGCGTCTCGCACGAGGCGGCCTCGCTCGCGGGAACGCTGGGCCTCGGTAAACTGATCTTCCTCTACGACGACAACCACATCTCCCTCGATGGGCCGACGGATCTTTCCTTCACCGAGGATGTGCTGGAGCGCTTCGAGGCTTACCACTGGCACGTGCAGCGCGTGGCCGACGGCAACGACCTCGATGGAATTTCGAAAGCGATTGAAGCCGCGCAGGCCGTGAAGGATAAGCCTTCGCTGATTGCGGTGCGGACCATCATTGGCTACGGCAGTCCCAAGGCAGGCACGAGCAAGGCGCACGGCGAAGCATTGGGTGCGGAGGCCGTGAAGGCGACGAAAAAGTTTTTCGACTGGCCTGAAGACAAGACCTTCTACGTGCCCGACGAAGCTGCGAAGAACTGGCTGCAGGCGGTGGATAAAGGCGCGAAGGAAGAATCCGACTGGAACGCGGTCTTCGCGAGCTACAGGAAGTCGTTTCCTGAACTGGCCGCCGAATACGAGCGCGTGCAGGAGGGGCGCCTGAAGGACGGGTGGGAGCAGAGTCTGCCGCAATTCCCCGCGGACGGCAAGCCGGTGGCGACGCGCACCGCTGGCAACACAGTCATGAACGCTTTCGTGAAGTATGTTCCCGAGCTGCTGGGTGGTGCGGCGGATCTTTCCACGTCGACGAAAACGGTGATCAAAAACAGCGGCAATTTCCATCTCGATCCGACCGGACAGAACATCTATTTCGGCGTGCGCGAGTTCGGCATGTGCGCGATCGTAAATGGAATGGCTATGCACGGCGGCATCATTCCGTACGGCTCGACGTTCTTCAACTTTTCGGACTACGCGAAGCCCGCGATACGGCTGGCCGCGATCATGCAGTCGCATTCCATTTTCGTTTTCACACACGATTCCATCGGCCTCGGGGAGGACGGACCGACGCATCAGCCCGTCGAGCAGCTCACCATGCTGCGCGCCATTCCCCACCTCACGGATTTCCGTCCTGCCGATGCTAACGAAACCTCCGCGGTCTGGGGGCTGGCGCTCGAGCGCAGAGGCGCGTGCTTTATGGCGCTGTCCCGGCAGGATCTGCCTCTGCTCGATCCGGTAAGGCAGCGTGTATTTGAGGGGGTGCGTCGCGGCGCTTATATCGTGGAGCAGGGCAGCGACTCGCCCGATCTGCTCATCGTCGGCACCGGCTCGGAATTGTGGCCCGCCGTTCGCGCCGCCGAACAACTGAAGAAGGATGGCATCGTGACACGGGTCGTCTCCATGCCCAGTACGCATATCTTCGACGAGCAGTCCGAAAGCTACAAAGCCTCCATTTTCCCGGATCACCTGCCGAAGCTGGCCATTGAGGCGGGCTCCACATTGGGCTGGTGGAAGTACGTCGGCCGCGATGGCGACGTTATCGGCCTCGATCGCTTCGGCGCTTCGGGTCCGGGGGCCACGGTCCTTGAAAAGCTGGGCTTCGGGACCGACAATGTCGTTGCGCGCGCAAAGGCACTGGTGGAGCGTGCGCGCAAAACCGAGCCGGCTCTGGCGGGGAAATAACCATGAAGCTGGCGATTGCGGCAGATCACGCTGGTTATCTTCTCAAGGAGGAGGTTCGGGGCTATCTGGAACGGCTGGGGCATGAGGTCATCGACCTGGGCGCGTACAACACGGATCCATCGGACTACCCGGATTTTGCCGAGGCCGTGGGCCGTGCGCTGCATGCGGGACGCGCCGAGCGTGGCATTCTGATTTGCGGCAGCGGAGTAGGGGTTTGTGTCGCCGCCAACAAAATGCCGGGGATTCGCGCCTGCATGTGCCACGACCACTATTCCGCGCATCAGGGCGTCGAGCACGACAACATGAACGTACTCGTCCTGGGCGCGCGCATCATCGGCCAGGAGCTGGCGTTCGACCTGGTCGCCGCTTTTCTCGGCGCGCGCTTCCAGTCGCAGGAGGAGCGGTTCGTCCGCCGGCTGAACAAGGTATTGGCCATCGAAGCTCGTAACATGCCGGAAACAGCAAGACCGTAGAATCATCCGAAGTCTAAGGCCCCCGGACTCATTTTTCCGCACGATCAGGTTCTCAGGTCAGATCCTCAAAGTCAGGAGATGCCATGGAAGGCATCAGCACCATTCTGTGGGACGTGGGCGGCGTGCTGCTCACCAACGGCTGGGATCGGCAGCAGCGCGAGGCCGTGCTCACGCGTTTTGGGCTGGACCAGGGCGACTTTGAGCGGCGTCACGCCGAGGTCGACCAGGCGTGGGAGAAGGATGAGATTGGCGCGGACGAATATCTGCGCGCCACGGTTTTTTTTGAGCCGCGCAATTTCACCCAGGCGGAATTTCTCGACGCCATGTGCGCGCAGTCCGCGCTTCTTGCTGACAGCGGCATTGGAATCCTTCGCCAGATTTCGGCATGGGAAGAATATGTGCTGGCCACGGTTAACAATGAGTCCCGCGCCATGAACGATTTTCGCCTGACGAAGTTCGATCTCCTCGATGATTTCGACGCTTTCTTCAGCTCGTGTTATCTGGGATTGCGCAAGCCTGACCGGAGGATCTATCAGGTGGCGCTCGATGTGCTGCAGCGCGATCCGGAAGAGGTGATCTTTATCGACGACCGTGCCGAGAACGTCGCGGCGGCCGCTTCGCTCGGCATTCATGGCATCCGTTACGAAGGCTCGTCAAAATTAGCCGATGAACTGGCGCGGCTCGGTGTTTCTCTCACGCAGGATCGCTTTCGCGGGTTGAGCGTGAGAGAAGCTTAAGCGGGTTTGCGAAAATTCGAACAGATTGCAGGAGGAAAGACCATGGAACTGGGAATCATCGGACTGGGCAAAATGGGCGGCAACATGGCCGAGCGTCTTCGCCTCGGCGGACACAAGATCGTCGGTTTCGATTTCAGCGCCGATGCCGTCAAGCGGCTCACCGACTCTGGCTCGACAGGCGTCTCCACGCTCGAAGACCTGGTGAAGAACCTCGCCGCGCCACGGGCCATCTGGATCATGGTCCCGCAGGGCAAACCGGTCGACGATACGATCGCGAAACTAAAGCCGCTGATGCAGAAGGGCGACACCTTCATCGATGGCGGCAACTCAAACTACCAGGACAGTCAGCGTCGCTACCACGAGCTCAAACCCCAGGGATTCAACTTCGTCGACGTTGGCACATCGGGCGGCGTCTGGGGGCTGAAGGAGGGCTATAGCATGATGATTGGCGGCGATGACGACGTTGTCGAGCGCCTTTTTCCCATCTTCGAGACACTGGCGCCCGCGAAGGACAAAGGCTGGGGGCACGTGGGTCCTGCCGGTTCCGGCCACTTCGTCAAGATGATTCACAACGGCATCGAGTACGGNNGTCAAAATGGTTCACAACGGCATCGAGTACGGCATGATGCAGGCGTATGCCGAGGGCTTTTCCATAATGGAAAAGAAGACGGAGATGAGCCTCGACCTGCCGCAGATCGCTCAGATATGGCGCTACGGCAGCGTCGTTCGCTCATGGCTGCTCGATCTGACCGCCGACGCGCTGGAGAAAAATCCGGAGCTGAAGGGACTGGAACCCTACGTCGAAGACTCGGGCGAGGGCCGCTGGACGGTCTTCGAGGCGATCAACCTCAACGTCGCCGCGCCGGTCATTACGGAATCGTTGCTGCGCAGGATTCGCAGCCGCGAAGAGTACAACTTTACCGACCGAATGCTTGCGGTTATGCGCAATGAGTTCGGCGGCCACGCGGTGAAGACCGAAAAGGAAGCAGCGGCGTAAAGGATTGCGGCGCATCATGCGCACGCCGGCCTCATCGCCGAAAGGGGAACATTCATGGCAACGACCGAAGTGAGAGTCTCTCCGGAGGACGTGAAGCAGGCCGCGTCCCAGGTGCACGAACGCATTCCCGAACCGAGCGTGGTGGTGATCTTCGGCGCGTCCGGCGATCTGACCAAGCGCAAACTGCTCCCTGCGCTCTTCCATCTGGAGCAGGCAAAGCTGCTGCCCGATCACTTTCGCATCGTGGGCGTGGCGCGCCGCGACCTCGGCAAAGGCTTCGCCGAGGATATGCGGGAGGGCATCATCGAGTTTGGCGGCGTCGAGAAGGGCGCCGACAGGCTCGATGAGTTTGCCGGAAAAATTGGCTACTTCGCCATGAATTTCGACGATGATAACGGCTATGCCGGACTCAGGACGCTGCTCGAGCAGTATGACCACGACTACGGTACGCGTGGCAATCGACTCTTTTACCTCGCAACCGCTCCAGACTACTTTGCGGACATCGTGCACCGCCTGGGCACGCACGGGATGGCCAAGCCCGAGGTCGGTACGGTGCGCGTGATCATCGAGAAGCCGTTCG
>PMSS01000165.1 GCA_003167515.1 Acidobacterium sp. | reverse complement strand
CTCGCTGAAGTGGAAGTGAGTGCAGCATTTGGGTCTCCCTGCGAAACAGAACCAGAACGGGTGCCCCAAAACCGCTGGCTCTGAAATGTGGGAGCCCAACGCGCAACCAAAGAGACTCCTTCGTGCCGCCCCCCCCAAATGTGGAAAATTTGTCAACCCCCAAGCCAAAAAACCAAAGTAATGACCCCTCATTCCAAAGCACTTCTCCCCCAAACCACCCCATAAAAGTTGGCAGTTTTTTCAGTCAACTTTGGTATTCTGACAATAGAGTGTAAAAAAGAAAAGCAGTATTCAGAAGCGTAGAAAAGCAAGGTCGCTCCGTCGAGCGGCCTTTTGCATTTGCCGCAGAATTCCATTGCTGGAGAAAGCCCTGTTTGCTGAAAAACTAATGACCACCAGATCCCAATCCATCTCGCCACTCCGCGGCCGCCGCTGTGCCCAGACCTCCTGGGCCTCCAGCACCGTTCCCCTCACGCGCGCGAATGACGCATTGCCGAGTGCCAGTGCATCATTCATGCGCACGAACCCATCATTCGTACTCGCATGTGACTCATTCACACTCGCGAAGCATCTGCCCTCTTTCGAATCAGATAGCCCCATCACACATGCCAATGCGTCACTCACGCGTGCGAATGAATCAAAGCCGCTCATCTCACAACTGCCTTCTTCTCAGCCACTTAACCCAGATGACCAAAGTACCCCCACCCCTAAACCACTGAAAACAAAGCACCGGACCCGCAAAAAATTGAGGTGCTTTTCTCCCCATCCCCTCCCGTTACACTTTTCTCCTCAAAATGCCGATAAGACCAACGCAGGCAATTCCCGTATCAGGAACAACTCAGAGGAAACGCAGGGTGATTTCCCTGAAGAAGTATCTCGACGCTTACGAACGGCCGGCCGAGCCCGATCCGGCCGATCCCGGCCCGCTGCTCGCCGCAGCCCTCGAATGCTACCGCGGCGCGCTGTTGGCCGTGGGTCGCACCGCCGTTGTCGGCTCCCCCGCCCTCGGTCTGGAACTCGAAAAGGGCCTCCAGGAGGTGGAGCGCCGCCTCTCCGGCAATCCCGCTGCCGAGTCTCTCAAATGGGCACAGTCGCAGGTGGAAACCCACCTCCAGGAATGGGGCGCCAGGACCGCCGACCACCTCAGGGCCAAATCCGATGAGGAGAAGGAACTGCTGCTCGCCCTCGCCCGCACCGCCGAAGCCGTCGGCGACCGCAACCAGAGCTACACCGGCCAGTTCAAAGACCTGACCGCGCGCCTCGAGAAGATCGGCAATCTCGACGACCTCGCACAAATACGCTCCTCGCTGGTCCAGCGCGTCACCGAATTGAAGAGCAACGTCGAGCAGATGACGCGGGACAGCGACGACCTGGTGGCTCACCTGCAGGCTGAAGTCTCAACCTTCCAGACCCGCCTGAAGGCGGTCGAGAGCCTCGTGCTCAAGGATGAGCTGACCGGCGTCGCAAACCGCCGCAGCATCGAGGAGCGCATCCAATGGAACATCGGTAACAAGAACACGTTCTGTGTCGTGATACTCGATCTCAACGACTTCAAACAAGTGAACGACAGGTACGGCCACCTCGCCGGTGACGACCTTCTGAAGCAATTTGCCAAAGAACTCCAGATGAACACGCGCGCCGGCGACTTCGTCGGGCGCTGGGGCGGTGACGAGTTCGTTGTGCTGCTACTTTGCGATAGCGACAGCTCTGGATTCCACCTCGCGCGGTTTCGCGAGTGGGTCTTCGGCAAATACACGATCACCACCGGCGCCAACCGTCAGACCGTCGAGGTTAACATTGACGCTTCGATCGGCTTGGCCGAGTGGCATGCCGGGATTACCGCCGAACAGCTGATGGCGGAGGCCGACGCCGCCATGTACAGGGACAAGCATCAGACCCACGGGGTGCACGCGTAAACGCGCACGAGCGGCGGTGGTCTACGCCAGATCGTCGTCCGCTGCGGCTGCCGCCGGGACTCCGCCCTGGCGTTTCATCAACAAATAACCGCGGATGAATGGCTCCAGATATCCGTTGAGAACTTTGTCGACGTCGCCCACTTCCACCTTCGTCCGATGGTCCTTGGCGATGCGGTAGGGCTGCAGCACATACGACCGAATCTGCGACCCGAAATTAATGTCGAGCTTCGAGTCCTCGATCTTGCGCGTCGCCGCGTGCTTCTTCTCGAGCTCGTACTCGTACAGTCTCGAACGCAGCATCTTCATAGCCTTCTCGCGGTTCTTGTGCTGCGAGCGCTCGTTCTGGCACTGAACGACGATGTTCGTCGGAATGTGGGTGATGCGCACGGCGGAATCTGTGGTGTTGACATGCTGGCCGCCCTTGCCGCCCGACCGGTACGTATCGGTGCGAATATCGTCGGGTTTGATGTCAATCTGAATCGAATCGTCGATCTCCGGCGAGACGAAAACGGATGCGAACGAAGTGTGCCGCCGCTTCGCCTGATCGAACGGCGAAATGCGCACGAGCCGATGAACGCCGGTTTCGCCGCCCAGCAGGCCGAAGGCGTACTCGCCGGTGATGGTAAAGGTGGCGGATTTAATGCCCGCCTCTTCGCCGTCCTGGTAGTCGTTCATCTCGGTGCGGAAACCCTGCTGCTCAGCCCACCGCAGATACATGCGCAGCAGCATCTCGGCCCAGTCCTGCGATTCAGTCCCGCCCGCGCCGGGATGGACGGTGACGATGGCGTTGAGCGGATCGGTTTCCCCCGAAAGCATGGTCTTGAATTCGAGCTTGTCGACGTGGTCGCGCAGTGCATTGATCTCGCGTTCGAGATCGAGCTCGACGGCCTCGCCTTCGCGGGCCAGCTCAAAGTAGGCCTCAATGTCGCCGGTGCGGCGCTCGAGATCCTGGTCGCCGGCGATCTGTCCTTCGATGCGCTTGCGGTCGCGCATGATTGGCTGCGACAGCGCAGGGTTCGACCACAGGGCTGGGTCGGAAAGCTTTTGTTCGATGGCGGCTAATTCGGTGCGGAGACGCGGCGCGTCAAAGATACTCCCGCAAACCGCGGACTTTTTCGCGGACGGGAGCGTAAGCGAATTCAAGATCGGAAAGCATGACTACAGCGATTTTAACCGAACTCGGTAGCTGGCCTGCGACCGCTCCCGGCCCCAGGCTAGCTACCGGCTACAGCCTACAGGCTACGGGCCTCGTGTTCAGAGCCCCAGTTCCGTCAGCCCCGGATGATCCGCCGGCCTCTTGCCCAGCGGCCAATGAAACTTCCGGTCCGATTCGCGAATAGGGGCCTCGTTGATGCTGGCCTCGCGCCGCCGCATCAACCCGTTCTCGTCAAACTCCCACAGCTCATTGCCGTGGGCGCGAAACCAGCTGCCGGAGTCGTCATGAAATTCGTACTTGAACCGAACCGCCATCCGGTTCTCGCGAAACCCCCACAGTTCCTTGATCAGCCGGTAGTCCAGTTCCCTCGCCCATTTCCTTCGGAGAAACTCGACAATCGCAACCCGCCCCGAGAAGAGCTCCGCCCGGTTCCGCCAGCGGCTGTCCTCCGTGTAGGCGAGCGCAACCCGCTCCGGATCGCGGGTGTTCCACGCGTCCTCAGCCATCCGGACCTTCAGCGGGGCGGTTTCGAGATCAAACGGCGGAAGTGGAGGACGAGGCTCGTTCATCGGTGCGTCTCCTGGTCAACAACCCTGAGATGACGGCCACCACACAAACGACGCAGCAGAAGTATGCAAAAACATCGCCGTACCGGGTGTAGAAGGTGGTGTCGGAGCGGTAGCCGTACCGCGCCACCAGCGAGGTGAGGGTGTGTCGCGGCGCGGAGAGCGTGACGCGGCCATACGGATCGATGACCGTAGTGATGCCGTTGTTGGTGTCGCGGATCAGCCAGCGGCGGTTCTCGATCGCCCGCATGCGCGCCATGTTCAGGTGCTGCCAGGGCGCGCTGGTGTCGCCGTACCAGCCGTCGTCGGAGATGTTGACGAGCACCTCGGCGCCGTTTTTCGCGAACTCCCTAACTTCGTCGGCGAAGACCGATTCGTAACAGATGAAGACGCCGAACGCGTGCCCGTCCGCGATAAACGTGTTGCGCCGCGTACCGCGATTAAAGTCGTCGACCTGCTGGGTAAGTTGGTGGGCGAAGAAGAAGACCTGGCGGTAAGGAACGTATTCGCCAAAGGGTACGAGGTGAATTTTGTCGTACCGCCCGGCGATTACGCCGTCGGACCCGACGAAAACGGCGGAGTTATACGTTCCGGTTGAGTCGTGACCGACCATACCGGCGATGACGGGCACGTGGGCGGTGGTGGCCAGGTCGTGCAGCAGGGAGACGGTGCGCACACCGTCGCTGCGGAGCCAGGAGGCGACTTCGGGCCAGACCACGATGCCGGGAGGCGGCGTGTTCTGAGCGCAGGAGGGGGGCGGCGGCGCAGCGTTCCGCTCGGGCATGCCTGTGTAGGCGGGCGTGCAGGTTTGGCGAGCCTGATTGATGATCCAGCGGACATCGCCGTCCCACTCGGGGCCGATCCAGTTATCGTTGGTCGCGACATCGATATTGGGCTGGATGAGAACGGCGTACGCCTGAGTGGCGGCCGCCGCCGGCCCGGTCCAGAGGCTGAACAGCAGCAGGAGAATGAGTGCGAGCATCGACACAACCCCCTTGATCCAGGCGGCGCGTGCGCTGGACATCCATACGGCGATCAGGATCACGTTGCTGAGGACCAGAACGAAGGAGATTCCGTAGACGCCGGTGGCGGGCGCGAGCTGGGTCATCCAGAGGCTGTCTACCTGGGAGTAGCCCAGCTGATCCCAGGGAACGCTGGTGATGCGCGCGCCAGCAAGCTCGAGCGCGGTCCACAAAAACGGCGCCAAACCCAGCGCAGCAGTCAATCCAACGCGACGGCGAAAGAAGGCCAGACCCAAGCCAAATAGGCCGAAGTAGAGGCCGAGAACAGCGGAGTAGAGGACGACGATTCCGGCCGAGCCCGGAGCGGGAACGTGCCCGTAATAGAGCATCGTCTGGTAGATCCAGTAGCAATTGAGGATGTACCAGAGGACTCCGCAGAGATAACCGGTGAACGCTGCACGGCGCAAATAACTAGGGTGAGAGACCGCCCGTTCGTTGAGCAGCCCATACAGCAGCGGGACGAGGGCGATCCAGGCCAGGAAGGCTCGCCAGCGCGGCATCGGTCCGGCGACCGGAAAGCAAAAATCGAGCAGGACGGCCGTGACAATGCCGAGAAAAATCAAAACCACAAGTGAGGCGGGACCTTTGCGCGGCTGCCCGGCGATCGGCGTCCTGACGGTGGCAGCCACGTCGCGAGGTCCGGCGCTACTCTTTGCCGACAAGCTCGTTGAGGTCCTCAAAGAAGCTGATGACGATAACAAGAAGAGAGCCGGCGATTCCCACGAAGAAGATCCAGGTGCAGAGGCTCATCACGGCGCGGGCCAGAACGATCACACTCGCATTCTAAATCAGGCAGGCATGAACCCACGTTTCATCTCGATTTAACGTCTCTTACCCGTCGCCGCCAGGGGCTCGATAACCGTGCAAAATCAGGTTCAAACTACTACTTAGGAGTCACATCCCACCCACCGGCTGCATGGTAGGATGATCCAGCAGAAACGCCGATATAGGCATTTTTTCCGGGCAGACAGCAATGTCCCCCTGATGTCAGGAGCGATTCAGAGAAGCTATGAGCAAGGGCATTTCCATCGCCGTCGTTGGTTCCGGTTACGTGGGCCTGGTAGCGACCGCCTGCTTCGCAGAGATTGGACACCGCGTGATTTGCGTGGACAACGATGAAGCCAAACTGCGCACGTTGCAGGACGGTGGAGTCCCGATCCACGAGGATTACCTGCCGGAAGTGCTCGACCGGCATCGCGGGCATTCCATTGAATTCACGAGCGATCTGCGAGCGGCCACGCAGGCTGCGCAAGCCATTTTTATTGCGGTGGGCACTCCCCAGAGTCGCACCGGCAGCGCAGATCTCTCCTATGTCGACGCTGTAGCCAGCGAGATTGCCCGTTCCATCGATGACTATAAGGTCATCGTCGAAAAGAGTACAGTCCCGGTGTACACCAACGAGTGGATCCGGCGCGTGGTCGAACGGAATGGCGTGCCGCGCGACCTGTTCGATGTAGCCTCCAATCCGGAATTTCTGCGCGAAGGCACAGCCGTCGTGGATTTCCTCCATGCGGATCGCATTGTCGTGGGTGCGGACACGGAAAAGGCAGGCGATCTGCTAAGGAAGATTTATGCGCCTCTGACCTCGGGAACCTACTACCAGTCGGCGCATGCGGTGCCGGGGCCCCACAGTGAGGGGAACCCGCCGCCGGTCCTGCTCACCTCGACCAAAGCGGCAGAGATCATCAAGCATGCCTCCAATGCGTTTCTGGCAACCAAGATCTCCTTCATCAACGTGGTTGCCAACATCTGCGAGGCTGCCGGCGCCGATGTCGAGGAAGTGGCGCGCGGCATGGGCATGGACAGCCGCATCGGCCCGAAGTTTCTGCGCGCAGGCGTCGGCTACGGCGGTTCCTGCTTCCCCAAGGACGTCGCGGCCTTCCGGCATGTCGCCGAACAGATGGGTGTGGACTTCGCTCTTTTGAAAGAAGTGGAGAAGATCAACGAGGAACAGAAGCGGCGTTTCTTCCAGAAGGTGCGCTCCGCCCTGTGGACCTTCCGCGGCAAGAAAATCGGTGTGCTCGGCCTCGCCTTCAAAGGAGGCACTGACGATATCCGGGAATCGCCGGCTCTCGATATCGTGAAGCAGATGCTGCATGAGGGATCAACGGTGACGGCCTACGATCCGGCGGCTGCCGAGCGGGCCAAAGAGACAATTCCCCCAGGACCTCAAATGCGCTACGTCGACGATCCCTATGCCGCCGCACAGGACGCGGATGCGCTGGTTATCCTGAACGAATGGCAGGAGTTCGCCGAGCTCGATTTGAAGCGCCTGCACTACACGCTTCGCTATCCCATCATTATAGACGGTCGCAACCTGTATGACCCGGCTACGATGATCGAGAGTGGGTTCACCTATCTGAGTGTCGGGCGCCCGGGATTGTCGCACACACGGGATGCTATTGCTGGGCAGAGGATGCCGTAGGAGGCGATCCTTTCGATTTCCACTATTCTGATGGAGATCGCTGTCGTATTGCGTCCTGACGCGGTGTGTTATCGTCTAACTCACGAGAGGCACCGGCGCGCGGCCACCTATTTTGTCAGATAGGGAATGAATCGTTGCTGAAACTCGACCCAGCACGTGTGAAGCGGGTGCTGATCTATCGGCTGGGCAGCCTTGGCGACACGGTGGTGGCGCTTCCCGCCCTGCACCTGGTGGAGCGGACTTTCCCGGCCGCCCGCCGCCTGATGCTCACCAACATTCCCGTTCACTCCAAAGCGCCGGCAGCCGCTGCGGTGCTGGAGGGTTCACGCCTGGTGGACGGCTACATCCACTATCCCGTACACACGCGAAGCGTCCGTGAACTCGCTCGAGTATGGTGGCAGATTTTCCGCTTCCGCCCTCAGGTCGTCATCTATCTGATGCCAGCGCGTGGTCGTCTCTCCCTCGAACGCGACACCTGGTTCTTTCGGCTGGGTGGCGCGCATCACATGGTCGGTTTACCGGTGGGCGATCTGGCGGAGCCGTCGTTCGATCCGAAGAGTGGGACGTGGGAGCATGAGGCATCGAGACTTCTGCGGTGTCTGCGAAGCCTGGGCGAGGCTGATGTCGACGATCCTGCCGGCTGGGATCTGCGGCTTATCCCGGAGGAAGACCGGAAGGCCCAGGAGCTAATGGCGCGCTTTGGGGGACGACCATTTATCGCCTGTGGCCCCGGCACCAAGATGCAGGCAAAGGATTGGGGACCGGAGAACTGGCGTGCCCTTCTGGCGAGTCTCACCGCCAAACTGCCAAATCACGGACTCATACTCGTAGGCGCGAAAGAGGATGCCGCAGTGAGCGAATACTCGTGCGCACAATGGACTGGTCCCGTTGCAAATCTGTGCGGACTCCTGACTCCGCGCGAAACCGCCGCGGTTCTGAAGCCTGCGGAACTGTTCCTGGGCCCGGACAGCGGACCGATGCACCTGGCAGCAGCTTACGGCGTACCCTGCGCGATTGTGTACGCTTCACGGAGCCGTCGCGGACACTGGTTCCCGACCGGCACGGGGCACGAGGTCGTTTACCACACGCTGGCTTGTTCTCTCTGCAATCTTGAGGTCTGCATCGAAAAGCAAAGGGAATGCATTACGTCGATTTCAATCGCTGAGATGGCGTCCGCGTCGATGAAAGCATGGCAGTTTGGGCAAGCCCGGCTCTCCCGGGCACCGTTAACCTAACTGATCGACAAGACCGACAGCGTCCAGCAGGGATGGGCACACCGCGTCGGCGAGCGAAGCCGCCTTCCCCGCACCCGGCTTTTGTGTTTCCGGATCTCCCTCAATGAAGATGGAGCGCATTCCAAGTTTCTGCGCCGCTTCGATATCGGACAGCGAGTCGCCGATGATCAGGCTTGTCGACGGTGAGGCTTCAGGAAAGTCGCGGAAGGCCTGCTCAAACAAGCCGGTCTTCGGTTTGCGACAGTCGCACTGATTCTTGTCGTGCGGGCAGCAATAGAACGCGTCGATGTGCGCTCCCTGAGCCGCCAGGTGTTGCCGCAGCTGCGCGTGAAGTGCCTCGACATCGGCCGAAGTATAACGGCCCAGTGCGATGCCGCGCTGATTGGTGACCACGATCACCCGACGGCCGGACTGATTGAGCGCGGCGATAGCCGCTTCCGCGCCGGGAAGAAAATGGAAATCGCGCCAGTGTGCGACGTATTCGCCTTCGGGCGCTTTGCGATTGATGACCCCGTCGCGATCGAGGAAGACACTTCTAATGCCGGTAAACCGGGGCGTCGCTGGTGAGAAAGGCATCGGTCGTGAATAGTATGATAGCGAACGATGGGCCTGCATTCCGCCGCTTTGCCTGGCAGAAGGGGGCGCCGGAAGCATGACCAGCAGTCCGAGGAACTATGTCAGAGTATTTTGACGGGACTTCAGTCATTCAGCGCACCATCGCAGGGCAGCCGGCGAAAGGGCTAGCGGTCTCGCGATGATCCAGGATCTGCACCGCGTCATCCAGCTGATCGAGGGTGATTGGCGGAACACCAGGGTGCTGGTGGTAGGCGACATTATGCTCGACCAGTACATCTGGGGCGACGTGGACCGCATTTCCCCGGAAGCCCCCGTGCCGGTGGTGCGCGCCGCGCATCGCACCGAGCAGCCCGGCGGCGCCGCCAATGTGGCGATGAATATTGCGGGGCTGGGCGCAAAGGCGACTCTGTTTGGCTTCTGCGGCGACGACGCTGAACGCGATGCACTTGTGACGTGCCTGCGAAATGCCGGCGTGGCCGAGGAGATTACACCGGTCGCCAGCCATTCCACCACCACGAAACTGAGAATTCTCGGCGGCAAGCAGCAGATGCTCCGCCTCGATACCGAACAAACCGGCGGCTATCCGGCCGACGCCTACGAAGCACTGATGGCGAAGGTGGAAGCGGCGCTGGCGGGAGCGCACGCCGTCGTACTTTCCGACTATGCCAAGGGAGTACTTACAGAGGAAGTCTGCCGCCGTCTGATCTCCGCGGCTCGCGCGAAGCGCGTTCCGCTGTTGGTGGACCCGAAGCAGCGCAGCTTTTCGCGCTATCGCGGAGCGACGACCATCTGCCCGAACCTGGCGGAACTGTCGGCGACGAGCGGTCTGTCCCCCCGGGACGTGGACGCCGTTTTGTCCGCCGGGCAGAAGCTGATTCCGGAACTGGATCTCGAGTGCATGACTGCAACGCTGAGCGAAAAAGGAATCGCGCTGCTGCGCAGAGATTCGAAATACATCGCTCCGGCGGTTGCGCAGCAGGTCTTCGATGTCTCCGGGGCCGGGGATACGGTGATCGCTACCCTTGCGCTGGCGGTGGCCAGCGGTCTCGAGATGGAAACCGCGGTTCAACTAGCCAACGTGGCCGCCGGAATCGCTGTGAGCAAGGTTGGAACTGTGCCCGTGAGCCGCGACGAACTGCTCACCAGCCTGATGCCGGAAATCGAACTCCGGGCTCAGGAGAAGGTGCTTTCCCTCGATCAGATGAAAGTGCGAGCTTCGGCATGGCGCTCGGCGGGGCAAAGCATTGTATTCACCAACGGCTGCTTCGATCTGCTCCACATCGGACACATCACTCTGCTTGAAGATGCGCGGCGCGAAGGCGATCGCCTCGTGGTGGCCATCAACAGCGACGCTTCTGTCTGCGCGCTGAAGGGACCGGCCCGGCCGATTGTCGGCGAACGGGAACGCGGGCGGATCCTCGCGGCGCTGGCGGCCGTCGACGCGGTAGTGGTTTTTGGCGAGCCCACTCCCCTGCGCGTGATTGAGGCGCTGCGCCCAAACGTCATCGTGAAGGGCGGCGATTACAGCGAAGAAACAGTGGTGGGCGCGAAGGAAGTCCGGTCCTGGGGCGGGCGCGTCAAAATAGTGCCCACCGTGGAAGGATTCAGCACCACTAAACTGATTGCCCGCGCCCTGATCAATACATCCGATGCGCCGACTAGCGCGAGTGTGAGTCCGGCATCGCGAGTTCCTCAGTGAGCCGCAGCCGTCGCTGAGACCCCCTCTCGCTGGAGCATCTGCCGAATGCCACGCAGTGCCTGGCGCGTCCGCTCTTCGTTTTCAATCAAAGCGAAGCGAACGTGGCCATCGCCATACTCGCCAAACCCGATGCCCGGACTCACCGCAACCTTCGCGTCGCTTAGCAGTTTGGTTGAGAATTCCAGCGACCCGAGGTGGCGCCACGGTTCGGGAATGGGCGCCCAGACAAACATCGTCGCTTTCGGCGAAGCGATTTCCCACCCGGCTTTGTTCAGACCGCTGACCAGACAATCGCGGCGCCGGTGGTAGTTGTCGCGAATTTCCGCGACACATTCCTGGGGACCCTCAAGGGCGAGGATGGCCGCAACCTGAATCGGAGTAAACGTGCCGTAATCGAAATAGCTTTTCAGGCGAGCCAGCGCGGAGATCAGCTCTGGATTGCCCACCATGAATCCGACCCGCCAGCCGGGCATGTTGTAGCTCTTGGACAGCGTGAAGAACTCGACCGCGATCTCTTTGGCTCCTGGTACTTCGAGCACCGAGGGTGCGCGGTATCCGTCGAAGACGATATCGGCATAAGCCAGGTCATGAACCAGCCAGATCTCGTGCTGACGGCAGAGCGCGACCACGCGTTCGAAGAACCGCAGATCGACGCATTGCGTGGTGGGGTTCGCCGGAAAATTCAGGATCAGCATCTTCGGGCGTGGGTACATCAGCGGGATGGCCTGTTCCAGTTCGGCAAGGAAGGCATCGGCATTGTGGATGGCCACACTGCGGATGTTTGCCCCCGCGATGACGGGACCGTAGATGTGAATGGGATAGCTGGGATTGGGGACCATCACGACGTCTCCCTGATCGAGGGTGGCGAGGCACAGGTGCGCAATGCCCTCCTTCGAACCGATGGTGACGATCGCTTCGGTATCGGGATCGAGGCTGACTCCGTAACGGCTGTCGTACCACTTCGTGATAGCGCGGCGCAGCCGTGGAATGCCTCTCGAGAGCGAATAGCGGTGGGTTTCCGGGCGCCGCGCAGCTTCTACCATCTTGTCGACGATGTGTTGCGGTGTAGCGCCATCCGGATTGCCCATGCCGAAGTCGATGATGTCCTCACCGCGGCGACGCGCCGCAGCCTTGAGTTCGCCGGTGATATTGAAAACATAGGCGGGCAGCCGGCGGATGCGGGGGAATTCGTGCATGGTTACCTCGTTGTTCCGTCCGCCGGCTCTGTCGAGCCGCAGGATCGCTGTTGACTCGGCGTGGCCTCTCAGGAGCACGGACCTTATCCCCATATTAATGAATAGCCGCTATCGGACCAGCATCTCAATACAGATTGAAACCACTTTCGTCATCGACAGCCCGCAGAAACTGCTGCAGGATCGCGATGCGGGGCTCGGCCAGACGGCGAGTGCTCTCGAGCCGGATCTTGCCGGGCAGCTCCTCGAGATTGCGCCGGAGTACCGCGACCGCATCGGTGAACCGTGGAGAGCGCGTATCGCGGCCAACTTTGCTCACGGTTCGAAGGATGCCGATGGCCCCCAGCTGCTCCAGAATGTCGGCGTCACGAAGAATGGTGGCTTCAATCGTCGTGGGTTCGTCTTCGGGCTGGTGTTGCCGAATCACGCTGAGAACGGCGGCGATCTTCTCTTCGGGGAAGCCGGCCCTGCTCAGGATTTTGGGGGCGAGAGAGCAGACGTAAGCGACGTGATCCCACTCTGCCAGCAGGCCGGGATCCTCAGGGCGATGCCCGACAAAAACACCGAGGTCATGGAGCCACGCAGCGGCGCGGACAACGTCGCGGTCGTAGGAAAGATCTGCACCGATGGCCAGGGTCAGGGCGTCCAGGCGGGGCTGGTGCCCAAATTTGTCTACCGGCTGGGACTGCTCTTCGATATAGCGCGCCAGAACTTCGGCGTAATCGGATTTCATGAAACCTTTGTAACGCGAAAGTCACCGACTCTGACACGAAATTGCCAATGCGGGAATGACAAATGCAATCGATCATGGATTACCGGAATCCATTCGACACCGTCGCTGTGACGTTTCTAATATTGGAGTGCGACAGCAGAAAACAACAGGGTTTCGCAATGGGATTCCGATTCGCAATTTCGCGCTTTGGTATCGCAAATCGTCGATGCAAAAGCAGGTGAATTCATGTATGGTGCTTATATCAGGCAAGTCGATTCATCTGCGGGCTTTGCTGAAAAAAACCTGGATTCCGCCGGTCCAGAAACAGCAACCATGGAAGCACATCGCTGGATTGCCAGAAGCAACATAAATCTGAGTTTCGCATCTGAGCTTCGAGATCAGCGAGATTTCCGGTAGGCATCTTCTCGATGCCTTCGAGTCAGTTTTTCAGCCTGCCGGCGCGCACTCCGGCCAGGATCGCAAGGATATGGCAACTTCCGAATACCTGCGGAACCGCGACTCCTCCAAAAGAACACAGGCTCCGGTATTGCAGCTTCCGGCTGCGACGCGCCACACCGTCATCGGTCCGGCGACGGTTGCGTCAGTCGTCATGATGGCCAATGACGTGCTGATGATCTTGCTGGCATTCGGAGTGGCGTTGCTTCTGCGAATGTTGGCTGTCACGAAAGTCGCCCCAGCCGCAGGCGCCGGGCTCTACTACTGGGTAACGCCCGTCGATCTGTTCTACGTCGGCTGGTTTGTACTCGCCTATGTGCTGGTGAGCCGCCGCTATGGCTTGTATGCTCCGGTGCCCACCGGAACCGGCGCCCACGAGCTGCGCCTTGTCCTTCAGGCCTGTCTCAACGCAGGTCTGCTCCTGTGCGGAGCGTTGTACATGTTTCACGCCGTCGCAATTTCGCGCATCCTGGTCATGCTGGCTGTGATAACGGCTTGCATTACGCTCGTTGTGCGCCGCGCAATATGGCGTTACTCGCGCTACAGACAATACGAGCAGGGTATCGACTTGCGCAATCTGGTCATTCTTGGGACCAATCAGCTCAGCTTTGCACTGAGCCGCCACATCCGCGATTACCGCCGCCTCGGATATCGCTTCGTAGGCTTTGTCACTGCCCCCGGATCCTCAGTCAGTGCGGAGATCACCTCGGATCAGATCCTCGGTGGCGCGGACAAGATCCGCCAGGTGGCCCGCCAGCACTTCGTCGATGAACTTGTCATCGCGGAGTTCTACCCCACCGACGCCGCTATCCGCCTGGTCCAGGACGCGCGCGAGCTCGACATCGATGTGCGCGCCATTTCCGGCTACTATAGCGAGCTCACCACCAACGCCCCCGTCGAGTATCTCGGAATCTTTCCCGTCGCCCCGCTCCACCGCCGCGAGCCGCGCGTGATCGGCCTGTACTGCAAACGGGTGGTGGACACGGTCCTTTCGTTTCTGGCCCTGATCGTCACCGCACCTCTGATGCTGGCGCTCGCAATCGCCGTCAAGCTCGAAAGCCCAGGCCCGGTTTTCTACATCTCCGACCGCATCGGCAAGCGCGGACGCGTCTTCCCCTGTTTCAAGTTCCGCACCATGGTCGACAACGCCGAGAAGTTGAAAAAGGATTTGACCGACCTCAACGAGCGCGACGGCGTTCTCTTCAAAGTGTCCAATGATCCCCGCGTCACCCGCCTCGGCAGAATCCTCCGCAAATACTCCCTCGACGAGCTCCCGCAGTTCCTCAATGTTCTGCGCGGCGAGATGAGCATCGTCGGCCCAAGGCCGCCCATCGCCTCCGAAGTCGAGAAGTACGAACTCGAACATTTTCGCCGCCTCGAAGTGCTCCCCGGCCTGACCGGCCTCTGGCAGGTGCAGGCACGCCACGACCCTTCCTTCGCCCGGTACATCGCCCTCGACACCGCCTACGTGGAAAACTGGAGCTTCTGGCTCGACCTGCGCATCCTGTTCCAGACCGCCAACGTGGTTGTGCGCGGCACGGGCACCTAAATCCCGGCCGCCTCGGCCAACCGCCGACTTGCCTCAATCACCGATCCCAGGTGAGACTGAATCCCAAGCTGAACCGTCAACGTAACCGGTCGTCCCCAGCCGTTCTTAAATCAGTCTCATCTTGCTGTCCCTTCGGAGGTCACCTTGAGCCAGCCGCCACGCAGTTCCTGCGTCCTTTCTCCCCGCGCCCTTCTTCGCGTATTTGCCTTCGCCGCGCTTGTCCTCGTCTGCTCCCTGCCCACCCTTCGCGCCCAGGAGCAGCCCCGCCGCCCCGATGAACCCCACGCCGCCGACGCGAGCAACAAACCCGAGCCCACGCCTGCCGTCCCACCCGAAAAAACCTCCGTCACCCACCACGACCTCACCCTCGACGGCAAACCCCTCCACTACACAGCCACCGCCAGCACCCTGCTGATCCGCGATGGCGAAGACGACCACCCCTACGGCACCATCTTCTCGGTCGCCTACACCCTCGACGGCGCCGATCCCAACACCCGCCCTGTCACCTTCCTCTACAACGGCGGTCCCGGCTCCGCCACCCTCTGGCTCCACATGGGCTCGGTCGGCCCCGTGCGCGTCGTCACCGCCAGTCCCAAAGCCACCGGCCCCGCCCCGTATCAGGTCGTCCCCAACCAGTACAGCCTCCTCGACAAGACTGACCTCGTCTTCGTCGACGCCCCCCTCACCGGCTTCTCCAAAGCCGTCGGCAAGGGCACCGAAAAAGACTTCCGCGGCGTCGATCAGGACATCAAGGCCTTCGACAAATTTGTCATCCGCTGGGTCACCGTCAACGGCCGCTGGAACTCACCCAAGTACCTCTTCGGCGAGTCCTACGGCACCCCGCGCTCCTGCGGCCTGGCTGACGCCCTCGAAGACGACGGCATCTCGCTCAACGGCGTCGTCCTCCTCTCCTCCATCCTCAACTACTACGTCTCGGCCCCCGGCCTCGACGAGAGCTTCATCGGCAACCTGCCCTCCTACGCCGCCATCGCCTGGTATCACGACAAGATTCCCAACAAGCCCTCCGACGTGAAGACCTTCCTCGACGAAGTCCGCACCTTCGCCCGCGGCGACTACTCTGGAGCCCTCCGCGAAGGCGATCAGCTCTCGCCCGACCACCTCAACGCCATCGCCACCAAAGTCGCCGGCTACACCGGCCTCAGCGTCCAGTACGTCAAGGAGGCCAACCTCCGCATCAGCCCTACTCGCTTCCGCAAAGAGCTGCTGCGCGACGAGGGCGACATCCTCGGCCGCTACGACGCTCGCTTTGAAGGCACCGACACCGACAACGCCGGCGAGTTTCCCGGCTACGATCCCTCCGACACCGGCATCACCGGCGCCTTCGTCTCCGCCTTTCACGACTACCTCTCGCACGAACTCAAGTGGGAGACCACCGACGCCTACCGCGTCCACTCCGAATCCGAAGTTCCCTGGGATATGCATCACGTCACGCCCGGCCAGCGCGGCTTCGCGGGCGGCGGTGGTGGAGGCAACCGCGCCGGCCTGCCCTACCTCGGCGGCGACCTCGCCGACGCCATGCGCAAAAACCCGAAGCTGAAGGTGTTGTCGGCGAACGGCTACTTCGACCTGGCCACGCCCTTCTTCATCACCGAGTACGATATCGCCCACATGATGCTCACCCCAGAGCTGGCAAAGAACGTCAGCTTCGCCTACTACCCATCCGGCCACATGGTCTACCTCAACGTAGACGCGCTGAAGGACTTCAAACGCGACCTCGCCGCCTTCTACGGCCAGTAACCCCACCACTCACCACGGGCAGGCCCAAAGCCTGCCCGTGCCGATCGACTCCAGTACGACCCAAGCGCTAGCCGTCGACCCGCGAAGCGGCACCCAGGCGTTCACCCTCGACACGTCAAGCGGCATGACTTCACAGCTTGCGGAAAAAACCACCCGACAAAACCCACCCCACACCCAAACCCAGCGACGGCCAGGTTCACCCTATTCCGGATTCACTCCAAAGTACTGCCGTGCACCATTTTGAAACGGGCACAGTTTCACACCGCGTCCATGAGGGTTGTTCCGCACGCTGTTTAGCCGACTACCCGACGGAGCACTTCGAGTTATAGAGTTAGTCGGAAAGCAGCCGCCTGAGCGACGTGCAGCGACTGCTCGTGTCCGACTTCAGGACACAAGAGTTATTTCTAATCTCCAGCCGAGCCCCTCCGCGATATTATGCAATTTCTCGCTAATCGGAAGTGCGACGAAGCCCGCTTGGGGTTGGTGGGTTGTCACGATCTATGATTTCGAGTGGAGGAACTGTTTGGACAGCATTCAGCAATACGGTAGCAATCACCTCACGAGACACAGGTGTCCCCTGTGCGACGATTTCCACCCGGCAGACGAAGGTATTGTCTTGTTCATTCGCAATTTTGTCTGTTCGAATTGCGGGACTGAGTGGAGGGACCTGTGGTGTGCCGATTGCAATGACCATTGCCCGACTTGTGGTGCTGAGATCGAGCCCCAACCGGGCGATTGGGACAGCCTGGTCTACGAGGAGCCTGCCAGCGACGCGAAAACCTAAGAGACCACGAGGTACGACCCGCGCGCTTCAAATGACAAGACACCCAGATCGCGCAAGACTTGAAGTTGTTGTCGGATTTTTGCGCGGACGTGCCTATTTCCAGGGTACGCCTGCGCAAACTGCTGTTCACATTCGTACAGATCAGACAGGGAGAAGCGGGCCTTCCCGAGTTTCCTAATCGCCAGGAGAGTTAAGGTTGTCCAATCGCGCTGACCCGCGCTCAGGCCCTCCAGGGGCAGGAAGCGTTTAAACTTCGTTCTGACTTCCGACTTTGGCTGGCACCTCCCGTTCTCGATTATCGCGATTTCCCCATCACTCGGGATTCGGTCAAGGCGGATATTGCATCCTACCCAGCCAGCCCGCCGCGCGTGTTCGCCAAGCGGAGGTCTCCTCTCTACTACCCACGGAGTTAGGAAGCTGGAATGAAATGCCGTGAGCGATCGTATCTGCCAGGACTGGTCCCGTCCGAGCAAACATAGGGTGGGGGCTGAGCTAGAATTGATTCGCTCAAGGAGCGCGGCGTAAGCGCCGTCCACCAGCGATCTTGGAGGCCGCTTAGTAAAGGTCTTGAGTTCGTATCTATGGCCGCAGTTACCGCACGAGAAGTCCATTGCTCTCGTATTCGGCGCGGCGCGCGTGAGGCGGTCCGAGTCGCATGCGAGACAATAGCCATTTTGAGAAAACCAGTATTCAGAGATCACCCGAGCCCGCTGCGGCGAGCTCTTGTAGAGCGATGCGACACTCGGGTCACACACTAATTCCAATTTGCAGGTTCTCCAACTTCGATCTCGTCCTCTTGGTCCTCGTCAGCCATTTTTCTGCTCTTGCTCCCGATCTATGATCTCAGCGCATCACGGATTCGCCAAGCTAACTCTTCAGAGTCCAATTGAACACCGCGCGGAAAAGAGAAATCGGCGCGAAGCGCCTTCCTCGCTGCCGCAGGCCGTCGCGGAGTTCGAGAACGCAGCGACCCGCCTCCCACCACCCTCGTACCGTCCCACGAGCCACCCAAAATGGAGGGCCGCACCCCAGGTCCAGGCGTCCGCCAGGCCCAGGTGGCACGCCCCAACCAGAAGTCCGGGGCCCAGGAGAGCGCCCGCAAGGCGCGCTCGCTCCCGCGACCGAATTCCGCATTTCCCTCCACCCCAGGTGCCGCATATCAACAAGAGTCGAGGGTTCGGAGAATAGACCGCGCAGCGTTCAAAACGGCAGACGCACCCGAGGTAACCTCGGCAAAGCGCAAGCTCTTTGTAGAAATGATGGAAGGCGTCGGCGCGATGAAGGCCCATCGCGAGGCTGGGATTCACGCTGCCCACCTCCACTCACCCCTCCGCCAAGGCGCAACTGCAAAAGCCACGCCCTTCAGGGCGCGAAAAAGAAAAGACCGGCGCGCGCTAGCGCGCCTTCCGTGCTGCCGCAGGCCGTCCGGGGTCCCCAGCACGCGCGATGTTGGCGTGCTGGGGCGGAGGGTTGTCGCGGAGGTTCGAAGAGCGCAGCGACCCGCCTCCAACCATGACCTTCGTACCGTCCCAGGAGCCACCCAAAAGGAAGGCCGCACCCCTGGGCCCGTCGTCCGCCGGGCCCAGGCGGCACGCCCCAACACCAGAAGTCCGGTCTCGTGAGGAAGCCCGCCAAACCGGCCTCTCACCCACCGACTTCCGCCCCTCCCCTCAACCCCGGGGCGCCGCATATCAACAAGAATTCAGGGTTCGGAGGATAGACCGCACAGCGTTCAAAACAACGGACCCCGCGCCGTAGACAACCACTGCAAAAGTCAACCTCTTTGACGAAATGATGGAGGGCGTCGGCGCGATCAAGGCCCATCGCGAGCGCAGGATCACGCTGCCCACCTCCACCCACCCTCCGCCAAGGCGCAAATGCAAAAGCCACGCCCTTCAGGGCGTGAAAAGAAAGACCGGCGTCGCGCTAGCGCGCCTTCCATGCTGTCCGGCATGGGCCGTTTGGCACACGGAAGGAGATGAAAAGGGAGTCGTGCCCGGGTGAGGATGGGAGGGGAGACGCGCAAGGCTGAGATCGTTGCGGCATTGCCGTCGGGTAGCTGGTGTTTTCGACCGTGGCGCAGGCCCGGGTCCCCATCGCGGAGCCACTCGCGCCGAACCACCAAGCCCAAAGACCAAAACGCAAACCACAAACCACAAAAACCCGAATGCACCCCGCCAGGTTCACCCCACAGATGGGATGAGAGTGCTGGTCCCCCGGCCGCAGAGGTTAGTCTGCGGTTGTAACGCAATCGGAGTTGCAAAAGGAGACCAGCATGAAAAAGGTTAGCAGCATGGCAGCAGCAACAACAGCGGTCGGCATCGATGTGGGCGACCGCATCAGTCACTGGTGCGCGCTCAA
>PMSS01000288.1:11732-12065 GCA_003167515.1 Acidobacterium sp. | reverse complement strand
GATATTCTCAGGGGTTTTATTCCGTCTCTGGGTTTAGACCTTGCAGGGCGGTAGAGGAGTGGACGATGCCGGAGCAGAGAGGGCGGAAATATCACCAGGAACGGGTGGCAGAGACGCTGCGCGATGAGATCGGGGCAATGATCGAGGGCCAGCTGTCGGATCCGAGGATCAGCTTCGCCTACGTCAGCCAGGTGGTGATCAATCCGGGAGGAAAATCGGCGCTGATTTATGTGGCGGTGGACGGCGGGTTGCAGGAGGAAGCCGACACACTGGACGGGCTGATGGCCGCACGGGGGTATATCCGGCATGAGCTGCTGGAGCGGACGGGCAAGC
>PMSS01000288.1:0-11719 GCA_003167515.1 Acidobacterium sp. | reverse complement strand
GGGAACAGGCAACAGGGAACAGGGAACAGGGAGCCGGGAGCCAGCAGCCGGGAGCAGGGAACAGGAGACAGGCAATCGGTAACAGAAGGCAGCCGATGGCGGCAGGGAGCCACATTTCGTCGCATGGAGGTGAGGGAAGCGGCGCGGTTCGTGTTCCGCGCAAGACACCGGAGAACGCCCGGGAATATTCGAGCGACGGTATGAGCGCCGTGCTGGAGGTGGTGCGGCGCGGGCAGCGGTTCGCTCTTGGATCGCACGCGCGGCCGGATGGCGACGCGGTCGGGTCGATGCTGGCTTGTGGGATGATGCTGCGGCAGCTGGGGAAAGAGGCGGACTTGGTTTCCGCCGATCCGGTGCCGTTGATTTATCGCAGCCTTCCCTGTGCTTCGACGATCGTGCAGACTACTCAGCTCGAGGGCGAGTACGACGCGGTGATTCTGCTGGAGTGCGACGGTATTCAGCGATCGCGGCTAACGGGTCTGGAGGGTCGATTAATCGTCAACATCGATCATCACGTGAGTGGGCGCGCTTTTGGGGATGTGAACTGGATCGACACGGAGGCCTGTGCGGTGGCCGAGATGGTGCATCGGCTGGCTATGGCCGCGGGCGCGGAGGTGACGCCGGAGATGGCCGCGTGTTTGTATGCAGGGGTGCTGACCGACACCGGGTCATTCTGTTATGAGGGGACGGACGCTCACGCCTTTGAGCTGGCACGGGAGCTGGTTGGGCGCGGGGCTGACGCGGCTGGAATCGCTCGAGAGGTGTACTTCTCGAATCCACTGTCAAAAATGCTGCTGTTGGGGGCAGCGCTTTCGAATCTGCGGCGCGAGGGGCGGCTGGCATGGCTGTGGGTGACGCAGGACGATATGGTCCGTAGCGGAGCGGCCGAGGAAGACTGCGAGGGGATTGTGAATTATGCCATCGCAATCGGTGGGGTCGAGGCAGCGGTTCTGCTGCGCGAACTGGCGGATCATCGGGTGCGGCTGTCTCTGCGCAGTAAGGGTCAACTGGACGTGGCGAGGATCGCGGCGAGCTACGGTGGCGGGGGCCATCGGCATGCCGGGGGGTGCACGCTGGCGGGTCCGCTGCGCGCGGCGACGGAGGAAATTCTGAATGTGATGCGGCGTGAGCTCATGACCATGGTTTCCGGGCTATCCGGAACGACAGGAGAACCGGGCGGGAATCTGGTAGGCTGACTCGGACAAGTGACCGAGACTTCGCATCAATCGCAGAAAAGTGAGACGAATTCCGGGGATCACGCCGGGAGTGCGACCGCTGCGCGTTCCGGGGACTCGCAGGATGGAGCGGCAGAGTCGAGCAGTGTCAACCACGCCGCGACGGTGCAGGCGTTATCGCCAGGGTTGCTGGCTCGCGTCCGAGCCCGATTCCCGGCTCTCGGAGAAATTGCGGAAACGGGAACGCTGTTTGGGCTGACAGCTTTTTTCCTGTTTTACGGTCTGGTGCCGATTTTTGGCGGCGATGGCCTCGGTCTGGTTGGCGCTGACGAGCCTCGTTATGCGCAGGTAGCGCGCGAGATGCTGGCACGGCACGATTACGTGACCCCGGTGCTGTGGGGACATCCGTGGCTTGAAAAGCCGGCGCTCTACTACTGGCGGGCGATGTTCGCGTTTCGCGAATTTGGCGTACAAGACTGGACGGCACGGCTGCCGTCGGCAAGCTTTGCGTTCATGCTGGTGGTGCTGATCTACCTGCACATTCGGCGCTTTCGGAATGGGGGACAGCTGGATGCGGCGTTGATCACGGCGTCCTGTGCGGCGGTGCTGGGTTTTGCGCGGGGCGCTTCGACCGACATGCAACTGGCGGCGCCGTTTTCTATCGGCATGCTGGGCTGGTATGCGTGGTACGAGACGAACAGCAAGTTCTGGCTCTTCGACATTTATTTTTTTGTGGGGGCGGCGACTTTGGCAAAGGGGCCGATCGCTCCACTGATGGCGCTGGTGATCATTGCAATCTTCGCGATTCTGCGTCGCGAGTGGTCGCTGTTCCGCCGCAGTCTGTGGGGGCCGGGCATCGTGCTCTATTTCGCGATGGTGCTGCCATGGTTCATCGCGGTGCAGAGGCGCAACCCAACCTTCCTGAGAATTTTCTTTCTGGAGCATAACCTCGAGCGGTTTGCTACGGATCGATTCGAGCACTACCACCCATTCTGGTACTACGTGCCGGTGATGCTGCTGGGGCTGACCCCCTGGGCAGTGATCGCGGTAACGGCGTTCGTGGACGCGGTGAGAGGATCAATCGACGAATGGCGGGTACGGCGCGCCAAGTTTCTCTACGTGGGGCACGGCCGGGCGGGCGACGCCTTCCCGGAGTTTCTGGTGCTGTGGGCGCTGGTGCCGATCGTGTTCTTTTCGTTCTCCGAGTCGAAGCTGCCGGGGTACATTTTGCCCGCGGTGCCGCCGCTGACGATTCTCTGCGGGGATTATCTGAACCGCATTCGCAGTCGCGGGCTGAAGACCTGGCTGCTGGTTCTGCATGCGTTGCTGACCGGAATCCTGACGATGTTTTTGTTGCTGATGCCGCTTCACCTGAACAATCCGGAGGCAGTGCCGCCGCGGATAGCGATCATCGCGGCCAGCATGGTGGGGGTGGCGGCAGCGGTGTTCATCCTGATTACGGTCGCGCACTTCGGCCTGAAGCGGCTGCGCATAGCCACCATGACGCCGATGGTGATCCTGCTGCTGTATATGTTTGGAATTGGTCCTGTTTTCGGGATTGGAAAGATCAACGGCACAAAACGCAATATCAATCTGCTGGATATGACGTTTTCGGCGCGTCCGCTAACGCAGATCCTAAACGAAATCAGCCCACCGCCGGGTACTATAGCGGTCTGGCATGTACGAAGAGATGTGCAGTACGGTCTTTCTTTCTATCGAAATAACCGGGTAGTGAATTACGATGTTGGGATTAGTGTCAGTGATTCACCGAGGAGCGCCGGTTCGGGCCCGCACGGGGTGGTCATCGACGGGGTAAAAGAGGGATCGTCCGCGGAACAGATGGGTCTGCGCAGGCTCGAGGGCGACGATCTTGTAGCGGTGAACGGCCAGCCTGTACTGAACGCGGCGGATTTCGACGCGATGAGGGCGGGATGGAAGCCAGGAGTAAAGCTGGAATTCGAGGTGCTCGATCCCAGGATTCCGGATAAAGCGCCGCAGTTCGCGAGCGGCACGATGCAGGACGGCATTCCGGACAGGCAGCATCTGCTGGTAATTCCGGAATCTTCAACAACGGAGCTTCGTCAAACGCTCGAGGGCAGGCGATACGAGCCGCTTTTCACCTACCCCGCGCAAAACCTGGTCGTGTACGAAGTTATGGAGAACGACACGAGCAGAGCAGACCATAGCCGGTGAGCAGTTCATTGCAATCAGGCCGGGAAGGGATACCTGTGGCGCATGCGAATGCGTCCTGGGGTTGCTGTATCGATGAGCTCGGCGCTTCAATTCGAGTTGTTGGACCTGCGCCATTTTTCGGCAGGCAGTCTGCGGCCGCTGCTGGAAGAGGAGAGCCGCGTCTGGAGCGAGCGGCTGCACTGGGATTACCGTGGGTCGGCGGATCTGTTGCTGCAGTATCTGGATTCGCGGGTGCTGCCGGGCTACGTCGCGGTGGAGAGCGGACGCATTGTCGGCTACGTGTTCTGCGTGTACGAGGGATACAAGGCAGTCATCGGCGACGTCTTTGCCGTGGACGCGAAAGAATCCGCCGCGGATGTACGTAACGAGCTGTTGCTGCGCCTGTTCGAGATGCTGAAGAGCACGCCGGGAGTGACGCGCATCGAATCGCAGTTGCTGCTGCATCCGCATGGCGCGCACCAGCGGGTCTTCGAAGATGCGGGATTCGAGATTCACGAGCGGATCTTCATGGAGTGGCGGTTGCAGCCGGCTGCCGGGGTAGAGCGCGACGGAGGAGGCTTCGGCCTGAATGGCGAGGTCTCCTTGCCGGAGGGCATGGAGATGAGACGGTGGGCGGAGAACGACCTGGGGGGTGCGGCGCGGCTGATCTCCACGGCTTATCAGGGGCATCTGGACAGTCACATCAATGAGCAATACCGGACGGCAGCCGGTTCGCAGCGATTCCTGCACAATATCGTGCGGTTTCCCGGGTGCGGCTACTTCGATGCGGAGTCTTCTCGAGCTCTGGTGGAGCGGGGGAGCGCGGACCTCGCCGGCCTGCTGCTGTGCTCGCGGGTGCGCGAGGATGTGGGCCACGTAACGCAAATCTGCGTTGGGCCTGAATACCGGGGCCTGGGGCTCGGCAGATTGCTGATGGCCGAATGCGCGCGCTCTCTGGCGCAGCGTAACTTCAGTCTGCTGACGCTCACCGTGACGGCCTCAAATCGAAAGGCGGTGTCGCTGTACGAATGGCTTGGTTTCAGGGGAACCCATCGATTCGACGCCATGGTATGGGACAAGAGCGAGGGACGGCAGACGATGCGGCGTTAAGCTGTGAGTCTTTTTAAGCTGTGAGTCTTTTTGTGCTCTCGTTTGGGCGGGAGATTCGCTGAACTCGCAAGGAAATCTGGCGGGGACGACGGGGCTCGAACCCGCGACCTCTGCCGTGACAGTTAGGTCAGGAAACGTAAGTTCAACATAACATGGGCGCCGATGGCTATCGAAAGCCCCCGAAAGCATCAAAAACGCACCCTTTTCACCCTTCAGCACCCTCGTCATTTTTGTCAGTTTTCCGGCGGCACCCAAGGCCGATCACGAAAACCCGTCATGTCGGACCTCTGCCGATTCGGAGCACGCCTATCTGTCGATAAGAGAGTCGAACCTCTTTACCTCTGCCGTTGCTCGGCACAGGTTTCGAGCGAATTGCGAGCCAAAAAGAGGGATTCGGCCCGAAATGCCGCGACCTTCTGGTCCGACGCGCTCTCCTCCAGCGGCAAGCCGACGTCCTGGGGTGGTGTGCGGTTCGGGACACGGCTGGTCGATTCCCGGACCACGCAGGTGCCCGTTCCCCCGGTTCTGGCCTTTGCTCCGATCCGGCGGATTGGGGGTTCGAACGGATGGTACTTTGCCAGTTTTCTGTGGCGGATTCGCGGTTTCTTCGATCTGCTTGTGGGCGGCGTGGGACTGCGCGGGGGACGCCGCGATCCTCATACGCTCGTAGCTGGCGATGCTCTGGATTTCTGGCGCGTCGAGAGTTTTGAACCGGACCGCAGGCTCAGCCTGGTAGCGGAGATGAAAGTGCCGGGCCGTGCGTGGCTTCAGTTTGAGGTTGAACCAAATGACCGAGGCTCCGTAATTCGACAAACTGCAATTTTTGATCCAGCCGGACTCGGCGGCCTCCTCTATTGGTACGCTCTTTATCCGATCCATTACTGCATCTTCCAGGGGATGCTCCACCAGATTGCGGCCATCGCGATGCGCGAACCAGCCGCAGCTTCGGCCCTGGCATAAGGCCGATCTTTGAATCAACGCGTCATGCTGTCCGGAAGGCCAAATGATCAGCTAAGTATTCGAAGTATGTTTCATTATTGTGATGTTCTGCGTCCCTGGCCAAGCATTCCCTCCCGCGCTAGCGGGTTAGTGCAAATCGCCAACGCGCTCGTCGAAGTCGGATCAATACCGATATATCGGCTCTCGCACTCTCACAGGGATCCGATGCCGACTTGGGCGTATCACCGGCAACACGGAATTAACGATTGAGGCAACAGTGTAGGCCGGTGTTTACCAATGCGTAATTTCCGTATAGGCGACCATCCACCCAGAACTCGCAGTGTGCGGCTAAAGCGCGGCTTCGCACATAGACATTGAAGGAGAAGACGTTCAATTAAAACCTGGCAATCAGAGTAATGCCGCCCACCATCAATGCGACACCGGCCACGCGGCCAAGGTGGATCGGATGCTCCGGCATATGTAACCAGCCGAAATGGTCAATGACCACGGAGGCGATGAGAGCCGCGGTGACGGTGAGTCCCATGAACGGACCAGCGCCCACGCGATGAACGAGCGTGAGCCCGGCATAAACCTGAACGGCTCCGACCAGTCCGCCGATGGGCGCCCACCACGGCATGTGAGCGAGGTCGCGCATGCTCGGCAGAGGCGTGGGCTGAATCAAAAACATAACAATAAAGAAAAAGGTCACAACCATGAACGAAACCGCCGTGGCGAGCCACTTGTTTTGCAATGACGCGAGTAGAACGCCATTCATCGGCGCACCGACGGCCTGCAGCATGCCGCCGACGATGATGAAGGGATAGATCCACGCAGTTTTCATCGATATCCTCCAGTGTTGTTATTCAACGTGCGACGAGCAGTGCGGCGAGCAGTACGAGCAAGAGCGCGGGAGGCATAATGAGCAAGCCTGCTTTGAGAAACTGAGTGCCGGTCACCTCCATGCCCTCGCGGCGGATGGCGATGAGCCAAAGGATGGTGGCCAGCGATCCGGTGATTGAGAGGTTCGGACCCAAATCGATGCCGATGAGCACGGCCTTCGACAGCAGGAGGTGCGCCGGCGCGGACTGAATCGCGGCTCCCGTGATCAGGCCGAGAGGTAGATTGTTCACCAGATTCGTGCCGATGCCGATGGCTGCGCCGACAGCCAGAGTGGTGACGACGGACGGCCCATGCTCAGCCCAGGAAAGTGCAGTTTGCAGGATGTGCAGCGCTCCCGCGCCTTTGACTGCTTCGACGATGAAGAAAAGCGCGGCGACAAGGGGCAGAACGCTCCAGGAAATCTCCCGAACCAGGCGCAGGGGGCTGGTTTTTTCGCGGACAAGAACGATTGCCGTCACCGCGAGAGCTGCCAGGCAGGTCGGCAAGCCCAGATTCCAGCGCAGAGCTGAGGCGATGAGCAATACAGCGGCAACCGCAAGGATGCCGAAGAGGCTGATGCGGCCGGCCGCTGTCAGAGTGAAGTTGCCGTCGGCGGCATGGCAGGGTTGTGCCAGGTCGTTGCGACTGTACCATCGCAGCAAGAAGTAAGTCGCAACGATGGACACGGCGGATGGCAAGAGAAACATCACGAGCCACCGTCCCAGCGGCGGCATGGCGCTGTCAAAAACCACGAGGTTTGCAGGGTTTGAGATAGGCAGGACGAAGCTGGCAGCGTTGGCGATGAGCGCGCAGGTCAGCAGGCAGGGCATGGGCCGAGCCTTCGCGCGCTTCACCGCGGTCAGCACAGCTGGCGTAAGGACGACAGCTGTCGCGTCATTCGACATGAGTGTGGTCACGACGATCCCGACGCCATAAATCAGAGTGAGAACGCTGCGTCGATGAGGAATTGGGCGATGAGGTACTCATTGAGCTTCTGTACCCCATTAGATTCACGCAGCATTGGTATTCACCGAGCCGAGCAGACTCTACAATTGGCCTCCTCAGAACTCGATTCGGCCCTGGAAAGCGATCATGCGTGGGGAGCTGTCGCCGCCAAGACCGACGCCCAGCAGTCCGGTTGGAGGCGAGATCGTGTTTCCAAGTGTGCCAAACCTAGCTGGAATTGAACCACCCGGTACGCCGGCTTCGACCTCGCTGGGCAGAGCGAAGTTGGGATGATTGAATGCGTTGAACATCTGCGCGTCGAGACGGAAGCTAATTCCTTCTTTGATTGGGAAAGTCCTGGTGATGTAAATGTCGGAGTTCGTGTAGTGCGTTCCGCGGACAGAGTTGCGTCCAGTATTGCCGAACTGGCAGTTTGCCGGCGAATCGCCTCCCACACATGATCCTGTCGCTGGGTCGACCGCCGAGACGAACCCACTCGGGTTGAGCCATTGTTTTGTGCCTGCCACGGTGACGACCGCGACCGAGTTCTTTTGATACACAGGAGCGCCGGGAACCCGGTTAGCGTAAGCGGGCGCATTGAACTGGATGGTGCTGGCTCCGCTCGCCTGATAGACGCCATTGCCGTTTGCGATGTACGGCTGGCTGAGCACGCTGAACGGCAAGCCAGAGTGCAGAATGGCGGTCTCGGAGACAGACCACCCTGCGAAGATCTGATGAAGGAATCGATGTCTGGAGTGGAACGGCACCTGGTACACCCCATAGGCGGAGATGTTGTGGCGAACGTCGTAGTCGCAACTGGCATACTGCCGGTCGAGCTCCCCGGGAAGCGGCGACATCAATCCCTGCGTGGAGAACGCCAGCAGACCACCGTTGGATACCTCGTCGAGGCAATGACTGAAGGTGTAGTTACCGTGCAGAGTTAGTCCTCGCCATTGTTGGGAGTAGGATGTCTGCAGTCCGGCATAACTGCTGTTGGCGTCCGTGCGAAACTCATTGACGTTCCCAAAGCGCTGATCGAGCGGTTTCTGGTACGGAAACGGGGCGAAACATCCATCGCAAACCGTCTGATAGCCGTTGAGCTGCACCTGAAACGGCTCATGGAGCCCTCGAGTGCCGACGAAATCGGTCCGTAGATTTCCATGCGCACCAATCTGCTGCTCCATGCCGAAGCTGTATTGGTAGTAGTACGGTGTTTTGAACGTTCCACTCGGGAAGCTATTAAGGCTGACTGCCAGCGGACAGGTGGGGGTGCCTGGCTGAATCCCCGCGCAGGGAGCACCGCCGGAACTAAAGATCTTCTGGAACGAATGGTTCGCATTCACTGTGGCATCAACGGCGCTTCCAGCAATACCTGGAGCAATCCCGATGCCGCCGACCTGGCCACCGATCCCGCCTACAAAAGTCGGATCGTTGGGCGCGTTCATAGCGCCGAGATCGGCAATTTGCATGGGAATGATGTCGTTGAAAACTCCAAATCCGCCATGAACGGCCACGTGCGGATGCAGTTGATATGCGAACGATACCCGAGGCTGGTAGACGAACAGCGGCGTCGCGGGGAACAGGTCGTGGACATCCCCTGATACGACCTGATTCAGCGGTTGATCGCTGTCATGAGAGGCGTCAAGGAAAGAGCCGGACGGGCGCGCGAAAAGATTCTTCTCGCTGGTGACGTTCGTGTTCCAGGTGACGCGCATGCCGTAGGTGATCGTGGCCGTGGCGACGGGCTTATAGGTGTCCATCGCGTAGTATTCGAGATTGCCTGACGAAACTCTTTCTTTCAGCGAAACTGGAAAGCTCTGGCTCGCCGTATAGGCGGCTCCGTATGTGAACTGGGCGAGATCGTTGTAGGTCACCGTCGGCGCCGTGCCTTCGCCGAGGTCATAGTTGGTTGCGTCGAGACGCCGCGTGTTGATGCCGAAGTTCCAGGTATGCTTCCCAAAGGTCCAGGTCAGATTGTCGTTGATCTGCCATTGTGTGACCTTGCGGCCCTGAGGGTAGGTGTTGTCATTGCCGCCGATGGTCGTGAAGGGAACGCTGTCGCTACCAGATTCCAGCACGATGGGGAAGGTCTCGAGCACCTGAGAGTAGTTGTTTGGTTCGAAGATGCTGGAGTACCAGCTCGCACCAGGATTGAACTGGTTGACGAAGGTTGAACTGAAGACATGGGTGTAGCCCGCGACAAGAGTGCGCTGCGGCTGAGGTGAATAGGAGTTGAAAACAAGATTGACGGGATCGGTGTAGGCTGCCTGAAGTCCCGTGTCCTGCTGGAAGCGATACCAGACGCTGTTGTTTGCGTCGATTGTGTGATCGATCTTCGCCACGATGAGGTTTTCGGTGTCGCTGTTGTTCAGCGAAGCCTGGCGCTGGCTTGCGCAGCCATCGCCGTTTGTGCCAAGCGGGCACCCGACGATGGGCACGGGGGAGCCGCCCGATGCGGGCAGCAGGGAGAACATCTTCCGGTAAAAGGGGACCTCCGCAGGCTGAGCCGGAAGAGCCGTGCCCGTGATGGGGTCAGTTCCCCCCGTTGCGAGTTGTCCCAATACGTATTGCTGATAAGCCGGTGTCGGCAGGGTGATCTGGGAGACGAGAGGCAGAGCAATGCGAATGCCCTCGTAGTGGGCAAAGAAGAACAGCCTGCCCCTCCGAATCGGACCGCCGATACTCACACCAAATTCGTTGACAGTGGAACGCGGCTTCTTCGCAATGCTGTCCAACGTATCGTTCGCATGAAGAAAATAGTCCTCCGCGTTGAACAGCGAGCCATTCCATATTTCGTAGGCGTCTCCGTGGAACACATTGGTGCCCGATTTGGTGAAATAGTTCACCTGCGCTGCGGCGTACCTCCCCTGATCTACGGAGAAGGAGTTGGTATTGACGGTCGCCTCCTCGACAGCATCGAGCCCGATGACGAGATTCGTGGAGAGACCGATGTTCAGTCCCAGCCAGGGATCGTTCGTATCGTAGCCATCGAGGATGTACCCATTCGAAGTGGCAGGGAGCCCGTTGAATTCCACGTTGCCATAACCGCCGGCCGCTTTGGCATCGTTCGAAGAGCCTGCCGTGTTCATCAACGCTCCCTGCGCGAACTGTGCAACGTAGGTGAGATCCTGGCCCGGATTCGGCAACTTCTCGATTGCCTTCGCTTCCAGAGTCGTCGAAGTGTTCGGATTATCGAGGCTCAGGAGTCCGGTGGGTGCTGTCGATACCTCGACCGTCTGCGAAGTGGCTGCAGGCGACAGAGTGAAGTTCACGGCGATGGTCTGACCCACGGCAACGGTCGCAGGCTGCGACTCGGCCGACCCAAAGCCTTCGGCCTGCACGACAATCCGCCAGGTGCCCGGATTGAGCTGGGCGAAGAGGAAGCGCCCGTCGGCGTTGCTTCTCGCGGTTCGAGTTGCTCCTGTGCCTGCGTCCCTGGCCGTCACCGCGGCATTGGGCACGACGGCCCCCGTCGCATCGCTGATGGTTCCGGTGACCGCGCTGCTCGTCCCACTTTGCGCTTGTAAAGTACAAGCGTTAACTATGGTTAACAGCAGCAGGATTGCGAGGTTGTTTGCGTTGCGGATTCGCATGGACAACAGCCTCCTGGGGCTGGGAACGTTGCGGGAGGGAAGAAGAAACTTCAGGGCGCCATATTTAGGCGCGCCTAATGAATTAGGTTGACCTAAAATAGTGAAAGTGTCAACTCGCCGAGGAGATGCCAGGCCATGCCGCCGAGCCGCCAGCGGAACGCCAACACGGAATCAGTGGACAACTACCTGAAGGCGATCCTCGCCCTCAGCGGGCCGGAAGAGCAGCGCGTATCGAGTACATCCCTCGCCGACCGGTTGGGAGTTGCGCCGGCTTCGGTCACCAATATGCTGCAAAAGCTGGCGTCTTCTCTGTTGCCGTTAGTCGAATACGAAAGGCACCGCGGAGTTCTCCTGTCGGCGGCAGGCAAGCGACGGGCTCTTGAGGTGCTGCGCCATCATCGCCTCATCGAAACATTCCTCTACGAGGTGCTGGACTACCCTCTCGAAGAGGTTCACGAGGAAGCGGAGCGCCTCGAACATTTCATCTCGGAACGGTTCGAAGAGCGCATCGCAGTAAAGCTGGGCCATCCGAAGTTCGATCCGCACGGGCACTGCATTCCGGCGATGGACGGAAAAATGCCGAAGCAGATTTCCGTGCCACTGACGGACCTTCGTGAGCAAGGGACTTTTGTTGTAGACAGCGTTTCCGATCAGGATGCCCTCTTGTTGAGGCGGCTCAGGGCCCACGGCATTACACCGGGCGCGCGGTTACAGGTCGCAAGCCGGCCCCCGGATGATTTTGTTCTGCGGACCAGCGGCGTTTCGAAGGCTTTGCACCTATCTCGCGATCTTGCGGCCGCAGTCCGAATCCGTTCGGCGCATTAGCGAAAAAGAGTGACAAGCGCCAATGAGTCAAATGAGCAACTTCGCCCAAAATGTTGCGACCTAGTACCGAGACCATATGAT
>PMSS01000291.1 GCA_003167515.1 Acidobacterium sp. | reverse complement strand
GACCAAACCCCTCGGCAACGGCTAACAACGGATCCGGGCCGGTTCAGATTCGATCCCCATATTCTTTCAACGCGATCGCAAACGCCCCATCCAGCCAACGCGAGAACGCGTCTCCAATATCACCTTCCTTGGTTTTGTATGTAAATACGAATGGTTCCAGGGAGCACGGGATCGAATCTTCGGCGACCGATTCTCGATCATCCGAATCCTCAAATGATACTAATTGCGAAAAAGCGGTTGCCTCCATAATCCCCGACAATTCGCGGCCAACATGGTGGAACGATGCAACAAACACTAGCCGCTCTCTTTGGAACCGCACCGACGCCTTCAAAAAATAGTGATCTTCCGAAAAGTTAGCGAACTTACCCGCGGCATTAGCCGTCTCCACCACCTCGAACTTGTACCAGTGCGCATTTCCTCGATCAGGGCCCCCCTCCGCGATTCTGATCTCGGGCTGTCCAATGGTCGCCAGGGTCCTCTCGAGATCAGTCAGTGCGCGCTCCAGATGTCGGCGCGTACGTTCTCGCAGCAAGACGGCCAGATCGTTAACTTTCCGGAGTTCTGCGGCTTTCGCTTCACGTCGTTTGCCGAGTTTGAAAGCTAGGTTGTCGATTACTGCCGCCGTGAGCGTACGTTGATGCGAGACCTCCTTTTCCGCGTCCACGCTTAGGCCCTGCAAGATGGCATTACGCTCAAGATTGGCAAAAAGCTCAGCTAGCGACGTTAGGTCGCCGTAGTCGGCGGCCTCAAGTGACTTTATATACTCCACTCGCATGTTTCGATCTATTACCAGCGGGAGGATGTCAGCTCTGAGCAGCGTTAAGGTGACGAGCGCACGGGACACGCGTCCGTTTCCGTCCTGGTACGGGTGGATTTGAGTGAACCGGTGCTGCAGCCATGCCGCGACGATGATTGGATCCTCGGACGAATAGCTCGACACCCACCGGAGCAGGTTATCCATCTCAGCTTCGACGTGTATCGGGGGGCAGTACTCATGGATACTGCCGTCCGGCCTTTTCGGGTTATTAGGTTGTTCCTTGAACTTGCCCTTAAGCAGTGGTATTTCGAATCGGTTACCGAACTGATCTACGGCCGTCGTCGTGTCTTGGTGTCTCGTTAGGATGGCGTGAAGTTCGTGGATCAAGCCCTTGGTCAGATCGCGCTTCTGGGCGATGCAATCCATCATCAGCTGGATGGCCGCCTCGTGATCTCGAAGGATATCGATTAGTCTTGCCGGTTCGATGTCAGTGCTTGTCCGGACTACGATGTCCTCCACGAATCCTTGGGTGACCAAGGCTTCGGTTGTGCCCATATCGAGATCGTAAAGCCGCTCAAGGATGCCAGTCTCGATACTCAGGCGACGAATCAGCCTGTCCTTGAACTCCCGAAGTCCTGATGGGCTTGTCTGCTCAAGTCGTTGCTTCGATGCGCGCCACGTCTCGTACAGCGGCTGCATGGCTGCTAGATCGATTCGGCGATCTCTATCTGACAGAGGTTCGATCGGCTTCCATTGATATCCGGCCATCAAGGTCTCCTGCAAAAGGTGATTCTAATCGACCGTTTCTGTCTGTTAAACCCGGGTGCTTCGTAGTCCGGCCGGTGGGCAGCTCTTGGAGTCCACTCTGCGCATCTCCAGGCGCCGCAGCCTGCTCGCCGAACTCTGAGCTCTGAACCCTGACTCGTTGCAACGCCGGCCGCGCGGTCCGCAGCACAGCCAGCGCCACCCTAATCCCGGCGCAGTCTTCACCCCCAACCTCACAGCCCGCCAATAGATCGCGCCGACAGTACCTCCGTACCCTCCACCCCACCGATTCTCCTTGCCCTACGACCCAAAACACCCCAAACTAAGAACAAGCAAAGCTCTGTCCGCAAACGCGAACAGAGCTTTTTCTTTGCGCCCAGCTCAGGCTGGAGCTACGTGCTCGGCACAGTATTCGTCACGCCTCATTGAGAAATCCGTCAGCCGTCCGCCTCGCGGAATGCGAGTACGATAACACCCTTGTTAATAGCTGAACCATGGATATCAAGCTCGATAACAAAATATCCGCCGCCGCATCAACAACATGCCGGAGCCCCACCCCGGGGGTGGGGGCCCCCAACCATGTTGCTAGGGCTGAGGAGGAAAGCCCGCGAAAGAGCCCGCCGTAACTCATCGTGTAACGGCCAGCTACCAACGCCCTTGGCCCTCCGCTCCATCCTCTGTGCTCTCTGCGTACTCTGTGGTGGTTGCTCTGTGCCTTTACGCTGAACGCTGAACGCTGGGCGCTGAACGCTGTCGCGCGGCCAGGATCGGCCGCGCCAACAAAAGCACCGCCAGCACCACCGTGATCCCCATCGGAGTTCTCACTCCCGACTTCACGCCCCACCAGTAATGCACCACCCCGGCAATCGCCGCGCAATACGTCAGCCAGTGCAGCCGATTCCAGTTCTTCCCACCCAGTTTCCGAATCGACCACGCCGTCGACGTCAGCGCCAGCGGCACCAGCATCAGCCAGGCCGCCAGGCCCGCCGTGATGAATCTCCGCTGGCTGATGTCATCCACCATCGCCGACCAGCTGAACCCGGCGTAAAGCCAAACATAGGTCATCAAATGCAGGCATGCGTAGAAGAAGGCATACAGCCCCAGCAACCGCCGGAATCGCACCAGCCAGATCAGCTTCGGAATCAGCCGCCGCACCGGCGTCACCGCCAGCGTGATTACCAGCAAACGCAGCGTGCCGCGTCCAGTAAAAAACGTAACTGTGTGCGTGGGATCAGGCCCCAGCGCCGTCGGCTCGCTGGTCACCGACAGATACAAATGCCAAAGCAGCCAAACCACCGGCCCCAGACAAGCCGCATGCGCCAACACCTTCAGCGCCACAATCCAACGCTTACTCATCCGTATCGTTCACCGTGCTCTTCATGGATTGTGTGCCGCGATCCAGCTTCGCACCAACCGCTGACCGCTGACCGGTTTCTGAGCCGACCGGGTTTTAGCTAATCGGGTTCTTAGCTAACAGGTTCTTAGCTAATCGCCCCACCAGCTACAGGCTACCGGCTACCGGATGCCGTCAGTAGTTCTTCTTCAAGTCCATCCCCGCGTAAAGCTGCGCCACCTGATCCCCGTACCCGTTGAACATCAGCGTCGGCTGCCGTTGCTTCCAGATCGGAAAGCCAATCCGCCGCTCCGTCTTCTGACTCCACCGCGGATGATCCACATTCGGATTCACATTCGAGTAGAACCCATATTCCTGTGGCGCCATGTCGTTCCACGTCGTCGACGGCTGGCTCTTCACGAACTTCACCTTCACAATCGACTTCGCCGACTTGAACCCATACTTCCACGGCACAATCACCCGCACCGGCGCGCCATCCTGATTCGGCAGCACCTCGCCATACAATCCAAAAGTCAGCAGGGTCAGCGGATGCATCGCCTCATCCATCCGCAGCCCCTCCGAATACGGCCAGTTAAGATGCGCATTGTAGATCTCCGGCTCCTGTTTCGAGTCGGCCAGCGACAGGAACTGCACATACTTCGCCGACGGCAGCGGCTCGCACGCGTTGATGAACTCCGACAGCGAATACCCCGCCCACGGAATCACCATGCTCCACGCCTCTACGCAGCGGAACCGGTACACCCGCTCCTCCATCGGCTTGAGCTTCAGCAGCGTATCGATGTCGAATGTCTTCGGCTCCTTCACCAGCCCTTCCACCTTCACCGACCACGGCCGCGTCCGCAGCGTCCCCGCATTCTTTGCAGGGTCGCCCTTGTCCACGCCAAATTCGTAGAAATTGTTGTAGTGCGTGATGTCCTCATACGGCGTCACCTCCACGCCCGTCGTCGACAGCGGACTATTCACCACCGTCAGCTTCTCCGCCGCCTCCACACCCGCGGGCCGCACCATGCGCGAAACCCGCTCGCCTGCAATGGCAGCAACCCCGGTCGCTGCGGCCGCAGCCATAAACGCGCGCCGGTTCATATACGCCTGCTTCGGCGTGATCTCCGAAGTCGGAATCTCGCTCTTTTTCAAAATCACCATGAGTCCTTACTTTATCCTTTCCCTGATTCGACGCACCAGAACCACTTCTGATTCTTGCTACCGGCTGCGGGCTGCTCCTGCTACTCTGAGTACGCCGTCACCCTACACCCTGGATTTCCCATCGAATGCGCAGACTCGCATCGCTCCTCGTGTATCTGACGTGTCTCGCCATCCCTCTCTGCGCCCCCGCACAAACCGCCCCACCCGCACCCATCGTCGTAAAAGTTGTCATCGTCACCACCTTCGAACTCGGCAACGACACCGGTGACAAACCCGGCGAATTCCAATTCTGGGTCGAGCGCGAGCACCTCGACCGCACCCTCCCCTTTCCAGGCGGCGTTCACCCTCTCAGGATCAATGACAAGGGCGACGTCCTCGGCATCGTCACCGGAATGACCATCGGCCCTGCGGCCAGTTCCATCATGGCTCTCGGCACCGACCCGCGCTTCGACCTCACCCACGCCTACTGGCTCCTCGCCGGCATCGCCGGAGTCGATCCCAACGTTGCATCTGTCGGCTCTGCGGCCTGGGCTAAATGGATCGTTACCGACATCCGCCAGGAGATGGATCCCCGCGAAGCTCCCTCCGACTGGCCCTACGGCATCCTCGCCATCGGCTCTCTACGCGCCGGCGAACCTCCCGATCCAGCCCGCACCTGGGCCACCGAGCCCCGCGCCTACCCTCTCAACGCCAAGCTCGCCGACTGGGCCTTCAGCCTCACCAAAGACGTTCCCCTCGACATCCCTGTTATCGCCACGCCCGAAGTCGCCGCCTTCGAAACCACCTACACCGGCTATCCCAACGCACAGCGCCCGCCCTTCGTCCTCCAGGGCGACATCCTCGCCTCCGACTCCTACTGGCACGGCGTCATCCTCAACCACTGGGCCGAGGACTGGGTCCGCATCCACACTCACAATCAGGGCCGCTTCGTTATGACCGCCATGGAAGACTCCGGCATCGCCGAGGCCCTCACCCGCCTCGACCATATGCATCGCGCCGACTTCCGCCGTTTCCTCGCCCTCCGCACCGCTTCGAACTACTCCCTCCAGGCCCCCGGCCATACCGCCGCCGAATCCATCACCGCCCCCTACATCGGCGGAATTCCCGCCCTCGAAGCCGCATACCGCGTCGGCAGTCCTGTCGTTCACACGATCATCGCCAACTGGCCCCAATTCAAGGACCACATCCCCGGCGACTAGTACGAAACTGCCTCCAGACGAACAGGTTTGTCTGATCGACCTCCGCGCTCCCGTGCTACCGTCAAGGCAGGAGAAGCCACGTGAATTCCGACTGTCATTACCGGCGTGAGGCAAGCCGTGCAGGACTTCGTAGCGCCCGGTATTCAGGAGCTTCGTGGCGAAATCAAGGCTCTGGATGCACGAGTCGCGGCGCTGGAAAAGAGTAAGCGAAGCCCGTTTTTCCGAGATGAACACAAAACTCGACGCCCGATTCTCCGAGGTCAATACCAAACTCGACGCGCTTCTGAATCTGCACGATCTCCAGGTCCGCATCACCAAACTTGAGTCGCAGCGCACCGCATAGCGCCCCGGTGCCTCGACGCGCCTGGTCCTGAGAGAAGCAACCGTCAAGCGGGTGAAGGTCCGCACCGCCCAATCTGAGACCAGCTACGCAGGCCACTGGACTCTACCCATCACGCGCGCCATCCTGTGCCTTCTGGCGCGTTTGAAATTTCGCACTTGACCGATATCTATATCGGCTGATATATAGCTTATCTATGACCAAGGTCGACCTCCAATCCTTCCTCCCCCTCAAAACCCAGTGGTTTCACATCATGCTCTCTCTCGCCGGCGGAGAACAGCATGGTTACGGCATCATGCAGGACGTCCTCGAACGCACCACCGGCAAAGTTCACCTCTGGCCCGCCACACTCTATGGATCGATCAAGCGCCTCATTGAAGCCGACCTCATCGGGGAATCGAACGACCGCCCCGCCCCCGAGCTCGACGACGCCCGCCGCCGCTACTACCGGCTCACGTCTCTCGGCAAGCGCGTCCTCGACGCCGAGTGTGAGCGCCTCCAGGAACTGGTTCGCACAATTCAAGTCAAGCGCACAATGGTGACCGAATGACAATCGCAGGGCGCATCTACCGTCGGCTGGCCGAAGCCTTCCCGCATGAATTCAGGATGGCATACGGCGATCAGATGCTCGAGGCCGGCGAGGACTCCATGCGACGGCTCGCGAATAAGCACGGCGCCGCCGGAATCGTCCGCCTCATCGTCGACATCGCCCTGCACCTTCCCCTCGAATACCTCAGCGAGATGCGCCAGGATATGCGCTATGCGGCCCGTGCCCTCGCCAAGTCCCCCAGCTACGCGCTCGTCGGGATTCTCTCCCTGGCCCTAGGCATCGGCCTCACCACTAACGTCTACACCCAGGCTTGGGCCCTGCTCACGCGTACGCTGACCGGCGTCGCCAACCCACACCAGCTCGTCACCGCCGAAACTCCCGCTTCCTACCCCTACATCGAGCGCTACCGTGAACAGAAGGATCTCCTCACTGGAGTCGCCGCCGTCCAGAACAGCGTAGAGTTCAACGTCGCCCTACCCGGCCAGACCGCAAAACCCGACCGAGTCTACGGGCAGCTCGTCTCGCCCGATTACTTCTCCGTCCTCGGCATGGAACCGCAGCGCGGCCGTCTCCTCAGCGCCGAACTGGACAAGACCGGCATCACTCCCGCTGTGGTCATCAGCGATCGCTACTGGCGGAGTCACTTTAACGCGGACCCCGACACCATCGGCCAGTCCATCCGCCTCAACGGACAAAACGCCACCATCGTTGGCGTCACGCCCACCAAATTCGACGGCGCTTTGACCGTCACTCCCGCAGAGATCTTCGTCCCCATCACCGTGCCGGCCACGCTCGCTCCCGAGCTTGGCGACGACGTGCTGCATAACCGCAACCTGAAACCCTTCCAGCTCCTCATGCGCCTCGCGCCCGGCGTCACCATCGACTCCGCGGAGTCAGCCCTCGATGGCATCACCCGCCGCCTCGATAAAGACGATCCTCTCGCCCCGCCCCAGGCCGACAAAGCCAAACGACTCGTCCTCATGGGCGCAGCCACGCGCGTGCAGATCCCCCGCGATCTCCGCCCGAAGCTCCTCGGCTTCTACACCTTCCTCATGACCATCATCATCGCCATCGCCTGCCTCAATCTCGCCACCATGGCGCTCGCTCGGGGCATTGGCCGCCGCAAAGAGCTGGCCATCCGCCTCGGCGTCGGCGCCAGCCGTTTCCGTCTCATCCGGCAAATGGTCACCGAAGGCATCCTCCTCTCCCTCCTCGGCGGCGCTGCAGGATTCGCCCTGGCCTGGGCTCTCGCCGCCATCACCGCACATACGCGCCTGCCCGCGGGCTCGCCCCTCAACCCTGACCGGTCCGTCGATTGGCAAACCGCCATATTCGCATTCATGCTCGCCGTAGCCTGCGGAATCGGATTCAGCATCCTCCCCGCCCTCCAGGCCACTAAAACCGACGTCGCCCCTGCGCTCAAGCAGGGCATGGCCCTCCAGTTGTCCGGCCACAAGCGCTTCGGCCTTCGCAACCTCGCCATGAGCGCGCAGGTCGCCGGCTCGCTGCTGCTCCTTCTCGTCACAGGCTTCCTCGTCCTCGGCATCCTGAAGAGCAACAGCATCCAGACCAATTTCAACCCGAAAACCATGGCCTTCCTCTTCATCGATCCGGTGCGCGACGGCTATTCTCCGGAAAAATCCCAGGCCTTCTTTGACCGCCTCCCCGATCGCCTGCGTAGTTCCCCGGCCATCACCAGCTTCGCTCTTGCAGTCCAGCCGCCCTTTCTCCCAGGCGACGATGGCGATTTCCATCTCACTGTCGACGATCCGCACGCCTCATCGCCGGTTCAGAAAGGCGTACTCAAACAAACCGTAGGTGCGGGCTTCTTTGCCGTGTTGAACGAGCCCATCCTCGCCGGTCGCGAATTCGACGAGCGCGATCAGCGCCTTGATACAACCCCCGCCCAGGCCAACATCGGCCCACCATTGCCTCTTGTCCTGAATCAAAAAGCCGCCCGAGCCTTCTTCGGCAGCGTCAACGGCATCGGCGAACATCTCCGCGGTGACCGCCGAACTTACGAAGTCGTCGGCGTGGTCCCCGACATGAAAGACGCCAGCGGCATGACCCAGGGCATCGCCTACCTTCCCCTCACACGCCACGACTTCGCCCAGCCTCCCAGCGGCGGCATCACCATCGTCGCGCGCGGTCACTCCGCGGAGGACGCCCTCGGCGGCGTGCGCAGCGTCGTCGCGTCCATGGACCCGAATCTGACCCTCTTCAACGTGCAAACCCTCAGCGAGTACCTCGAGCTGATCCGCGCCGCGATGCGCTCTGCCCTCCGCACCTTCGGCGGCATTGGACTCTTTGGCCTCGTGCTCTCTGCCGTTGGCCTCGCTGGCGTCACCGGTTATGCCGTCGCTCAACGGCGCAAGGAAATCGGCATCCGCATGGCCCTCGGCGCACATAAGACCCAGGTGCTGGGCCTGGTGCTCCGCGAAGGCGCAACCCTGGTCGCAGTCGGAACCGTCGTCGGATTCCTGGGCTCGGTCGCACTGGCGAAAGCCATGTCCGCCATCACCACCGAATTCTCCGACGCGTTTTCTCTGGGAGTCGGCGATCCGCGTCTGCTCATCGGCGCGCCGCTGCTGCTTGCCGGCCTCGCTCTCCTGGCCTGCTACATTCCCGCCAGCAGAGCCATGGCCATCGATCCCCTGAAGGCCCTGCGCCAGGAGTAGCGCCCCGCCGGCACTTTTCGCCGGGCGCCTTTTGCTAACCGCTTTTCGCTAAACGCTTCTCCGCTCGCCGCTCGCCCGCCCCTGGCCGCCCATTTATACTGGATCGAGTTCCTGCCCACAGGAAATCGTCGTCTCCGTGCCCCCGGCTACGTGACCGGACCCCGCGAGAACCCGAGAAAAGGCTGTCACCATCCCATGATTCGCTTATTCCAGAAAGACACCCGCTTCGTCAAAGCCGTCTTCATCGTCATCATCGGATTCACCTGCATCACGATGGTCATCTTCCTCGTCCCTGGCATCTTCAATGACCAGACCGAGTCCTCCGACACCTACGCCAGCATTCGCCACAGCGGCTTCGTCGGACGCTTCCTCCCCGCCGAGGAAACCATCCCCATCGTCGATGTGCAGCAGATCGCCCGCCGCATGATGCGCGGCCAGCAGATTCCCGACTCGATCATGCCCATGCTGATGCAGCAGGCCGGCCAGGTTGTCATCCAGCAGCACATCATGCAGACAGAGGCCCATCGCCTCGGCATCACTGCATCCGACGAGGATGTCCGCACCTTCCTCCACACCGGCATGTTCGGTCAGTACCTCTTCCCCGAAGGTAAATACATCGGCGACGCCCAATACGCTGAGTTCGTCTCCCAGAACTTCAACATCACCACCGAGAAGTTCGAGAACGAAGTCAAGCAGCAGATCCTCTCCGACCGCCTCCGCTCTCTCATCACCGGCGGCGTCTCCGTTTCGCCCGCTGAAGTACGCGATTCCGTCCTCAAGCAGGACACCAAAATCAAGTTCGACTACGCCGTCCTCTCCGCCGACGACCTCCGCAAGACCCTCACCCCCACCGACCCGGAGCTGAAAACCTTCTACACCCAGAACGCCGCGCGCTACACCAACGCCGACCCCGAAACCCGCAAGATTCAATACGTCGAAATCAGCGACACCAGCCTTCCCGGCGGCAAGCCGCAGATCACTCAGGCCGATATTCAGCAGTACTACAACCAGAACCAGCAACTCTACAAAGTCGATCCGCAGGTCAAAGTCCGCCACATCCTCATCTCCGTCGATACCAACGGGGGACCCGGTGCCGATGCCGCCGCCAAAGCCAAAGCCCAGGGCATCCTCGATCAGCTTCGCAAAGACAACGGCAAAGACTTTGCCGATCTCGCGAAGAAAAACTCCGACGACCCCGGCAGCAAAGATCAGGGCGGCGAGCTTGGCTGGGTCAAGCACGGCGTCACCGTTCCTGAATTCGATCAGGTTGCCTTCTCTCAGCAGCCCGGTCAGATCTCCGGCCTGGTTCGCACCCAATTCGGCTACCACATCATTCAGACCGAAGAAAAACAGGACGCCCACGTCAAATCCCTGGATGAAGTGAAGAGCTCCATCATCGACACCCTTACCAAACAGAAAGACGCGCAGGCCGAGCAGGCCTTCGTGAATCAACTCGCCAACGAAGCGCAGAAGTCCTCGCTCGCCCAGGTCGCCGCCGCGCATCATCTGCCGGTCGTCACCAGCGACTACGTAGCTACGGGAGCAACCCTGCCCGGTATGAGCGACAGCTCCAAACTCCTCACCGCGGCTTTTTCCTCGAGGCCGGGCGCGCCCGTTCAGATGGCGGATACCGGCAGTAACACCTTCGCTCTCTTCCAGCTTGCCGACATTAAGCCCGCGCACACACCCACCTTCGAGGACTACAAATCGCACGTCCTCGACGATTTCCGCGATCAACAGGTCACCGCCCTGCTCGCGCGCAAGACCAATGAACTCGCCGACCGCGCCCACGCCGAGCACGACCTCGCCAAAGCCGCCAAAGAAGTTGGCGCGACCATCAAAACCAGCGACCTCGTCGGGCGCGATCAGCAGGTTCCCGATATCGGCGCGCTCGCCAGCGCCGCGCCCGCCCTCTTCGATCTCAACGTCGGTCAGATCAGCAACGCCATCAACAACGGCGCCACCGGCGTGGTCGCAAAGATCGTCGACAAGCAACAGCCCTCCGGAGACGAATTGGCCAAAAACTTCGACTCCACCCGCGACACGCTCCTCAACCAGCGCCGCGACCAGATGTACGAAGTCTTCGTCTCCAGCCTGGTCTCCAGTTACGAGAAAGCCGGCCGCGTCCTCGTCAACCGCAAACTGCAACAGCAGCCCGGCCCGCTCAGCGGTACATAGTCGAGCTGATATTAAAAGAGCAACGAAGCCCGTGCATTTCGGATCTTTTCAGGGACTGCGGACTTTCTCTTTTGCATCCATTCAGTCAGGATTGATTCATGCCCTTTGAACGCTCCTCTGGACTCCTGCTGCACATTACTTCTCTGCCTTCGTTCGGTGGCATCGGAGACCTCGGACCCGCCGCCTACGCCTTCGCCGACTTCCTTGCCGCCTCGAAGCAGCGCCTCTGGCAGGTTCTTCCGCTCGGCCCCACCGGCTACGGCAATTCCCCCTACGCCGCGCTCTCCGCTTTCGCAGGCAATCCTCTGCTCATCTCTCTTGAATTCCTCGTCGATCGAAACTGGATCAGCCACGACCGCCTCGCATCGCTCCCCGGCTCTTCCGGGAACATCGATCACGAAGCCGTCGCCGCCAAAAAGCAACCCCTCATAGAAGAAGCCGCGCGCAATTTCCTCCACAACCACTCCGCCGAAGAATGGTCCCGCTTCGAAGGGTACTGCCGCGAGAACGCCACCTGGCTCGATGACTGGGCCCTCTACTCCGTCCTCCGCCGCAAATTCGACTACGCCTCCTGGAACGATTGGCCCAACGACGTGAAGCATCGGGAGCCCCAGGCCCTCGAACGCCTCCGACTCGAACATGGCGAAGAACTCGCCACCGCCCAGGCCCTCCAGTTTGCTTTCAACGAACAGTGGAGCGCCCTCCGCGCATACTGCGCCGCCCGCGACATCCGCTTCATCGGTGACATCGCCATCTTCGTCAACTACGACAGCGCCGACGTCTGGACCCACCCTGAGATCTTCGAACTCGACAAAAATCTCGCCCCCATCCGCGTCGCCGGCGTCCCGCCCGACTACTTCTCCGCGACCGGCCAGCGCTGGGGCAATCCCCTCTACAAATGGGATGTCCTTCAGCAGAACGGCTTCTCCTGGTGGGTCGATCGTATTCGCCGCGCGCAGTTCCTCTACGACGTCATCCGCCTCGACCACTTCCGCGGCTTCGAGGCGTATTGGGCGATTCCGGCGGATGAAGAAACGGCGATCAACGGCGAGTGGGTCAAGGCGCCGGGGCTCAAGCTGTTCAAAGCCCTGGAAGCGGCGCTGGGGCCGCTGCCGCTGGTGGCCGAGGACCTGGGCCTGATTACGGCCGAGGTGGAAGCGTTACGCCTGGAGCTGGGCATGCCGGGCATGAAGGTGATCCAGTTTGGATTCAGCGACAAGGGCGCGCACATCCACCTGCCGCACCAGTACACGACCGGCACCGTAGCCTACACCGGCACGCACGACAACGACA
>PMSS01000448.1 GCA_003167515.1 Acidobacterium sp. | reverse complement strand
GGTCGGTCCCCCCGTTCAGGCGCGCCGAAACTCCATGTCCGTTGGCTCCGTGTCCATTCACCTTGTGGCCGTTATTCTTCCGGCCTTCGCTGATTCCTGTCGTTGGCATATCCTTGTGCCCTCTCCTTTGCTGCTGAAACTGGTTATCGACTGGCGCCGGCCCTCACTCCAGCACCGACGCTATGCTCAGTGGCATTCTGGTGTGTGCCACCCCGCGGATGGCCATTTTCCCGTGTCGTGCCGCAGGATCGCGAGCCGCCCCGCTGTATCTTTGCCCGAATCGCTTCCTGCACCAGCCGCTGCGGGTCGAGGATCAGCGCCACAGCTCCATTGCCCAGGATGGTTGCCCCTGAGACCACCTGGACGTGCCGGTAGAACCGCCCCAGGTTGCGGATCACCGTCTGGCAGTTTCCCAGCACCTGATCCACCACCAGCCCGCATCGCCCGTCCTCGCACTCGACGACCATGATCTGTTCGCGCTCGGGCGGCGGCGTTCCCACGTTGAAGTACTGGCGCAACCTTATGTAGGGAACGATCTCCCCCCGCACGTAGGCCACATGCTTTCCGTTGGCCTGCTCGACTTCCTCGCGGGTCAGCTCGATGCATTCGAGTGTCGAGGCCAGCGGCAGCACGAAAAATGCATCGCCAATCTTCACCAGCAGCCCGTCGATGATGGCCAGCGTCAGCGGCAGCCGCAGCGTGACCGTGGTGCCCGCGCCGCGCTGGCTGGTCACTTCGATTGCGCCCCGCAGGCTCTCCACCCTCTGGCGGACCACGTCCATGCCGACTCCGCGTCCCGAAATGTCCGTCACCTCTTTGGCTGTCGAGAAGCCCGGCTGGAAAATGAACGAAAAGATCTCAGTTTCAGTCAGCGGATCGTCCGCTCCTGCGAGGCCCCGCTCGATGGCGCGCGCGCGCACCGCCTCCGTGTCGATGCCGGCCCCGTCGTCGGAGACCGCGATGAGCACGCTCGCCCCGGAATGCCGGGCCGAAAGGTGAATCTTCGCCATCCGCCGTTTCCCGCCGGCCACGCGGCTCTCCGGCAGCTCGACGCCGTGATCCATGCTGTTCCGGATCAAATGCATCAGCGGATCGCCCAGCTGGTCGATCACCGTCTTGTCGAGCTCGGTCTCCGCGCCTTCGATGGTCAGTTCGACGTTCTTGCCGAGATCGCGCGCCAGATCGTGCACCAGCCGCCGGAAGCGTTCGAAGGTGGCCCGAATCGGCAGCATGCGCAGGGTCATCGAGTTTTCGCGCAGCGCCGACGTCAGCCGCTCAATCTCCTCTGCGACGGCCAGGACTTCATTCTCCTGCGATTGAGCTGCAAACTCGCTCAGCCGCGCCTGCACCGTCACCAGCTCTCCCACCAGATCGACCAGCTGATCGAGCCGCGCCGCCGGTACCCGTAAACTGCTGGCGCTGTCCGGCTGATCGGTGGCGCGCCGTCCCGGACTGCGGCGCTTCTCTTCGAGTGCTCGTGCCGTCACGTCCGCCGTACATACGGCTGTGGAAACCGGCTCCTTCGCGCCAGTATTGGCCAGCGCGGCGTCGGCCAGTGGCTCAACGCGCGCCGGCTCAATGGTCAGCTCACAGCTGTCTTCGACAAAAATGAAAACATCCCGAATCGCGTCCTCACCGGCGGCACGGGCGGCGTCCTGGCCTCGATCTCCACCTGCCGGGATCGCGAGAACCATCTCCCAGCTCACGTAGCAGCGCTCCGGCTCCAGTTCCCGGAGCGACGGAATTCCCGCCGTCGATGCCTCAACCGTCAACCGGCCTATCCCTCGAAGCTCGCGCACCAGCAACAGCGGATCCGCGCCGTTGCGCATCAGATCGGGACCGGGGGCGAAGCGAATCTTCCACGCCTGTTCCGGCCCGCTGCCCGGCTGAACGCGCGGCTCAATCGCGGCCCCCAACTCGTTCGCGGCCCCCTGAACCGGCTTTGCCGCTGGGGCCGTATGCCTGATGCTCCCTGCCGCGTCTTCCCCTTTGCCCATCAGCGCGCGCAACCGCGCCAGAATCTCCGTACATGCGGCCGGATCGGCAGCTGTCTCGCCGTCGTCCGCCTCTGCCATCGCCCGAATCTGGTCGAGGGCGGAGAGCGTCAGATCCACGAGCTCCGGCGTGACGGCCAGACGGCCCTTGCGCACCTCGTCAAAGGCGTTTTCGAGGTTATGCGTGAAGGTGGCCAGATCCTCGAAGCCGAACATCGCGCCCGAGCCCTTGATGGTGTGCAGCGCGCGAAAAACATTTCCCACCAGCTCGCCGTCTTCGGGGCGCTCGTTCATTTCCAGCAGGTTCGACTCGAGCTCGACCAGCAGTTCGCGAGCCTCTTCCCGGAAGGCGAGCCGGAACTGATCGAGGCCGCCACTCTCGCTCGTCACTCGCCCCCCTCGTCCACCGGTTCCGGATCCTCAGCGCAGGGAAATCGCTCGAATCCCGCCTCAAGCAGCGTCGCGCGCAATGCCTCGGGAACGGGCCCCTCGAGCGCCAGCACCATCCCGGACACCCGCGCCTCGCGTTCCGCGGCCCACAGCAGCTGCACGGCAGTCACATCGATCCCAGTCGCGGTTTCGACTGAAATCCGCGCCTCCCCCTTCGAAGTCAGCGCCTCGAGCAGCGCCGCTTTCAGTTCCGCCGCGCAGCCGATGTCGACGGCCCCTTCGAGCCGGATCACGCCCGGTGTTTCGCTTCGATCGAACCTGACTGGCACGGCTGTTGTTCCTCCAATTCCCCCGGTCAATTCCCCTATCGGACCAGCTTCTGGACGACTGCGATCAGCTGCTCGGCCTGAAACGGCTTCACGATCCAGCCCGTTGCCCCCGCCTTGCGGCCGGCATCCTTCTTCTCCGGCTGCGACTCGGTGGTCAGCATCAGGATGGGCGTAAACGAATAGCCCGGCAGCTGCCGCACTCCCGCAATCATCTGGATCCCATCCATCTGCGGCATATTCAGATCGGTAATGACCAGGTCGCATTTTTGCGCTCGCGCCTTTTCGATGCCCTGCCGCCCATCGACTGCCTCGACCACCTCATAACCGGCCTTGCGCAGCGTGAAACCGACCATCTGCCGCACGCTTGACGAATCGTCCACTGTAAGCACTTGTTTCATTTGCGACCCTATATTCCCTTCATCGGAGAAACCAGGTATTTCTCCAGCATTCAAAGCCACGCGTGCGGCCTTTTCCCGAAATGGTCTCCGCATTCGGAAACGGTAGAGAGCGATGTTCGTCCCTCCGCCTTCCCGCAATGTATTGGCGCAGCAGCGTTTCCCCTTCGGGTCCCTCGTCCCCTTCCCGCCTTGCAACGGTTCCGTCCTGCTCGACGGCGCACGCTCGGTTCAGAAAAGTTCAACGCTGTTGCCGGCAAAATTCTGCTGAACGACCGGCAGCGGTCCTCCCGCCAACGCCGCCCGCAGAACCACCCGCTCCATTTCCGTGGTGTAGTTCCTGCAAAACCGTCGTTCCACGGCTTCCGTGTCGTACCGTGCGCTCGCGGAGGGGCTGTCCTTCGGTATCTTCAGCCTTGCGGACTCGATTCCTTCCACCGTCGCCTCGAGCCGCGCGAAGCAGGCCTCCAGGCGTTCCCCGGTGCCGCCGATCTCCGCTATTTTCCTCTGCAACGCCAGGGTCGCCGTCTGGATCTCCCGCCCTCTTCGATCCGCGCACTCCGCTGCCTCGCGCAGAATGCCGAGTCCCCCATGCGTCTCGGCCTGCGCCTGCCGGAGAGCCTCGTCGCTGCCTTCGGAGAAAGCCTCGAGCTTCGACCGGCTTTTCCCCACCAGCGTCCGGATTTCGTGTGTCACTGCTTCGGATTGCGCCGTGATCTCCCCCCACGCTGCCGAAATGCGCTTAATGGTGGTCGAAATTTCCAGGATTCCGTCCGCCCGCGTGCCCAGGTGACTGGCTTCGACGATGGAGTTGAACATCAGCAGCTGCAGCCGGTCCCGCACCGACTTCGATCGCACCAGATGCTCGCTCACCAGCTCCAGCAGGCCGGAGATTCCGGCGAACGATGCCTGCACCCTGGCATTGCCGGCCTCGCATTCCGCCTCGAGATTCTCGATGCGCGTCAGCTGTGCGGAAAGGGTGCTCTCCTGTCCCAGCACCAGCGGCGCCAGTTCCAGAATTTCCGACGAGGCGATGTGCGCAATGCCCTCGAGGCAGGTCCTGATCTGCGCCACCCATCCCCGCACCGTCTCTCTCGCGTTTCTCAGCTGATAACTCTGAATCGTCAGCCCCGTCTGCATTTCCGCCAGACGATTGGCTGCCGGGTCGGTCCCGTTTTCCTCCGGTTCGGCCGCGATCGTCGCCAGCGCCTCGCAGACGTGCTCGATCTGCTGCCGCGTGATGTCGTGCCCCTGGACGGCCGCGACCACACCCGTAACCTGGCCGGCGATCTGCTCCACGCATGCCCTGAAGCGCACTGGCGTCTGCCGCAGCTGCCCCAGCGTCCCCTCCACCATGTCCACATCGGCTTCGAGGCTCGCGTCAATGCGCGCCAGGTCGACGCGCATCTGCGGCAGCTCCACCTTCAGCGTCCGCCTCGTCTCCTCGATCGCCTTTCTGCGCTCATCCGTCTGGGTGGTCAGTTCATTCGTGCTGCGCGCCACGGCCCGCGAGAAATCGTCCAGCTCCTGCGCCAGATACTGGAAGCCCGCGCCCACTTCGCCCAGCCGCGCCACCTCAATGTTCGTCAGCACGCGCAGCATTTCGGTCTCGCGCACGATGGCTCGCTGTCCCCGCGTCAGATGCGCCAGCTTTTCAAGCAGCGCCGCCTCGGCGGTCACCGTCTCCAGAATCCCGGCGGTGCCAGCGAGGCGGTCCTGAATGAAGCTCTTGGCAGCGGCTCCCAGGGATTGCACCCTCGGGAGGACCGACGCCATGCGCTCACTTTCCGCGAAACCGACGATGTCCCCCGCGGTATCGAGGATCAGGCCGGTCTCCCGGGCCAGGCCTTCGAAGCCATGAACCAGCGTCCCGATCTCCTTCTCGGAGTCAGCGACGACCGTCCGCAGTTCATTCTCCAGCTTCTTCAGAGCGCCCGCCACCGCGGACTGTTCTGTTGTCGTCACGCCGCGTCTCCCGGCCTGCCGCGCAAGTCAACCATTCCCAGGCACACTCCCATCTTTGAGCGCTTCAGAACCTGGCACCCCTCATTCCGCAGCAATGGCTCCGGATGACTCGGTTATCGGCAGAAGTCCGCGCGAGGATAGGCGGGCTCAGGCCTCAGGCCGGATGTGCGTAAATTGCGCCGCGCAACGATCCCCGGCCGGGGCGGATTCAGGAGGATACAGCGATGCGGGTCGCCGCACCGCGCCTGCGGCAGATCCCAAATTGGAAAGGAATGCTGCGGATATATCTCGTTAAGGAAATTTCCCCTGTTCCTGGATCTGTCCCCGCCGATGATTGCAGTACTTTCGACTACCGTTGGCGCGCCGTACTTCGCACCAGGCGCATGGATGCGTGTACGCCCGTTAGACGACTAATACTGCGCATTACCGGTTTGCAGTATCGCAATTCAGGCGTGGACTAAAAAAACTCCCTTGAGGTGAAACAGATGAGCGCAACCAGCGATAGATGCGATGCCATCGTGGGCATCCGGCTCCTTAACGTCGATCGATCGTGAGATCGAAGGTCTCATCGATGAGCTTCACGCCACAGTTGCGAGTGGGGATAAGGATCGGATCATTCGTATCCTGCGCAAACTGAGCGGCTTTACGCGGACTCACTTCGCGCTGGAAGAGGGCATGATGTCGGCCACAGAGTATCCGAGCCTTGCCGCGCATCGCCGCTGTCACCAATCCCTGCTTCTGCAGCTCGACAGTTTCATCTCACTCTATTTGAAGGGCAGGTTGACCCTCAGCCCAGGGTCTCTTAGCTTCCTGTTAGTTTGGTATGCCGCCCATTCTCATAATGACGATGCGCAATATGCCGATTGGCTGGTGATTCGGGATGCCTGCCTGAGCCATAAGGAGCCATCCATGCTTCCGCCTGGCGCAGGAAGCATGCTGGCCTGAGGCTCCTCTTAGCGCCGGGGGCGTCATGTGCTCTTCGCCCGGGGCCCCATGCTAGCCGGCAAAAGCGACTACAGGAACAATAAGACTCTCCAGCTAGTGTAGTGTCTCAAGCAGATATTCGTCGCATCCCCGCCACGATGCTCTCGCTCGACGAAATCGCCGAGCCGCCGGACCCAGCGATCGCCGTCGCCGCCGTCGAAGAATCCTCCCGCGACGAATTCCTACGCCGCGCCGTGCTCGCCCTTCCTCCCAAATACCGCGACGCCATCCTTCTCTTCTATTTTCACGAGCAGGATGTTTCGGCCGCCGCCCGCACCCTCCACATTCCCGAAGGCACCGTCAAGGCGCGCCTGTTTCGCGGCCGCGATCTGCTGCGCAGCAAGTTCTCCCGGCCGCTTTCCGGAATACGCGGCGCTTCGAAATCTGCAAGCCTCGCCCCTCAGCATCCTAACACACGCTTCGCGTGCTAAAAACGAAACCTCGTGCCCGCTAAGAAGATTCTCACCTCAACCGACGAATCGGGCACGAGAGTTGTGACCAGCCGAGAAAAGATTCGTAGCTGGATGCAGGTTGTGATTAGCATGGTCCTCCTAATCACCGGCATTCTAATTCTGATTGATCCCGCAACGGATGCCAAAATTCGATGAGAGTTTGAAGACGATTGCGGCGGGATGGATCGGTGCCGTGATTGGCTACTGGCTCTCATAGAGAGCGGCCCCCTCCCCTCTGGATTCAAACTGAAGCGCTACCGGCTCTCTGATCCTTCATCGCGAATCGCTGTCTTCCGTCCTATAATCTCTGGCACCATGTCCACCGCGAATGCGGCACCTGTCACCTTTGTTCTCGTCGACGGCAACAGCCGGCGCAGCGGCACCATCACTCATTCGCCGTTCACCCTCGGCCGCCTGCCGGAGAACGACCTCGTCCTATCCCATCCCTACGTATCCCGCCGCCATGCCGAAATCGTTGTTGACGAGGACGGGTGCTTCATCGTCGACCAGGGCAGCCGCCACGGGACCTTTATCAATGGCAAGCCGGCCGCCGGCCGCCAGCCTCTCAGAGAAAGTGACACCGTTCACTTCGGTGCGCTCGACGGTCCCAGCTTCCGCATCAGCTCCGAGGACACCGGTGATTCCTCGACAATCCGCGACATCATCGAACAGATTCCCGAAGTCAGCGCTACCGGCAACGCGCTCGACAAGCTGCGCTGGTTCTTCGAGTCCGCCCGCAAACTCAAGACCTTCGACGCCGTCGATCAGATCCTTGCCGCGCTCCTCGAAACGACCCTCCAGCTCACGCAGGTCGAGCGCGGCTACGTCTTCCTTCGGAATGAGGCCGGCGAAATGAAACTCGCCATCGGCCGCGACGACAAGGGTGAGGCCCTGACCGACGAGGCCACGCTCTCCCACGCGGCGATGCGCCAGGCCGTCAGTACCGCCAACGAATTCATCATCACCGACACGCTCAGCGCAGACCCTGAGACGCGCTCCGCCAGCATGGTCGCCCACAGCATCCGCTCGGTCATCTGCATTCCGCTGCGCAAACGCCGCCCCGGCGCTCCGGTCCGCGAAACCGACCTGCTCGGCCTCCTCTATCTCGACAGCCGCCTCAAGGCCGGCAGCCTCACCCAGGTCGATAACGATCTCCTCCGCACCATCGCCACCGATGCCGCTGCCCTCATTGATAACGCCCAGCTCGCCGTTTCCGAAGAGCGCGAGCGCGTCTATCGCCAGGAAATGAACATAGCCGCGGACATTCAGCGGGGCCTGATGACAGTCCGTCCGCCTACCCTCTCCTGGGCAGCGGTCGCGGCCCGTTCTGTGCCCTGCCGCGAAGTGGGCGGCGACTTCTTCGACATCGTCGAAGACGGGGAGTGCCTCGCCGTCATCGTGGCCGACATCTCAGGCAAAGGAATCTCCGCCGCCATTCTCGGCGCCACCCTTCAGGGCCTGATCTACTCGCTGCTGGTCGCGCGCCAGCCTCTCGCCACCGTCGCCGACATCGTCAACCGCTACATCTGCAGCAAGAACGTCGAGAAATACGCCACCATGGCCATCCTGCGCCTCTCGCCCGAGGGCCATCTCGAATACATCAACTGCGGCCACGTTCCGCCGTTCCTCTACGCCGGCGGCTGCTCGCGCCTTCCCGAGTCCAATCTACCGGTCGGCCTCATCGAAGGCGCGCCTTTCTCCTCCGGAACCTTGCAGCTCGAGCCGGGCTCCCGCGTCTTAATTGTCACCGACGGTGTGACAGAAGCGGCCGCGCCGGATGGCGAGTTCTTCGGCGAAGCTCGCCTCGGTGTTCCTGAATTCGAGAAATCCACGCTCGACGATATCTTCGTCCAGGTGGAGCGCTTCGCCGGAGCCCTCGCCGCCGACGACGACTGCACCGTCCTCGACGTGCGCTTCCTCGGCTGACCCCTGGAGAAGCGGCAGAAAACCCCGGATATGTGGCAGAACACCCTGAATACGAGGTCCACGCGGCCTGGTTTGGGCTGCAACACCGGCGGCAAATCGTAGAACTCGCCTTTCCACGCCGGCACTCTAACCCTCTGGTCCTTCGGGTAACCGGGGGAGCAAAACCAAAGAATCTCCGGTTCTGGGCACGTTGATGCCGATTGGCCATACCAACCCTCATGTTTCCTGCGTAACATATCCCCACCTGCCCGCATCGCTCCCGTTCAGCTATTGGTATCTTTGGCCGTGTAAGAAGCCCCTCCCCCGAGGAGTGTTTTGTGGCTTAGTCTGAGTCTTCCCGCACATTTCTCACGTCTTTCCAGTGGGGCGCTCAAAGTGTCCCCAGAAGATCGACCGGCAGACCTACGCCCCAAGGTGCGCATACTCCATGTGATTTCGAGCTTGTCACCGGCCGACGGTGGACCTCCCGAAGCGATGCGCCAGCTCGCGAAGGCGTACCAGCAAGTCGGGGATTCGATCGAAGTCGTTTGCCTGGATCCTCCTGACGCGCCCTTCATCGGCAATGTTCCTTGTCCCGTGCATGCTCTTGGTCAGCGTTGGGTTGGCCGCTACAGCCTCTCCCCGCGTCTGTTCACCTGGCTGCGTCAGAACATCCGCCGGTTCGATGGAATCGTCATGCAAGGCATTTGGACTTTCCCCGGCGTACCTGTTCGCCGGGTTGCCCGCCGCGCCGGAAAGCCCTACTGCGTGTTTACCCACGGTGCTGTGGATCCCTGGTTCAATCGGAAATATCCCCTCAAGCACCTCAAGAAGATCCTGTACTGGCCCATCCAGTATTCGGTCCTGCGCGATGCTTGTGCCGTTCTCTTCACAACAGCTCTTGAGCGCGATCTCGCCCTTACCAGCTTTAAGCCGAACCGCTGGAACAGCATCCCGATTCCGTACGGCATTATCGAACCGGGAGGGGACCCTGCGGTACAGGGTTGAAACTTTATACAGCGCGTTGCCCCAGCTGCGCGACCGCCGCTTTCTCCTTTTTCTCTCTCGTCTGCACGAGAAAAAAGGTTGTGACCTTCTCTTTCAGGCCTTCGCAAAGACGGCTTCCGCCGCTCCGGACCTTGACCTCGTCATGGCTGGTCCTGATCAGGTCGGTCTCGAGGCCAAACTACGAAGAATCGCAGCCGAGAATGGAATCGCGAGCCGCGTTCACTGGCCCGGCATGCTTTCGGGCGATATCAAATGGGGAGCGCTTCGTGCCTGCGACGCCTTCGTGCTTCCCTCCCATCAGGAAAACTTCGGCATTTCCGTCGTCGAAGCTCTTGCTGCCGGCCGTCCGGTCCTTATCAGTAATCAAGTCAACATCTGGCCTGACATCTACGCCGATGGGATCGGGCTGGTCGACGACGATACCTCGGAGTGCACAATACGCCTGCTCCATCGGTGGCTTGCCTTATCTCCCGCGGAACGCGGCGCCATGGCAGCGCGCGCCTACCCCAGCTTTACCCATCGGTACTCCATGAGAGGCGCCGCTATCGCCATCAACAACATCTTCGTCAAGGCCAAAGCTTACCCCGAGAGCGCCGACGCCCGGAGCCACTATGAGCGTCACTGGCTGAGCGGTTCGTGGCAGCGCTGAGCGAATCACCCCCCCCGCGTTACCGTCTTAGCCTCTCCAGCAGCCGGTCAAATTCCTCCAGCCGCGCGTAATCGCAAGTGCGTGCGGACCAAAGCGGCGCACTTGCGATCGTTGAGGCCGCTCGCGATTAAGCGGAATGGCAATCGACGCTACGGCACTTTCGGTTGCCCTGATAGCAACAGCGGCGGAGTCTCCGCCTGCCCGGCAAAATTTTCGCTGAAACTTTTGGCCAAACGGCACCGTCACATCACGGCGGATCGAAATCTGTCCACACAGTCAGTACAGCGGTAATCTTCATACGCAGGAAAACGAGATCGCAAAGTTTGCCCGTAGTTGCAGTTCGTTGTAACGTGATGAAGTCGATGTAGACCAGCAGCAAGGCCGCGTGGTTGAAAATCAGTGTGCGGACTCATTCCCCCCGCATAGAGCTGCAAACACCCTCAAACGCCGTCGGAGTCGAACCCCGGTTGCCCGATAGCAACAGTGGCGACTGATTTGTCATTGCGTCCGGTAATCAGCGTTACCCCGGAGCTATCAGTCCTGCACACGGGAGAAACACATTCGTGAGAGTGCTCGTAATTGGTGGTGATGGATACTGCGGATGGGCGACTGCCCTTTATTTGTCGGAACGCGGTTTTGACGTTGGAATTGTCGATAGCCTGGTGCGCCGCCACTGGGATCTAACCCTGGGCGTCGACACGCTCACCCCGATCACGCCCATCCGCCACCGCATCGACCGCTGGCGCGAATTAACCGGGCGGGAGATCGATCTCTTCATCGGCGACATCTGCGATTACCCCTTTGTGCAAAGCTTCATGCGCAAGTTTGAGCCCGAGGCCATCGTGCACTTTGGCGAGCAGCGCTCTGCGCCCTTCTCCATGATCGATCGCGAGCATGCGGTCATGACCCAGGTCATGAACGTCACCGGCAATCTGAACCTCCTCTTCGCGATCAAAGAATTCAACAAGGACATTCACCTAGTCAAACTCGGAACCATGGGCGAATACGGCACGCCCAACATCGACATCGAAGAGGGCTACATCACCATCCGGCACAACGGCCGCGAAGACCGCCTTCCTTATCCCAAACAGCCTGGGTCCTTCTACCACCTGAGCAAAGTCCACGACAGTCACAACATTCAGTTTGCATGCCGCATCTGGGGGTTGCGCGCCACCGATCTGAACCAGGGAGTGGTCTACGGTGTTCTGACCGATCAGACGACGCACGACGAAATCCTGGTCAATCGCCTGGATTATGACGAGGTTTTCGGAACCGCCCTCAATCGCTTCTGCGTCCAGGCCGCCATCGGCCATCCCCTCACCGTGTACGGCAAAGGCGGTCAGACGCGAGGATTCCTTGACATCCGGGATACGGTTCGATGTGTCGAAATCGCCGTTTCCAATCCCGCCGCCGCCGGCGAGTTCCGCGTCTTCAATCAGTTCACCGAACAGTTCAGCGTCTACGATCTGGCGATGATGGTGCAGAAAGTCGGCTGCGAAGCGGGCATGAAAATCGAGGTCCAGCATCTCCCCAATCCGCGCGTCGAAAAAGAAGAGCACTACTACAACGCGAAAAACACATTGCTCCGCGACCTCGGCCTGGAGCCTCACTGTCTATCCGAGTCGCTGCTGAGTTCGCTCCTCCACTTCGCCATTCGCTACAAGGATCGAGTGGACACGTCGCAGATCATGCCGACGGTGACCTGGAAGTAGACGGTGACCTGGAAGTAGAAAATCGATTTCTCCTCGCGCCCAGACCGAGAGCAGCCCTCCGCCCGGTCACGCCATCTCATGCCCGCCAGGATTCCCGTCCTGCCCACGTACAAACTCTTCGGTTCCGGCCCACTCCTAAATGGAGTGGAAACTCCGAGAATCGGCTCCGAGGCGGATGCCGGGGGTGGGCGACTCTCTTCCCCGCCCGAAAGATAGCCTTGCAAGTTGTGTCCCAAGGGCTTTACGCTTGTAGTCTCCCCTCTGCTCCATTCCAGCGACCGATTGAGTTGGCTTCTTATCCGTTCCTTTTGAGGTACTTTTGTGCATCATCTGCGTCTCGCCAGCCGCCTACCGCGTCTATCCAATGGTAGAGTTCAGCCATATTCCGTTTCGTCGTCCGAATCTCAACGACCTGTGCACATACTCCATGTCATTGGCAGCCTCTCCCCTGCCGACGGTGGCCCCCCCGAGGTTGTTCGTCAGCTCGCGCAGGTGTATCGCGAGACGGGCGACTCGCTCGAAGTGGTCTGCCTCGATTCGCCAAATGCACCCTTCCTGAGGGATTTCCCCTGTCTCGTCCACGCGCTTGGCCAGCGCTGGATCGGCCGCTATAGCCTTTCGCCCCGCTTCTGGAAATGGCTGCAGGCAAACATCGCCCGCTTCGACGGCGTCGTGATGCAGGGCATATGGACGTTCCCCGGCATCGCTGTGCGCCTTATTGCACGCGAGGCGGGAAAGCCCTACTGCGTCTTTGCTCACGGCGCGCTGGACCCCTGGTTTAACAAAAAGTACCCGCTCAAACGCCTCAAGAAGATGATCTATTGGCCGCTCCAGTACCCCGTGCTGCGCGACGCCACCGCGGTCTTCTTCACCAGTTCTGTCGAACGGGATCTGGCAAGAACCAGCTTTTCCCCACACGCCTGGAACGAGGTAGTCTTTCCCAACGGCATCAACAAGCCGGAAGGTGACCCGGGCGACCAAATCGATGCCTTTTACGGCAGGTTTCCCAGTCTGCGTGGTCGCCGTTTTCTCCTTTTCCTCTCGCGCCTGCACGAGAAGAAGGGCTGCGATCTCCTCCTTCACGCCTTCGCCAGGGTCGCTTCCACCGCGCCAGACCTCGACCTCGTCATGGCGGGTCCCGATCAGACTGGTATCGAGGCCAGCCTCCGGCAGATCGCGGCTCAGAAGGGTATCGCCAGCCGCGTCCACTGGCCCGGCATGCTTTCCGGGGATCTCAAGTGGGGAGCCCTTCGTGCGTGCGATGCTTTCGTACTGCCTTCCCATCAGGAAAACTTCGGTATCGTAGTCGTCGAATCCCTGGCCGCCGGGCGTCCTGTGCTCATGAGCAATCAGATCAACATCTGGCGGGAGATTCAGGCTGAAGGCGTCGGCCTTATCGACGATGACACCGCCGAAGGCACGGAGCGCCTTTTGCGAGCCTGGATCGATATGTCGCCGGGTGAGCGTGAGTCGATGGCGGCTCGTACCTATCCCGCGTTTCTTCGCCGGTACACCCTGCGCAGCGGTGCAGAGGTGATCAATCGGACCTTCTTTCCCGAGCAAGAGAGTGAAATGGCGAACGAGTTATCTCACGCGGTCTAGCTGGGTCCGTCCCCTCGCCTTAGCGCCGTAGCCGCTCCAGCAACCGGTCAAATTCCTCCAGTTGCGCGTACTCGATAATCACCCGTCCGCGCCCTTTCTTGTCTTCGATCCGGACCTTGAGCCCCAGTGCCCTCTGCAACGATTCCTGCACCTCACGGACATTTGGATCGACAGAATTCTCCTTTTCTTCGCCGTCCTGCTTTTTTGCCTCGGGATTTACGATCCTCTGGACGTAGCTCTCCGTCTGGCGGACCGACATCGCCAGCGCGGTCACCCTTTGCGCCGCTTTCAAAATCGCCTGAGGATCCTCAAGGGGCAACAGCGCCCGGGCATGCCCAAAGCTCAGAACTCCCTCTTCTACCTGGGTTTGAGTCTCTGTCGGCAGCTTCAACAGTCGCAGAAAATTCCCCACAGACGCCCGGTCCTTGCCCGTCCGCTTGGCCATCTGTTCCTGGGTCAGCTGAAAATCCCGAGACAGGCGTTCAAACGCTCGAGCCTGCTCCATCGGGTTCAGGTCGGTCCGCTGCAGGTTCTCGACGATGGTCATTTCCATTGCCTGCTCGTCCGAAACCTGCCGCACAATTGCCGGAATCGTCTCCTTGCCGGCCCGTTGCGAAGCCAGCCAGCGCCGCTCTCCCGCAATCAACTGGAAGCGCCCGTGTGGCAGCGGCCTCACGACAATCGGCTGCACCACCCCGGTCGCCGCAATCGACGCCGCCAGCTCGCCCAGCTGCACCTCATCGAACCGGGTCCGCGTCTGGAACGGGCTCCGCTCAATCTCCCCAACCGGAATCTCCCGGGGCCTGCCCGTCTCGCCGTGGTCACCCGTTCCCGGCTCCGCTGCGGCGTGAACCCGCGGCAGCAACGACTCCAGCCCTTTTCCTAACGCCCGGCGTTTCGGAGATTCTGTAACTGTCTGCATCTCACTCCAATCTCAATTCAGGATTTCATGGCAAACCAGCCCAAAATGTTCCACGTGGAACAATGTGTTGCGATCACCTTACGCTATCGGCGCGGCCACCAGGCTCATCGCACCGAAGCGCCAAAGGCGGGTTCGTCCGACGTGGCAAGCGTCACCCGTACGGCCAGAAACTGATCTTCGCTTCGCCCTGCGCTGCCGCCCGCGTCTCCCGCGCCGCCTTCCTCTGCTTAGCCGCCGGACTCTCAATCCCATTTCGCGCGAGCACCTCGTCCCCCAGCTCGCGATAGCTTTCCGATCCGCGCGAGCGCGGATCATACAACAGCACCGGCTTTCCGTAACTTGGCGCCTCGGCCAGCCGCACGTTCCTGGGAATCACTGTTTTCAGAAGCTTGTCCTTGAAAAACTCCCGCAGATTCTCCGTCACCTGCTGCGCCAGGTTCGTGCGATCGTCGTACATCGTCAGCAGCACGCCCTCGATTTCCAGCCCAGGATTGAACGCCTCTCGCACCCGCTCCAGCGTATGGATCAGCTCGCTGATCCCTTCCAGCGCGAAATACTCCGCCTGCATAGGAACCAGGAGACTGTCCGCTGCGACCAGAGCATTTAAGGTCAGCAGGTCGAGCGCCGGCGGGCAATCCAGGATGATGAAGTCGTACCTGCCCCGAACCTTTTCGAGAGCCTCGCGCAGGCGGTACGCTCGCCGCTCCATCTGAATAAGCTCGACGTTTGCCCCGGACAGATTTTTGTTGGAGGGAACCAGGCGCAGGGTGTCGATCTCGGTTCGCAGCGCGACCTCAGGAATGGTCGCCTCGCCCATCAGCACGTCGTACGACGAGCGCCGGTTCGCGTCCCGCTCTACCCCGTATCCGCCGCTCGAGTTCGCCTGAGGATCGCAATCCACGAGCAGGACCTGCAATCCCTCCAGAGCCAGCGCTGCCGAAAGATTAATCGCGGTGGTTGTTTTGCCCACCCCGCCTTTCTGATTCACTACGGCCAGCACTTTCCCCATGACAAGAAAAGCCTACTGGCATAGCGTCCCCGCCGCAACGCGAAACGCCTGTGCACAACAGGTCTGGTTCTGTGGAAGGACTGCCGCTATCTCTCGGGGATGATATCATAACGCTATGATTAGAAATCGGTTAGCTGATCCACCGGATTACGACAGGAATGTTGCCGAGGAAGAGTCCCACGTGGAAAACCCGACCGGGTTGGCCTCAACAAGTCACTACTCGATCAACTTGTTCGGCCTCGATGTTCCACGTGGAACACTGAATTTTCGGGTGAGCCTCGCAGGCTGGTTCTAGTGAAACCCGAGTTCGTTCAGGTGGGCACCCAATCGCCGATCGCGGCCCAGGATGTGATCGAACAGCCAGTCCTTGAGGTAATTCACCACTTCCAGCGACGGCGCAGCGGCTGAACCCTCCATGAACCGCGACTGCGTCTCGGTAATCCAGGCCACAAAATTCTCGTGTTCTGCTTTGTGGTCCAAAGCTTCGCCATAATCGGCCCGAAACATCCCTTCTTCGCGTTCAAAGTGGTAGCACGCGTAGTCAACCAGCTCATCCAGCAGCTGCCCCAGTATCTGCTTGTTGCGCCCATTCCCCATGGCTTCGTACAAATCGTTCAGGATCTCCACCAGGCGTCTGTGGTCGTGGTCAATTCCTGCTACTCCCACGCTGAGCCTGTCATTCCAGACGATAAACGGCATTTGCCGTGCCCCCTTGCGTCTGCCTTCGCGGAATCCGGGCCCAAAACGCGTCTGATGATGATATCGACGTTTCTGTGAGTAAGGTGAGGCTCCCGGGAAGCCAAAGGGAATTCGGGGCAGCCTGCAGCACCGCTGTTCTCCATCTCAGTACTGGCTGGTGCCCGAGTCCCTGATTCCTGCTGTCCGCCTTTCCAGGGAACCAACCCAAGCCCAGATTGTTCCACGTGGAACACGATTCACATCCCACCGCGCTCCCGCAAGAATTCCAAAAACGCCCGCACCTTCGGCGATGACCCCAACCGCGTCGGATACAGCGCATGGAGCACCACAGGCTCCGGCTCCCATTCCGGCAGTAGCCGCACCAGCCGACCCGCTTCCACATCCGCCCGCACCATCCCTCTCGATAGCAACGTTACACCGACACCCGCCAGCGCAAGCTGATGATTCATCGCTGGATCCGGGACCGCAACCCGCGCCTCTACCTTGACTTCCGCCAATTCGCTGCCCCGCCGCAGCCGCCACGTCGTCGAACCTCCCGGCTCCCCACCCACCGTGTCGCACGTCGTTACAATGCAGCTATGCTGCCGCAGGGCCTCCGGCGACTCCGGCCCCGGCCGCTTTTCCCGGTACGCCGGACTCGCATAGACTCGCTGGAGGACCCGCATTAGCGGCTTCACCAGCAGGCCTGAATCCTCAAGCGCCCCAGCACGAATCACCAGATCAAGGTGCCCCGCGCGCAAAGCAGCATCTCCCTCCACCAAATCCACATGCAGATTCAATCTCGGATACTTCGCCAGAAAGTCCCCCAGCATAGGGCCCATGATCAGCCGCGCAAAGGGAACCGGGACGCCCACGCGCAGAGTCCCTCGCGGCTCAGCCAGCAGCGCACCGACAGCCAGATCAGCGCCCTCAGCCTCCTCCATGACGCGCCGGCAGTGATTCAGATACAGTTCCCCCACCTCGGTCAGGGTCACTCGCCGCGTCGTCCTCTCCATCAGCCGGACCCCCAGCCGACCCTCCAGCCGCTGCAACGCCCGGCTCAACGTTGACTTTGGGACTCCCAGCCGCCGCCCCGCTTCCGTAAAACTCCGTGTCAGTGAAACCTGCACAAAGAACTGGAGCTCGTTCAGGTCTGTCATCCTTGCGGTCACATTGTCCCCACAAAGCAACAGTGTATCTTCTTAGCGACCATTGTTTCCAGAAACCATGGAATAGCCTGGGGAATCTGCTGCTGTGAATGGAGGTAGCACAATGATTCTCGTCACAGGAGCAACCGGCAATGTAGGCAGTCAGATCGTCAACCAGCTTTTAACCAAGGGCCATCGGGTCCGCGTCTTCACGCGCGACGCCGCTAAAGTTGCGCACCTCGGCAACCGCGTCGAGCTCACCCTTGGCGATTTCACCCAACCCGACACATTCGCCCAGGCCGTCACCGGCGTCGAGGCCGTCTTCATGATGAACGGTGCGCTGGACGGCGCGCTCTTCCGCCAGCTCATGGCGATCGTGAAGCAGCAGGGCAGCCCCCGCGTCGTCTTCCTGTCCAGCCTGTTTGCTGCGGATCGCGGACTGCGCATCGGCCAGCTTCACAAGGACAAGGAAGACGCGCTTCGCGAATCCGGCCTTCCCTATGCGATCATGCGGGCCGGTGGCTTCATGACGAATACCTATCAGTGGATCGGCACCATCAAGGCCGAAGGTGTCGTTTACAACGCTATGGGCAGCGGTCCCACTGCGCCCATCGACCCAGAGGACATCGCCGCGGTCGCGGTTCACGCCCTCACGGAGCTGACTCTACCGGAAACCCTCTTCGAGGTCACGGGCGGTACGTTGCTCACCGCACCGGAGAAGGTCAACATCCTGGCGAAATACCTCGGCAAGCCCATCCGTACCATTGACGTGGCACCGGAGATCGCCGTCCAGGGCCTGCTAAGCAACGGCATCCCCCCGCACGTCGCCACTGCCCTTGGCCAATCTTTCACAGCTATTCGCGAAGGACGCGCCAATCAACTCACCGATACCGTTCAGCGCGTGACCGGACGCCCACCCCGCAGCTTCGACGCCTGGGCACAGACGCACGCCTCCCGCTTCGCCTGAGGCGACCCCCAATCTCAGACATTCAAGTGGTCAATCCTTTCCTGTCGCCAGCCTCGACAGGAAAGGGCTAGACCTTCTAATGCCTGATCTCCAACGCCTGCCTTTCAAAGGAACCAACCGCCCTCCTGCCGCGTACTTAACAACGGCGCGGTCCAGCGGCCCCTCCCTCACCGCGCCGCTGAGGCACAGGAGAAAACCCATGCACAAAATCGTCAGCGCCGCCGCTCTTATCACGACTCTTCTTCTTGCCGCGATTCCCGCCGCCAACGCCGCTCCGCCCACCAGGCCCTCGGTCGTCATCGTTTTCAAGGACGGACACCGCCAGAGCTTCGCCCTAGCCGACATCGAGCGCCTCGAGTTCCCGGCCGCGGTTCCAGCCGGCCTCATCAGCACTCCGGGTCCCTCGCGCGCGCACCTGCTCGGCAAATGGGAGGTTGGCCAGGGGAATGGCGACAACTTCTACATCACCCTCCTCGATGACGGCACGGCTCTTCGCTCCATCGGACACGAACACGGCACCTGGGTCTATGCCAACGGCGAAGCGCAGGTCACCTGGGAAGATGGCTGGCAGGATTGCATCCGAAAGGTCGGCTCCTGGTACAAGAAGTACGCTTACCACGAGGGCAAGACCTTCACCGACCAACCGGACAACGTCACCAACGCGCGCAACGTCAGCCAGAATCCCAGCGGGGTTGATTAGCGCCTGGCTCCTGAAGAGAGATTAGGGCGAATACAAAGAGAAGACGCCGCCAGAAATTAGCGCCTCGAAATTTCCCCGAGGCCCGCAGCTGCTTCCGTGCCTCCTAAGGAAGCAATCCGAACACTGCGACCCCGTTCGGCGTTCCCACATACACTTTGCCGTTCACGATCATCGGCGTGATGAACTTGTTGCCGCTGCCAAACTGATCGCGCGCGTTGGCTGCCTGGTTGCTGTTGTAAAGTTCCTGCAGATTCGTCGCGTCGAAGGCATGCAGCACCGCGGGCGAGGAGTTCTCCACCGCCCATACGATCCCATTCGACGTCCCGCTCGCGCTCACCGCCGGCGTGGTCCCGGGATAAGCAAACGTGTTCGCGCTCTGCACGCTCGGCGTCGTTGCCAGCTTGGCGTTCGCGATGGGGAAAGCCTTCAGCGTGTCGCTCACGGCTCCGTAGTAGACGGTGTTGTTGAAGTACGCCGGCATCGACCACACGCCACCAATCGCTCCGTCGATTTCCTGATAGAGCGCGGCGTTACTCTGCGCGTTGAACTTGCCCATCGAGTCGCGGTTCACCACGTAGATGTTCGAATCCTTCCCCGCGCCCACGGCCAGGTGATGTACTGTCCCGGAGGAATCAGTCAGGTCCGGCAAAACGAGCGCTCCTCCGGAACCAAGATCCGTGTCGGCGTCGGACTCGGAGACCGTGTTGTCGGTCTCGAAGTAATCCGCGACCGCCAGGCTTCCCCCCGTCGTCGAAATCTTCAGGAACCCGTTGCCAAAATCGTGATTCACCGGCATCCCGTTGGCGTCGAGCGTGGTATCGAACGTTCCGTTCGCGTCCAGAAAATAAATGTTCCCGCTCATATCAGCAGCCAGTCCCGCGCCGGACATCCAGATCGACCCTTCGCTGCCATTCGGCGTCAGGTTCAGCACGCTGGTTTGCGCCAGCGTCGACTCGCTGTAACCCATCAGCCAGCCTGTGTATGGACCCTGATCGCAATGCGAGGTCCATCCCAGGTAGATCGTTCCGTTCAGCAGCAACAGGCCTGCCCGCTCCGCGTATTGGCTCGGATCGAAGACCACGTTGCCCCCAGAGCTGTTGGCGCCCGCGCCCGGGTACGTCGCCTGGATTTCCGCCGGGCTGCCCGCCAGCTCTGCGCCGGTCGTCACATCCAGAGCATGCAGACGCTGGTGATACGCCCCGGACGCGTCGAGCGACATGCCGACCACGAAGATAGTGCCATTCGGTCCCGCCTTCCGATCGATCACGGGCGTCGACGTAATGCCGATCTGCGGTGTAATTTGCGAGCACCCGTGATCCCCGCTGGTCGTCTCGTTCGTCCCGAGCACCGACGTCTTCCAGATCTGGGTGCCGGTATCCGCGTCAAATGCATAAATGCTGTCGTTCTCCGTCACCGCATATACGACATTGCGCTGCTGCCCGCCCGCCACCAGATTGGAGAGGTACAGGGGCTGCGCGTCCACCCTGCCATCCACCGGCAATACCCGCAGCAAGCCGAATTTCGATGAAGTGACGTTGCTCGTGGTCAACAGGGTCTCATTGGGATTGAGACCCGTCCGCCCCACATCGTAGTGATACGTTGTCACGTCGACTACTGGCCCCGCGACCACCGCCGGGTTGACCGTGAGCGTCAGCGACGCCGTGTGACTGAGGCCGGCCGCGGTCCCTACGAATTGCACCGTGGCGATTCCCGCCACAGCTGATGCGGCCGCCGCAAAACTCACTGACTGCGGCGTTCCCGGCGTCAGGGTTAGCGTGGCCGGAGTCGCGGTCACGCCCGACGGCAGTCCGCTTACTGCGACCTGAACCGTACCCGTGAATTCATTGAGTGCCGTCGCGGAAAGCGAGACCGCCTGCGCCGCGCCACCCGCGGTCAGGGTGAGGCTAGCTGCGTTCGCAGCTATCGAAAAATCCGGCTTATCTCCCGGTTTAGTGTTGGTGCTGCAGCCGGTGCTCCACTGCGCAACCGCCAAAACACACAGCCAACCCAGCCCAATTTGCCAAACGCGACGCATGCGGTAAACCTCCAGTAAGGATGAATCCGTCAGCCGACGTGGAACCTGTGCCCCGCCGCATTCGCAATCCGGGTCTCGACTCTGGACACAGTATAAGGCTGGGCTTTGTATGCCTTGTTTCCACACGAATGCTGGAGGGCCCGGCCAGCTCTGAGCATCTGCCGCTTGCGCGCGTCTTGTAATCTGACCACGCGCTGACTTCTTCGATGACCGTCACCCTCTATCCGGACCGCTCACGCTCCCCGCTCCGACTACGCTGGCGCGCCATCGTTGTTCTCTTCGCCGCGCTCCTCGCTGGCGTAACGCTCCACGCTCAGATCACCCGGCCAAAGGACGGGGAATCCGTGCCCTTTTTCGAGGTCGCGACGGTCAAGCCCAACAATCGTGACGTCGGCAACTCCCATCGTGAACAAATCTGGTGGAACGACTCCAGCTATCGCATTCAGAACCTTACTCTCCGCCGCATCATCCGCGTCGCGTACGGCGCCGCATCCGATGCGCAGCTCACCGGGGGCCCCGACCCGCTGCTCGACAGCCGCTGGGACGTCAACGCCAAAATCGACGACAACGACTACTCCCAGATGCAGAAGCTGCCCCGCGACGATCGCAGTCGTCAGCTCCAATTGATGCTGCAGGCGTTGCTTGCCGACCGCTTCCAGCTCAAGGTCCACATCGAGACGAAAACTCTGCCGCTCTTCGACCTGGTCGTCGCTAAAGGAGGCGCAAAGTTGCAACCTTCCCCGCCCGATCCGCCGGCGCCGGCAGACAGCGCGTCGGCAAATCCGGCCTCCGCCAATCGGTCCGATCAGCACGCCGCCCCAGCTCCAGCCGACCCCCCAGCGGCACAACGTCACCAGGGGATCTCGGTGCATTCCGATTCGCATAAGGCGGAGATGACCGCGACCGAAGCTTCGCTCGACGGCCTCATCAACACGCTTGCCAATCGCCCGGAAATCGACGGCCGCCTCGTCGTGGACAAAACCGGCCTCACCGGCAAATTCGACTGGACGATGCACTGGCAGCCGCAAAACATGTCCGCCACAGTGGCCGAGGGTGGATCGAAGCTCCCCGTCGACCCCGAAGCCGACGGTCCCTCCCTCTTCACCGCGCTCAAAGAACAACTCGGTCTCGAGTTGAAATCCGAAAAAGGTCCGGTCGAAATCGTCGTCGTCGATTCCGCCGACCCCCCATCACCCAACTGAGCGCCTAACTGAACGTTATGTCCTGCGCCCCGCCTTTAGAATTTCCTGCTCCGACCCGGGAATCGCCACCGCCGCCTCCCACTGAATCCCTTTCAGCTTCTCAACCGCGGCCTCTGTTTTCAAAGTCGCAAAGACCGCGATCCATCCACCGACCGCCAGCCGCTCCGTCGCCGTCTTACCCGCTCTTGCCATCCGATCCACGGCGCGCAGCGTGACCGCGTCGAACACCCGTTCCGCAGCCATCTCTTCCACACGTCCGGCCCACACCTCGGCTTTCAAACCGAGCGTCCGCATGGCCTCACGCAGAAACGCCGCCTTTTTCCCCTGCGATTCGGCCAACGTCACGCCGATCTGCGGCTGGCAAATGGCAATCGGAATCCCAGGAAAGCCGGCGCCCGATCCAAAATCGAGCAGCGTCTTTACTTTTTTGGGAATTTGTTGCGCCGCAAAGATGGACTCGACGAAATGCCTTCGGACGATCTCCTCCGGCTTGCGCACAGCCGTCAGATTCATCCGCGCATTCCACTTCATCAGCAACGCCAGATACATTTCAAATTGCTCGACGGGACGTGGGCCCAGCCCGTCCACATCGAGGCTGAATCGATTCTCATCCGCACTTTTCATTTGAAATTACGCGTCAACGGGTCGCCTGGCTAACGAGGTTCCGCGCCCTGCCTCTTAATCCGCGACCGACTCGCTGATCATCCGCGGCTCCCACGCCGCTGCCGCGTCGACAAAGGACTGGAACAGGGACTGCGACGCCTTGCTCTCCTCGAGAACGCGTTCCGGATGCCACTGCACACCCATCAGGAACTGATCGCCATGACCCTCCGCCGCCTCGACCACCCCGTCCTCCGGCGACCACGCCGCGCGCACCAGCCCATCGCCCAGTACCGCCACGGACTGGTGGTGGCTGCTGTTCACCATCAGCGTCATCTTGGTTCCCAGGCCGAGAATCCGCCGTAGCCGCGACCGCGCTTCCACCTCAATCGCGTGAGCCTCCACTGTCATTCGCCCAGCCGTGTGATTGATGTTCGTCCGCAGATGTTGCACCAGCGTTCCGCCCCGCCACACATTGAGCGACTGAAACCCATAGCAAATCCCGAGCAGCGGTTTGTACAAATTCGAAGCGTCCTGCAGCAGCAGCTCATCAACCGCTTCCCGCGCCGCATCCGCCGCCGCGCAATCCGGCTCCGCCTCTTCGCCATACTTCTGCGGGTTCACATCCGCCGGACTGCCCGGGAGCAGCACGCCCTCGCACGAAGCCACCAGCTGCGCGACCTTCGCGGGCGAGTCGCGCAGAGCGACCTTGACCGGCTCGCCGCCGGCGAACTCCACTGCTCGCGCATATTGTGGCCACGAGCGGGCGCTGTAGTCACTGTCCGCCAGGTTAGGTTCCGGAATGGCAATGCGTGGTGCTTTCATGATCTCCGCGCCTCCTCGGTCAGTTCTTCCAGATCCCGAGAAATCGATACCGCTTCCAGGTCCCCAGCGCCCGCAACTCCCGCTGTCCCCGACGCGCCTGCCGCTGGCGTCTCGGTGTGGCCATCGATTCCATTTTGCTCCTGCAACTCATCCCGCGCAGGCTTTTTCCGCCAGGAGTGCTCATAATACAGCGTGGCGATCTCTTCCTCCAGTCGGGCGGTCACCTCGTCCACCTGCCTGGTCGTCTTGCCTTGCGTTTCCATGGGCTCGCCCACCACAAGAGTCACCGGTACAGGATGGACCTGACTGGAGTGAATCGGCAACAGCTCATGCGTACCGATCAGCGCCATCGGTACCAGCGGAACCTGCGCGCGAATCGCCATGAACGCCGGCCCGTTCAGGAATTTCGCCAGATGTCCCGTCTCAGTGCGGCCGCCTTCCGGAAAAATAAACAGCGGCATACCGCTCTTTAGCGTACGTACCGCGCTCACCAGGCTCGCAATCGACGCCCTCGGATTCCCCACGTCCACCGATACCTGTCCAGACCTGCGCAACCACCAGCCGATGAAGGGCAGCTTGAAAAGTCCGCTGCGCGCCACGATACGAAACTGAAACGGCAGCGAGCTGAAAATCACCGGTGTATCCATGTACGACAGGTGATTCGCGACATAAACGGCAGGCCGCGCCTTGAGTCGCTCCCCATGCAGAATCGTGACCTTCGCACCACTGGCCATGACTCCGGCCCGCGCCCATGCCTTCGCAATCCGATGCTGCCAACACCCGTTCTTCTCGAACAGCGAAACCGCGAGTGCAAGGCTCCCGAAAAACGCCGTCGCCAGAAAAAACACGGGAGCACGCACGCAGTAGCTCATCAGTCGCTCGCTCAGCGGCAGCGGATCCGGTCGCGGCCCCAGCGCATTCATCGCACTTCCACCGCAACGCGCTTCAGCAGCGGCCCTACCTCGCCCACCAGATACACCGATCCAGCAACCACGATCAGTCCATCCTGCGGAGTCTCAGCCCACGCCGTCTCCAATGCTTCGTGCCCATCTCTCGCTGTGATCGCGCGCACGCCCGTCTTCTCCGCAGCCTGCACAATATCGTTCGCGCTGGCCGATCGTGGAGATTCCACCGGCGTCGCCACGACCAGATCGAACAGCGGGAACAGAATCTGCGCCATCTCCGCGTACGCCTTGTCCTTCATGCATCCAAAAATCAGCACGCGCTTGCCGCTAGTCGATTCGGCATTTTCAAACGAAGACACAGCCGCCCGCAGCGCCCACGCTCCGGCAGGATTGTGCGCCACATCCAGCAGCATATCGGCTTTGCCCGGAACCCGCACCCGCTCCAGCCGCCCCGGCCACTCCGTATGCCGAATCCCCTCCGCAATCTGCGCCGGCGTTATTCTGTAACCATGGCTGCTACATAATTCCACCGCCGCGGCAATCGCCAGAGCAATATTGCGCCGCTGGTGCTCTCCCCCCAGCGGCGAATCCACTTCGATGGTCTCCCCCATCACCGTCAGCGCATACCGATTCCGCAGCGGGTCTTCCGAGACGTTGAGCGCTGAACGCTGAACGCTGGGGGTGTACTCCGCCGCGTTTACTCCGCGCACATCCAGCTCTGCCGCCACCTCTCCAATCGTCTGGTTCGCCTCCGGATGCTGCGGCAACGTGACCAGCACGCCTCCTGGCCGCAGGATTCCCGCCTTCTCGCGCGCAATGAGCGGAATCGTCTCACCCAGCCACTCAGTGTGGTCGAGCGAAATGTCGGTGATCACCGAAAGCAGCGGCTCCACGACGTTCGTCGCGTCCAGCCGACCGCCCATGCCCACTTCCAGCACCGCCAGGTCGACCCGCGTATCGGCAAACGCCTCAAAGGCGACTGCGGTCAGCGCCTCGAAAAAGCTTGGATGCGCGGGCAGGGTCCCATCGGTTACGAGTCTGCGCGCGCAGTCGTCCACGCGAAAATAATGCCGCGCAAAATCGCCATCGCTGATCGGTTCTCCATCGATGCGGATGCGCTCGTTCACGCGTACCAGGTGCGGCGAGGTGTAGAGCCCACATCGATACCCGGCGCTCTTCAGAATCGCCGCAAGCGTCGCCGCCGTCGATCCCTTGCCGTTCGTGCCCGCGATCAGAACCGAGCGAAATCGCCGCTCCGGATGGCCCAGCGCCTCGACCAGGAGGCGCATTTCTTCGAGTCTGAATTTCCGTCGCGGCTGGCCCGGCGGCGTGTGCAGCTCTCCTACCCGCGCATGAAGACTGTCGAGCGCCGACGTATACGACATTCCTCGATTTTAGGCCAATTCCTGGGGCGAAGCGCGCTCATTCAGCACTGGTGCGGCTCATACTCTACGCGCGCTTTCGATATCTGGCTGTTCCGGATTCAGAAAGGAAACGAAAGCAATACCGGCCTCTTTGGTGAGCAATATTCCCGGCCCGTCGATCGACAGTTTCTCCCCATCCTCATCTACCCACACGGCGTCCTCAAGAAACAGCGATGCGTCTTCCCAGTCGTCCGAATAGTACCTGAGAAACCCCAGAACACCTCTTCCATCCTTAAGCCCGACCAGGACGTAGGTGTTCTTAACATCTTGAAATGTATCGTTCCAGATCGAGCTCCTAGCCGTTCGTTCTGTCACATTGCACTTGCGCAGAATCATTAGGAGCCAGTCGTGATTGATATTCGCTCCATAGAGCAGTGCTAGCGCCACCGCGCCCCCGCCAGAGCGAACAGATGCTTCCAGTGAAAGCGAATGATGTAACTCGCAAAAGTATCGTCGCGCGTGGCGGTCCAACTGACCGGCAGCGAGTATCCGAAGAAGGGAAGTGTAATCAGATAAAGGACAAAACTCAGCAGCAACGCTTCAATAATCTTATCCAGCTCCGTCTGTTTCGCTCGGACGGCGATTCGCTGCACCAGAAAAGCGCAACTGAACCCGGGCAATAACAGCAGGAGAATTCCCAGCGCCTCAACGCTCGAGGGCATGGAAGTTGTTCCTTAACCCTTATTCGACCTTGGAAGAGGCGGCATCTTCACGTTTTGCGGTCGCGAGATGTTTGCCGGCTTCGAGGGCTTGAAACTCGGCCCTTTTCCGCTGGACTCCCCCTTCTCGACATACTTACTGTCAAAGGCCCACGCTGTACCCCTCTCGCGAAATGAAACTCCGTCTCCTGTCATCTGCCTCACCACTCTCCACTGCTTATTTTACATCTCCCCACACTGCTAAACTACAACCTGCATGATCCTCCCCTTTGTCCGCGAGTTGTTGGCGGACCTAGAGCGTTCTCCTTCATTTGAGAAGGCAAGAAGGCACCTGGCGCTTGCCCGTGGACGTCGTCGTGTCTCCGGACTTACCTCTACCGCCCGCGCCCTCTACATTCCCCTCTTTGCGCGCGCCGCGCAGGTTCCAACCGTCGTCGTCGTTGCCGACAACAAGGCCGCCGACGCCATGCACCTCGCCCTCCGCGCCGGATGCGACCTCACCGGAGCCATCCCCGCCGACCGCGTCCTGCGTCTGCCCGCGCATGACGTCCTGCCCTTCGAAAATCTCTCTCCCCACCCCGACATTCAGGAGCAGCGCGCCAAGACCCTCTGGAAAATCGCTACCGGCGAAGCCTCCGTCGTGGTCGCCCCCGTCGAAGCCGCCGCCATGAAGCTTTTTCCCGCGCCCTTCTATGCCGGACTCGCGCAGATTCTCCACCGCGGCGAGGAGGTCGACGTCGAAACTCTGCTCGCACACCTCACCAGCATCGGCTATGCGCGCGCGGACATCGTCGAAATGCCCGGCCAGTTCACGCGCCGCGGTGGCATCCTCGACATCTACTCGCCCGAAGCCGACCGCCCCGTCCGCTTTGAGTTCTTCGGCGACGAGATCGAGTCCATCCGCAAATTCGACCCCGACACGCAGCGCTCCGCCGCCCCGCTCGACGAAGCCCGCCTCTTACCTCTCACCGAAACGCCTGTCACTGAACGACTCCTCGCCGCAGTACACACACGCCTCAGCGGCGAACGCCTCGAATCTTCCGACGATCCCGAGCTGGTCGAGCAAGCCATTGCCGCCGGTGGCGTCAGCGTCTTCCCTGGCTGGGAATTCTTCGCCGGAGTCACCGGCGCAAGCAGCACCCTCCTCGATCTATTCCCGCGCTCGTCATTATTCGTGGAAGAACCGGCCATGATCCGCAACCAGATCGACCGCTGGTGGAGCAAGGTCGAGCAGCGCCACGAGCGCTCCAGCATCGGCTCGCTTATTACGCCGGAAGACATCTACCTGCGCCCGGAAATCCTGCAGGCGAAACTCGCGTCGCACCCCGGCCTCGACATTGACCAGCTCGGCGTCGTTGACATCCTCGATGAAGACCAGACCCTCGGCGAAATCGAATTTACCTCGCGCCCTACGCTGCGCTTCCACGGCTCGATCCCCGCCCTCATCGAGCAGATTCGCACCCTGATGACGCAGGAAGTCCGCACGCTGCTGGTCGCGCCCAATCAGGGCGAGGTCGAGCGCCTCGCCAACCTGTTGCGCGAATACGAACTCCCTTACCGCCTCGGCAGTCGCATCCAGCACGCCGGCAGCGAGAACATCTACGACGAATCCAGCTACCTCGCTGGCGACATGCGCACGCCCGTCATCCTTCGCACCGCGCTTGCCACCGGCGTCAGCCTGCCCGACGCGCGCCTCGTCCTCTTCGGCGCGCAGGATTTCTTCGACGAAGCGGACGTGACCGCGCGCCCCGCGCCCAGGAAATCCAAAACCGCCGCCTTCGTCTCCGATTTCCGCGACCTGGCCGTCGGCGATTATGTCGTCCATGTTGAGCATGGCATCGCCCGCTACCAGGGCCTGCGCGAAATCGAGCAGGACGGCATCTCCCTCGAGTTCATGATCCTCGAATTCGCCGAGGGTGCGCGTCTCTATGTTCCTCTCACGCGCCTCGACCTGATCCAGAAATACCGCTCCACCGAAGCCGGCCCCGCGCCCGTGCTCAACCGCCTCGGCTCCCAACAATGGGCCAAAACAAAAGCTCGCGTGCGCAAGGCCATGGAGGACATGGCCGACGAGCTCCTGAAGCTCTACGCTCAGCGCAAAGCCGCCAGCGGCCACGCCTTCCCGCCCGACAACGAATTTCAGCGTGAGTTTGAAGACGCCTTCGACTTCACCGAGACCGACGATCAGATCTCCGCCATCGCCGACATCAAGCGCGACATGGAATCGATTCTGCCAATGGATCGTCTGCTCGTCGGCGACGTCGGCTACGGCAAAACCGAAGTCGCCATGCGCGCCGCCTTCAAAGTTGTGCAGGACGGACGCCAGGTTGCCGTCCTCACCCCCACCACCATCCTCAGCTTCCAGCACTTCGAGACCTTCAAGAGCCGCTTCCGCCAATTTCCCATCACCGTCGAAATGATCTCCCGCTTCCGCACTCCGAAGGAGCAGAAGTTGATCCTCGAGCAAGTCGAGAACGGCCGCGTCGACATCCTCATCGGCACCCACCGCCTGCTCTCGAAGGACATCAAGTTCAACGATCTTGGCCTCCTCGTCGTTGACGAAGAGCAGCGCTTCGGTGTTCGCCACAAAGAACGCCTCAAGCAGATGCGCCGCGAAATCGACGTCCTCGCCATGTCGGCAACGCCTATCCCGCGCACGCTGCATATGTCGCTCGTCGGCCTGCGCGACATGAGCGTTATCGAAACGCCGCCTCGCGATCGCATGGCCATCCAGACCGTTGTCGCCAAGTTCGACGAGAAGCTGATCCGTTCCGCCATCGAAGTGGAACTTGAGCGCGCCGGCCAGATTTACTTCGTCCACAACCGCGTCGAGACTATCTACGAAATCGCTTCGAAGATTCAGGAGCTGGTCCCCACGGCGCGGGTCATCGTCGGCCACGGGCAGATGAACGAGACCGAGCTCGAGAGAGTCATGCTCGCGTTCATGAATCACGAGTACGATGTTCTCGTCGCGACCACCATCATCGAAAACGGGCTCGACATCCCGCTCGCCAACA
>PMSS01000189.1 GCA_003167515.1 Acidobacterium sp. | reverse complement strand
CCCAGTGACAACTTTGAGAGACCCAGCAGGCCGAGGCCCGCGAATGGTGCTCCGTTGTCAGTGCGAATGCGTTTCGGCATGCCGTACTCTCGCATCGCGGCATCGCAGACGGCGTTCACTTGTGCAAAATCCATCCGCGCCACCGCCTGGCAGCGGATCAGAAACCGACTGTGCGCATCGGTGATGGTGAAAGGATNNACCATCGAGAACGGTTGCGAACTCGGCGTAGCATGCCGCTTCTTCCGCCTCGGGTTGGTGAGTCCGGCACGGCTAAGGATCTGACCCACCGTACTTGCCGCCGGCCAGTTCACGTTCGGGTTCATTCGTTCGAGTCGTGCCTTGAGCTTCCTCGCTCCCCAAGTGGGGAATCGCTTCCGCAGTGCGAGGACTTCGTTCGCAATCTCGGCCGAGGTTGAGTGGGGGCAACTGTGCGGCGTGCTTGTCAGGTCCAACAGGCCCTCCGGGCCAACCTCGTCGTAGCGCTTGATCCACTTGTAAGCAGTTGGACGCGAGATGCCGTACTCGTGGCACAGATCGGTCACGGACATTTCTTCCCTCTGATAGCTCGATAAGAACTGCAGGCGTTGATCCACGGTTCGAGTCTCTTTCCAAGGCATAAACGCATCTTCTTGCGTCAAGCCAAAGCTGGGAAAGCCAACTGTTCTCCGCCATGGTGTAAACCATGTCTCCGGTCTGTTTTGTAAAGCATCTCCCCAGTACACTCATGCCGCAGCCCCCTACCGGGGGTGGGGGGTACCCCCACCTATCGCGCGGCCATCGAAACCAAAAACTCGTTCCCCGGCACAGATTGCCGCCGAACCACCGCGCTGTCCTCGTCCAGCTTGAAACGCCCGACCAGTTGTTTCAACTCCCCGGTCAAACTCGACAAATCTCCACAGGTGGTCGCCGACTGCTGCCCCGTTGCCTCCGCCTGCTGAGCGATCGTTGCGATGTGCGCCACATTCGTGTTGATTTCAGACACAGCGGTCGTCTGCTGTGTGGATGCTGTCGCAATCTGTGCGATCATGTCGCCCACCTGCTGCGCCGCCGTGATGATCTCGCCGAGCGCCGCACCCGCTTTCGACGTGTCGGCCACACCAAGCTCCACCAGCTGTGTACCCGCCTCCATCTGCGCCACCGCGGTTGCTGTCTCCTGCTGCACCGCCTCAATGGTTGCCGAGATTTCCCGCGTGGCCCCCGTCGTCCGTTCCGCCAGCCTGCGAACCTCACCCGCAACCACTGCGAAACCGCGGCCATGTTCCCCCGCCCGCGCCGCCTCGATCGCCGCATTCAGCGCCAGCAGGTTGGTCTGACTCGCAATTTCCTCAATCGTCGCGATGATCCTGCCTATCTCGTCCGAGCGCTTGCCCAGCTCTTCGATCCGTTTTGCCGTCGCACCCACCGACTCCGCAATCGATCCCATCCGCTCCAGCGCTCCGTTCACGATCTCGCCACCCTGCCGTGCAATATCCGCCGCGCGGCGCGCTTCCTCAGCGGCCTGGCCGGAATTGACCGAGACCTCCATCACCGTTGCAGACATCTCCTGCATGGCCGTCGCCACCTGGGTGATCTGACCGCTCTGCTCTCGCGAACCCTCCGCCGTCCGGTGCGCGGCAGTGGAAATCTCCGCCGCTGCCCCCGTCAGCCGCTCTGTATTCGCTGCCACCCCCGAAATGATGTCGTGCAGACTGTCCATGAAACGGTTGAACCACTCTGCCACCACCGCGATTTCGTCATGCGCATCGATCTCGATCCTGCGCGTCAGGTCGCCCTCACCCTGGGCAACGTCCCGTATGCGTTCCCCCAACCGGTCCAGCCGCCCGAAAATCGAACCCGAGATATTAAAGGAGACTGCCAGCAGGACCAGCACACAAAGCAGAGTGATCGCTCCCGCCTTCATCGCGCTGCTCAGCCACACCGCGTTAACGTCATCGACGTAGGTTCCGGTGCCGATTACCCATCCCCATGGCTCGAATTCCCGCACGCAGCTGAGCTTTCTGACCGGCTTGACGTCCCCGGGTCTCGGCCACAGATAGTACAAACTCCCGCCACCATCCCTCTGGGCGAGTCTCGCGAATTCAACAAAAATCCGCGTACCCACCGGATCTTTCAGATCGCTCAGATCGTGGCCCTCCAGTTCCGGTTTGAAGGGGTGCATCACCATCACCGGGCGCAGGTCGTTGATCCACAGATAATTTTGGTTGCCGTAACGCATCGCCCGCAACGCCTCTTGGGCATTTCTCTGCGCCTGCTCCGCGGTCAGGACTCCCGCCTTCTCCTGCTCATACTGCGCCGCGACCGTCGAGTAGCCCAGCTCCACCAGCGATCGAGCCTGTTCCTCCTTATCCGCCAGCAGGCGAGTGTGCTCGGAAGCGAGCCAGGTGACCGCGAGCCCGATCAGTCCGCAGGTGGCCACCGTAATGAACAATCTGAACTTGTGTTTAAGTTTCATAATCCGATCCCCCGGCGTCAGGAACGGCGGCTTCGCACAGCTCAACTGAGTTCACAGCATGAGTTTCGGAGGCCGGGGCGAATCCTAATGACCCTATCGGCGCAACTGTCGCCGCTCATTACCGCAAACCGCCCCGGAGATCGTCAGCTTTTCCCAACTGACGCCTTCCTGTACAAACTTCCTATGCGCACCCGAATCTTCCAGGTAGACGCCTTCACCACCACCCGCTTCGCCGGCAACCCCGCCGCCATCATGCCCCTTGAGGACTTTCTCCCCGACCCGACCCTCCAGGCCATCGCCGCCGAAAACAATCTCGCCGAAACCGCCTTCCTCGTCCCGCAAAACGGCGACTACCGCCTCCGCTGGTTTACCCCCGCCACCGAAGTCCCCCTCTGCGGCCACGCCACCCTCGCCAGCGCTGCTGTCGTTATGGAGCGCATCGAGCCCACCCGCACCCACGTCATCTTCCACTCCGCCAGCGGTCCGCTCCCCGTCACGAGAAACGGCGCAGGCTACGTCATGGATTTTCCCAGCCGCCCCTCTGAGCCCGTCGCGCCCCCGCCCCAACTCGCCGAAGCTCTGGGTGCCATCCCTATCGAAGTCCTCGAAAACGACTTCAACTACATGGCCGTCCTTGCCGACGCCAGGCAACTGCGCGCCGTCGCTCCCGACATGGCCGCCCTCATCCGCATCGGCAAGCCCGGCTACATCGTCACCGCTCCCAGCGACGACCCGCAGTACGACTTCCTCAGCCGCTACTTCGCGCCCATCAAAGGAATCCCCGAAGATCCGGTCACCGGCTCCGCCCATTGCATGCTCGCGCCCTATTGGGCCAACCGCCTCGGCAAAACGCAGCTCACCGCCTTCCAGGCCTCGCCCCGCGGCGGCAAAATCATCTGCCGTCTCGTCAACGACCGTGTCGAGCTCGAGGGAGAGTGCGTCTTCTACCTCGAAGGCGAAGTCGAGATTTAGGGATGGGGCCAACGAATGGGGACAACGCGAATCAGGTCCCCCTTTCTTTCTTTATAAAATCTGAAGCTCCCCATTCAAACCTCTTCGTCTTGGGATGGTGGCCCATTCAAGCCCGGTGTTGGCTTGAGCGGGTACCTGCTGAGCGGAAGCTACTCCACAACCTCCCGCCGGCACATCACCACGCCCGCTCCCACGTACCAAACCGCCTGGATTAGAACCAGCACAATCATTCCGTGCACGTCCATGCGCACATGCCCCACAACCACCAGCACCGCGAACAGCGGCGCAGCCACGCAACCATAAACCGCGATCCATCGAGGGAGCCCGCCATTCCGTACTATGGACACGGACCAAAGCACGATCGCTGCGGACAACCCAATCGAAAAAATCCCCGCAAAAGCCTGGTTAATCTGAAAGATGGACGCAGCCACAATCTGCCACTGTGGCGCAGCTGCGCGAGCGTCGCTCACTTCATCGAGCAGGATGTGGGGCATGACAAACCCGCTCACCGCCGCCGCCATCATGACCGCGACCGCGGCAAACCCGTACACCACCAGCCCCGCGAACGCCAGCCGATCCGGCCCGGCGATCCGCCGCGTCAGCCCGCAGGCCCCCAGAAAGAGAACCACAAAGCTGACGATGGCCAGGCTGTGCGCCAAACCGGATGTCACTACCAGATGCGGGATCTGATCCGGAGTCATCGAGCCCGCACGGTGCGGATGCACGGCCATCGTTACGATCCCGCCCACAGCCCCTGCGATCAGTGCGATTCCTGCCTTACGATTGTCTGTCATTCGCAGTACTGTAGGAACAACCAGCAACAAAGTCACGCACAAATTCGTGCGCAGCCAGCGATCCCGCACAAAGAAGGTGCCCATGTCCGGAAACACCGAACCCAGGCAGCCCCCGCAGCCAAACGTGAAGCCCGCGAGAACCGACCGCCGCGTTCGGCGCACCCGGGACACGCTCGGCAGCGCTCTCGTTCAGCTCATCCAGGAAAAGCCATTCGACGAAATCACCGTCCAGCAGCTGCTCGATCGAGCCGGCGTCAGCCGCTCCACTTTCTACACCCACTATCGCGACAAGGACGATCTCTTTCTCAGCGATCTGGAAGACTTCTTCGAATTCATCTCCACTCTTCTCACCCGCCAGGGAGCCCCGGCAAAGCGAGTCGCCCCCGTCCAGGAATTCCTCTCCCATCTCGCCGACGTCCGCGAGTTCCACGACGCGCTCGTCGCCTCAGGCAAAATGGACGACGTCCGCGAACTCGGCCTCGGTTATTTCGCCCGCTCCATCGAACAACGCCTGCTCATGGCCGGCGTCACGATGGACGCAGCCTGTCTGCGCGCCACCTCCCACGCCTTCGCCGGCAGCGTCTTCTCGCTGATGGAATGGTGGCTCTGCCACAACATGTCGATCTCGCCCTGCGACATGGACAAGCTCTTCCATCGCCTTGTCTGGGACGGGATCGGATAGGGGGGTGGCCCGTTCAAGCCTTCTTTTGGCTTGAGTGGGCTCGTGCTTGAGTAGTCCTGTGCCTGAGCGGGCGCTCGCGCTACTCCAGCCGATACTTAGTCTCCGCCAGGTGATACAGCGGCCGCCAAACCAGCCGATTCACCGTCACCACCACCAGCGCCATAATCATCGTCGCCGCCAGCAGCACCGGATAATTCGCATCGTTGCTCGCCGCGCTGATCTGCGCCCCCAATCCCAAAGTAGAAAGCGTCTGCCCCTTCACCTGAAAATATTCAGCCACAATCGACGCATTCCACGCGCCCCCCGACGCCGTGATCAATCCCGTTATCAGAAACGGAAAAATCCCCGGCAGGATCACCGTGGTCCACCGCTGCACCCGCCCAAAGCGGAACAGCGTGCCGATCTCCCGCAGCTCCGAAGGAATCGCCTGCGCCCCCGCAATCACGTTGAACAGGATGTACCATTGCGCCGCCAGCAGCATCAGCACCACCGACCCGAACCCCATCCCCACCCCAATCCGCATCAGCGCAATTACAATCAGCGGGAACAGCGCCGTCGCCGGAAACGATGCCGCGATCTGCGCCACAGGCTGCGCAATGTGCGACAGCCGCGGATTGAACCCGATCGCCACGCCCACCGGAATCGTCCACAGCGACCCAATCAGCAGCGCCGCATCCACCCGCACAAACGTCAGCCCCGCGCCCGCCAGCAATCCCAGAAACTCGTTCCGATGAATGATCTTCAGCAGCAGCAGCGCATGAAACGCCGCGATGCCGATCACCACCAGCAGCACCGCCGCCGCGATCAGGTACAGCGCCGTCGACACTCTCCGCGATTCGCCCGCCGCCGGCTTCGGCTCCCTCCGCTTCCGCCGCGCCGCCATCTCCACATAAAACCGCTCCGCCATCGGCCTGAACGTGTACCGGTTGATGATCCCCAGCACATTCGAGTTGCGCAGCGCATCGAGCACCGGCGACGTCACTCGATTGCTGCTCTCTACCGTCTCGAACTTGAACTTATCCGACCACGCAATCAGCGGCCGCCACAATAACTGATCCGTGAGCACAATAATCACCACCATTGTGATCAGTCCCCACATCACCGCCGCAAAATCGCCATGCCCCGCCGCCGTCTGCAGATACGACCCCAGCCCCGGCAGCCTGAAATTGCGGCTGCCCACCGGAAACATCTCGCAGACCATCAGAAAAAACCACCCATTCGCGACTGACACGATCGAGTTCCACACCAGCCCGATCGCCCCGAAGGGAAGCTCGAGCTGCAACAGCCGCTGCCAACGCGAAAAACGATTGATGGTGCAAGCCTCCATCAGCTCCCGCGGAATGCTCTTCAGCGAAGTGTAGAAGCTGAACGCCATGTTCCACACTTCGCCCGTGAAGATCAGCAGGATCGCGCCAAGTTCAATTCCCAACTGCTTGGAAGGGAGCAGCGACATCATCGCCAGCATCACCCCCGGCAAAAAACTCAGCACCGGAATCGACTGCAGGATGTCCAGCGTCGCGATCAGCAACGATTCCAGCCGCTTGTTGTACGCCGCCATGTAGCCGTAGCCGACCGCAAACACCAGGCTCAGCGCATACGCGACAAAAATCCGCACCACGGAATAAAACGCATACAGCGGCAGGTGCGCCGGCGACCGGTAAATCTCCACTTCCGGAATTGCCGAGCTGAACCAGAACTTCGCGATCCACAAAATCGCGTAGAAGCCGGCCAGCAGCGCTGCGGCCACGCTCAGGTCGACAAAAAACGGCCACGTCCGCTCCATCACAAATGCGCGTGAGAGCGTGAACCGCGGCCTCATGCGGGGCCCCCGGCGAGCTGGCTCGCTGGGGGCGTCATCCCGCCTTCTCCTCCTCGCGCGGCCCCTCAGTTTTTTCGTCCGGCAGCCCCGCCGGCACTTCCTCCCCTTCATGCACGTGCAGCATAAATCGCCGCCGCGCATCGTCCCAGTCGAACAGCTCCGCATACCGACCCCAGTTGATCGCCGTCTCCAGCTGCCGCGCGCATTCATCGTCGCTGAACTGCTCGTCCAGCATGTCCAGAAAAAACTCCTCCGGCACCGAATGATCGCTCTTGTTCGCCAGCGCGCGCGTAATTTGCCGCAGCAGCAATATGTGATCGATCGCCGCTTTGCGGAACAGCTCCTTCTGCTTCAGAATCTCCGATTCGGCATACGCCTTACCCTCGGGCGTAATCGCCGCATCGCCTTCCTCCACCTTCAGAAAACCCAGCAGCTGCGCGGCTTCGACGATCGGGAACAGATCGTCGATTTCGAATGCCAGCTCGTCGGCCAGCCGATAAATATCCGTCCGGCCGCCCAAATCGATAATCAACTCCAGCAACCCGGCAATCCCGCCCGGCCGCGCATGCGGCAGCATCTCGTAGCGCATCTGCCGCTGGTCCCGCACCCGCCGCCCGTCCACAAGCACCGGCAATTCCGTCGGCGCCACATCCGGCCGCGTCAGCACTTTGTAGATGTAATCCACCAGCGCCGTGAACGCGTGGCTCTTTCGCTCCCGCGGATGCGCCAGCGAAACCTTGAAGTCCGTCCGCACGTGCCCTGGATTCCGCCCCAGCACGATGATCCGATCCGCCAGCAGAACCGCTTCGTCGATGTTGTGGGTCACCAAAAAAATGGCCTTCGTCGGGATCGTCTTCTTCTGCCACAGCTCCAGCAGCTCGCCGCGCAGATTATCGGCCGTCAACACATCCAGCGCCGAAAATGGCTCGTCCATGAACAGAACTTCCGGCTCCACCACCAGCGCCCGCGCAAATCCCACCCGCTGCCGCATCCCGCCCGAAAGCTCCTTCGGATACGCCGCCTCGAATCCATCCAGTCCCACCGTGTCCAGAATCTTCAGGCTGCGCCGGTAGCGTGCCGCAGCCTCCATGCCCCGCGCCTTCAGCGGCGCTTCCACATTTTCCAGAACCGTCAGCCACGGAAACAGCGCAAAACTCTGGAACACAATCGAGACGTTGATTTCTGTCGAAAAAAGATCCATTCCGTGCCAGAGAACCGTGCCCGCCGACGGCCGCGACAGCCCCGACAACATCCGCAGCAGCGTCGATTTTCCCGACCCCGACGG
>PMSS01000374.1 GCA_003167515.1 Acidobacterium sp. | reverse complement strand
GGCGCGCTGCGCGACGTGGTGCAGAACCACATGATGGAGCTGCTCTCCTTTGTCACCATGGAGCCGCCCGCCAGCTTTGCCGCCGATGCGGTGCGCCAGGAGAAGATCAAGCTCTGGACCTCCATCAAGCCCATCAACATTTTCGATTGCGTCCGCGGGCAGTACGGCCCCGGCATCGTCGGCGACCAGATGGTGAAGGGTTATCGCGAAGAGGATCGCGTCGATCCCAAATCGCAGACCGAGACGTACGCCGCGATTCGCCTGGAAATCGACAACTGGCGCTGGGCGGGCGTTCCGTTCTATCTTCGCGCGGGCAAACGCCTGGCCAGCCGCGTCACCGAGATTACCGTGCAGTTCAAGTTACCGCCGATGTTACTTTTTGGTGCGCACATGCCTGGCGCATGCGACGAGATTCAGCCCAACATCATTACCATGCGCATTCAGCCCGACGAGGGCATCTCGCTGCGTTTCGGCGCGAAGATGCCGGGTCCGCAGATGGCGGTTTGTCCGGTGGTTATGGACTTCGGCTACGCTCAGGCGTTCGGCGCATCGTCGGCGAATGGATACGAGCGGCTGCTGCTGGACGCGATGCTGGGCGATGCGACGCTGTTTGCTCATCGCGATGGCGTAGAGGCGACCTGGGCGCTCTACACGCCGGTGCTCGATGCATGGGCAAAGAAGTATCCGCAGACCTTTCCGAACTACGCGGCGGGCACCTGGGGTCCGGAATGCGGCGACGAGCTGATCGGACGCGACGGCCACACGTGGCACAGCGTGCGGGTGCCGTCGAAGCCGTGAGCGGTCTGATTGTCGCGGACTTCGGGTGCCGGGGTAGAATGCCGCGTTGTGGCGCGACACCAGCATTCAGCCGTCAGGAAGCCAACCGCGTTTCGAGTCGAGAATGGCAAACAAAATCCACGTTGAGTATCGCGTTTTCGAGCAGCAGGACGCGCTTTCCCGCGCGACGGCGGAGCGATTTGTCGAGGGCATCCAGTCGGCGGTCGCCGCGCGTGGCGCAGCGCGCATCGCCATCTCCGGCGGAGGTAGCCCGAAGCCGGTCTTCGCTCTCCTTGCCGATCCGGCCGAACCCTACCGTAACGCCATTGCCTGGGATCGCCTCTGGATTTTCTGGGTCGATGAGCGTTGCGTGCCGCCGGACCATCCCGACAGCAATTACGGGGTGGCGCGCGAGCTTCTGCTCAGCAAAGTCCCGTTGCCCGCGGATCACGTGATTCGCATCGAGGGCGAGCTCGATCCGGAACAAGCCGCCGCCCGCTATGAGTCCGCAATTCGCGGTCACTTCCGTCTGGAGGGCGCTGAGGGCCCGGTCTTCGATGTGCTCCAACTCGGCATGGGCGACGATGGCCACTGTGCATCGCTGTTTCCGCACACTGCCGCTCTGCATGAAACAGGGCGCGTCGCCATTGCCAATCATGTCCCGCAGCAGAAGCAGAGCTGGCGGGTCACGCTCACCTGGCCCGTTATCAATGCTGCACGCGATGTTTTCTTCCTTATCGATGGACCGGCGAAGGCCGATCCGCTGGGTCGCGTTCTTGAGGGCCCGTACGATCCAGAGACGCTGCCCTCCCAGCTCATCCAGCCGCAGAATGGCAGGCTGCTATTCTTGCTGGACACGGCTGCCGCGGCGCATCTGCCCCCACCTGGCGCCGATGGCTCGGGGACGTTGGAGATTGCAAGATGATTCTCGCCGGGGACGTGGGCGGCACCAAGGTTCACCTCGCACTCTACGGATTCGAGCACGGCCAGCTGGTTCATGTGCGCGACGAGCGCTTCCCGGCGCACGAATTCTCCGGCCTTCAGGAGATCGTTGTTCGCTTTCTTGCGGAAAGCGGGAACCCGGAAATCACGGCTGCGTGCTTTGGTGTGCCCGGGCCGGTTCGCGGAGGCCGCCTGCGTCTTACCAATCTTCCGTGGGTCCTCGACAGCCGCGAGCTTTCCGCGGGCCTGAACATTACGCACCTTTTCCTCATCAACGATCTCGAGGCCAATGGCTACGGGATCCCGGAGCTTACTCCGGATCAGATCTTCACGCTCAACGAGGGCGATCCATCGGGCGTGGGCAATCGCGCGCTGGTCTCCGCTGGCACCGGTCTCGGTGAGGGTGTACTCCTGTGGAACGGTAAGAGCCACGTGCCGATAGCTTCTGAGGGCGGACACTGCGATTTTGCCGCGCGCAACGCCCTCGAAATCGAGTTGCTTACCTGGCTCATGCAGAAATACAACGGCCGCGTCAGCTTCGAGCGCGTCGTCTCCGGCCCGGGCCTGACGAACATCTATACGTTCCTGCGCGATCAGAAGCATATGGAAGAGCCTGACTGGCTGCGGCAGAAGATGGAGGCCGAGGATCCCAACGCGGTCATCGGAGAAGTCGGCGAGGAGCCGGGGAAGAGCGAACTCTGCGCGAAGAGTCTTGAAATGTTTGCTGCTGCGTACGGCGCTGAGTCCGGCAACATGGTGCTGAAAGTGCTCGCCACCGGCGGAATGTATCTGGGCGGCGGCATCGCGCCGAAAATGTTGAAGACCATGCGCGGAGGCGCATTCATGCAGGCTTTCACCGACAAAGGACGCCTGAGCGAATTACTGATTCACACGCCGGTCCGCATCATTCTGGAGAGCCGCGCCGCGCTCATGGGCGCCGCGGCCTACGCCGAAGCACGCGCCGCGGAGGTCAGCGGCAAATCGGTGCGGGCCGCCTCGCGATAGACTACGAGAATCATGCAGATGAAACGAATCTCCGTTGTGGCCCTGGTGGCGTGCGTTGTACTGCTGCTGCCGCGCATTGCGCTGGCGCACGCTCATCTTTTGTCGAGCACGCCCGAGGCCAACGCCACGGTGCAGGGCCCGAATGTTCCCATTGAGCTGCGATTTAACTCGCGCGTCGATGGGGGACATTCCGCGCTGTCGCTTGTGACGCGCGACGGCGGCGTGAAACTGGTGATTGACAAACAGAGTGCAGACAACAATCTGAACGCGCATGCCACGCTCAAGCCGGGTAGCTACACGCTACGCTGGCAGGCGCTGGCTCCTGACGGACATATTACGCGCGGCGAAATTCCGTTCACCGTACGTTAGAACGATCTTGATCTGGTTTGTCCGCGATTTCGATTTGCTCTCGCTTCTGCTGCGCGCGCTTTCCTTCGCGCTGGAGGCCCTGGCTTTCGGCGGCGTTTTTTTCCTGATGTTCTCGGGGCGTCCTGCTGGTCTGGCTTCTGAAACACAGACACGGCTGCGGCGAATTGCCGCTGGATTTGCGCTGGGACTTGCCATCACGCAGATCGCCCTGATGGGCACGACTTCGGCGGTGCTGATGGGCAGCGGCTCGGGCATGGGGATGCGCGATGTGGCTTCCGCGGCGTTCTTCATTTCCGGAGTCATTTTTACGGCAGCTGCTTTGGCCGTGTCGTTGTTGCTTCGTTGGACATCGAAGATGTCTTTGACTCTTATTGCTGTGGTGATCGCGCTTGCCGCGTCGGTTTCGCTGAGTCACGCCGCTTCACGCATGGATCACCGCCCGCTGCTGCTGGTTCTCACGGCGGGGCATCACCTGGGAATGGCCGCCTGGATCGGGGCGCTGCCGTTTTTGCTGATCGCTCTGCAACTGAGCAACGACGCGGAGGTCTCGCGACAGATGGCGAGGCGCTTTTCCGCGATGGCTCTTTACAGCGTGGCGATTCTGGTATTCGCCGGCGCCGGGCTCTCGTGGTTTTACGCGGGCTCCTGGCAGGGGATGTACGGAACGTCCTACGGAATTCTGCTTTCGGCGAAGATTGTGCTGACGGGCCTGATGCTCACCCTCGGGGCCGGAAACTATTTCCTGCTCCGCCGCGTGAATGTCGATCCGGCGCCGCTCCTCTTCCGCCTGCGCCGGTTCAGCGAAGCCGAAATCGGTCTGGGATTCACCGTCATCCTTGCTGCTGCTTCGCTCACCGCGCAGTCGCCATCGGTCGATGAGACGCCGCAGGACACGATCACAGGCCATCAGGCAGTTGAGCGCATGGAGTGGCGCTGGCCCAGCTTCCACACGCCTGCGGTCGCGCAACTCGCACCGCCGACGCCGCTCAGCGTTGCCGTCCGCGAGGCGACGTACACGGGGGGCAGCGCCAGCGACGCGAATGATCGCGCCTGGTCCGAGTACAACCACCACTGGGCAGGATTGATCGTGCTCGCCGCTGGTGCGCTGGCTCTTATCTCGCGTCTGCCGCGGCAGCGCTGGGCACGGCACTGGCCGCTGCTTTTTCTGGGCCTCTCGATTTTCATCCTGCTGCGCGCCGATCCAGAATGCTGGCCGCTAGGCCCGCGGCCTTTCTGGGCCAGTTTCACCGCACCCGATGTGCTCGAACACCGCGCCTACGCTGTGCTGGTTGCGGCGTTCGCACTCTTTGAGTGGGGAGTGCAGACACAGCGCCTGCACTGGCCGCGGGCTCGCTTCATTTTCCCTGTGCTCTGCGCCGCGGGAGGCGCGCTGCTGCTGACCCACACGCACGCGCTGGGCGATGGAAACAGCGAAGTTTTTGCGGAACTCAGCCACACGCCCATCGCGCTGCTGGGAGCGGTAGCCGGGTGCGGGCGATGGCTGGAATTGCGGCTCGACGATGGTTCCGGATCTATTCGGGAGACAGGCCACAGGCGAATTGCCGCGTGGATCTGGCCGGCGTGTCTCATCCTGATCGGACTGCTGTTGCTGAATTATCGCGAATCGTGAACCCGAGCGATCCCGGCCAGCGTGAACCTGGTTGAATACTGATGGCGGCGTGCCGCTTCTTCGATAATCGAGGGGTGGCTCGCGCGCGCAATGCCGGACTGGGCAATTCAACTCTGTTGCGGGAATACGTCACATACCTGCGGGTCGAGAAGGGCCTGCGTCCGCTCTCCTGCGAGGCGTACGAAAGCGATCTCCTCCAGTTTGCCGAGTACCTGGAGAAACAATCATCGACCCTGCTCGAAGCGACGCAGGTGCTTATCACCGGATTCCTGGAGCATCTGGCGAAGCACAGCGTCGAGTCGCGTTCGGCGGCGCGCAAGCTCTCCTGCCTGCGTGGCTTCTATCGCTGGCTGCTGATCGACAAGCGAATTCATCGCGACCCCACGCTGAATCTCGAATCGCCGGCAACCTGGAAGGTGCTGCCGAAATCGCTCGCCGTGACGGAAGTCAACTCCATGCTTGAACGAGCCGCTGTGGCCGCGGATCACCCGCAGGCCGACGCTATTGCTCTGCGCGATCGCGCCATATTAGAGCTGCTCTACGCGGCGGGGCTGCGCGTTTCGGAGCTCACCGGGCTCAACGTTGCCGATCTCTCGCTTGATGCTGGGCGCGCGCTGGTTCGCGGCAAGGGTGACAAGGAGCGCATCGTTCCGCTGGGCCGCGCGTCGATTGATGCGATCGAACAGTATCTGAAGAATGGCCGGCCGGCGCTCGAGAAGAAGCCGTCGCCCCGCCTTTTTCTATCTGCGCGTGGGGTGCCGCTGAGCCGCGGGTGGGTGTGGCATCTGGTGAAGCATAGCGAGCATGCCGCGAGCCCGCACATGCTGCGCCACAGCTGCGCCACGCATATGGTGGAGCGCGGCGCGGACCTGCGGACGGTTCAGACCTTATTGGGCCACGCCGACATTGCCACGACGCAGGTCTATACACATCTGGCTTTGGGACGCCTGAAGGCGGTGCATCGCGAGCATCATCCGCGCGCTAAACGAGTGGTGGTATGACGATGGCGAGGAATATGAGCCGGGCGAAGAGCGCGGCCAGGCCGGTCATCGTTCGCCAGGTCGAGGAGTTTCTCGCGATGCTGGCCCACGAACGCAATGCCAGTCCGCACACGGTTCGTGCGTATGAGCGCGAGCTGCACAGCTTCGCGGATTTTGTGGTTGAGAAGTTCGGGGCGAAGTTTCAGGTGCCCGCGATCGAGCATCAGCACATTCGCGCGTATCTGGGTGAGCTATACGCGCGCGGTCTGGGGAAGGCTTCCGTCGCGCGGGCGCTGGCGGCGATTCGCTCGTGGTTCAAGTGGCTGGCGCGCCAGGGGCTGGTGGAGCAGAGCCCTGCTGCGCTGGTCGCCACGCCAAAGTTGCCGAAACATCTGCCGCGTGTGCCCACCATTGAGGAGATGAATCGCGTGGTGGAGAGATCTGCCGACGATGCGGCGGCCTGGCCGGAGCGCGATCGCGTCATCTTCGAATTGCTCTATGGCTGCGGCATCCGCAACGCCGAGCTNNCGATTCTGGTGCGCGGCAAGGGGCGCAAGGAACGCTACGTCCCGCTGGGGGATGCGGCGGCGCAGGCGCTGCGAGCCTATCTGCCGGTTCGGGAGGCGAAGCTGGCCGCAGTTGGGAAATCGTCACCGGCATTGTTACTTAATTTGCGGCTGCGTGGCAACGCCCGCCTGACGACTCGCAGCGTTGGGCGCATCGTGAAACACATTGCGCTGGCGCATGGGCTCGCGGCCGATGTTCACCCGCACACCCTGCGGCACGCCTTCGGTACGCACATGTTGGAAGAGGGTGCGGACCTGCGCGCGATCCAGGAGCTGCTGGGCCACGAGCGGCTTTCGACGACCCAACGCTACACTCAACTCACCATCGGCCAGGTAGCCGCGGTCTATGATCGCACGCATCCAAGAGCCAAGTAAGAAGCTAAGCAGGAGCACGGCAGCACCTCCGGGGAGGCGAAGAGACGGCGAAATGGGGAGTTATCGCCCCGATTCCTGCCGAGTTTTTCGTTTTCCTGGCGATTTTCTCTGCGATATTCTTAAGTCCCTATGGCTTCGACCGTCTGGAAAGGCTACATTTCGTTCGGGCTGATCTCGGTCCCGATCCGTTTGTTTGTTGCGGCGCGAGAGCAACACATCAGCTTCAACCAGGTTCACCAGGTTTGCGGCACGCGCATTAAGCAGCAGCTCTTTTGCCCGCATTGCGAACGCGTGGTGGAGCGCAACGAGATCGCCAAGGGCTATCCCATCGACAAAGAGAATTTCGTTCTCGTCTCGAGCGAGGAACTCAAGGCGCTTGAGGCGTCCTCGTCGGAGACGATGGAGATCGTCCAGTTCGTGAAATTGGCTGAAGTCGACCCGCTCTACTACCAGACGTCCTACTTCAGCGTTGCCGAAGATCCGGGCCGCCGCGCCTATTCGCTGATCCACAAGGGCATGCAACAGCTCAACCTCGGCGCCATCGCGAAAATCACGCTGCACCAGCGCGAGCAGATCGTGATGATCCGGCCTTTTGAAAAGGGCCTGGTGCTGCACACGCTGTATTACCCGGAGGAGATTCGCGCGGTCGCCGAGTACGACAACCAGCCTGAAGTCGAGGTGCAGAAGGCTGAGGTCCAGCTCGCCGAGCAGTTCATGAAACAACTCACGAGCGACTTTCATCCCGAGAACTTCAAGGATGAATATGAGAACCGCGTCGAGCAGCTGATCGAAAGCAAGCAGGGCGAGGCGCCTGCTCCGTCGACACAGCCAAAGCGGAAGCTGGCGCCGGTGATCGATCTGATGGATGCACTGCGCAAGAGCATGGCGCAGGCTCCCGAAGCGAAGGAAACGGTGGCGAAGGAAATAGTGCCACCCAAAAAGGCGCCACAGCGGGCCACGGCGCAGCGCAGGAAGAAGGCTGGCTAAAAGGGCAATTCGTAATAACGGGTTGCTTACTCAGCGCTTGGCCGCGCGGTTGATGCGCTCTGCCGATCCGCCGCCAGCGCCTTCTCGATCGCGGCCGATACCTCTGCTGCTTTTCGCCCACGCACGAGTATCGTTTTGGTGCGCGCGTGTTGTCCGCCGGCAATTTCGATCGCCGAGCGCGACGTCCCCAGCAGATCGGCCAGAAACTCGATCAACGCTGCATTTGCGCGCCCTTCCACAGCCGGAGCCTGCAGTGCGATTTTCAGCGCCGCATCCTTGCCCTCGCCGAACAGACCGGCAATCGCCGTGCGGCTGGAGCGTGGCACGACGCGAACCGTGAAGCTCGCGCCGGCACTTGTGTCGCGGATGGGCACCATCATCTTGTCGTTGGGCGCTCGCCGAACAACGCGGTCCCGATGCGGACGAGAGTCGACCCCTCTTCAATCGCGATTTCGAAATCCCCGGACATGCCCATCGAAAGCTCGCGAAAATCGAGCTGCGGATACTCATGCGCAAGGGTATCGCGCAGCTCACGCAGTTCGCGGAAACAGGCACGCGCTGCTGCCGGATTTTCGCCCAACGGCGCAATCGTCATCAGACCATGCATCGCCACGTGCTCCAGATTGGGCAGGCGCTCCAGCAGCGACCGCAACTCGGCGCTGTCCGGTGGGAGGCCCGTCTTGGTCGGCTCCGCACTGAGCTTGATCTCGAGCAGCACCGGGAGCTTCGTTCGCACCTTGTTTGCCGCTTCGTTCAGGCGTTCCGCCAGTCGCAGAGAATCGACGCTGTCGATCCCGGAGAAGATCTCCGCAGCCCTGACCGACTTGTTCGACTGCAGATGACCGATCAGGTGGACCTCGGCGTCCGAGACTCCCAGCTGGCGTAGCCGGTCGTGCTTGGCTTCAAATTCCTGGACGCGATTCTCGCCGAACAGGGTCACTCCCGCGACTGCAGCTTCTGCCACAGCCTCTGCGGGATGCATCTTGGAAACCCCCATCAGCCGCACTCCTTCCCGGGAGCGTCGCGCGCGATGGCACGCAGCGGCGATGCGCTCTTCCACGCGACCCAATCGTTCAGCAAAGGAACTCACGCTGCTATTCACGCTTGCTATCCACGCCTCTATGGTAGGCGAAGGCGCAGTCAGGCTGGTGTCCACAGTAACCGTGATGTTCTTCGAATTCTCGTAACCCCGAGCCATCTAACTGGAGGGCCACGGGCATCCTCGCTTTTAGCCTCAAAGAGAAGCTCCGGGAAGGGGCCTGCTAAAGATGCGCTCGCTTGCCTGCATTAACGGGTTGCTCAAAGGGATGGGACGCGAAGTCCCCTGCGTGATGCTGGCGATCAAAGAGGTGAGTTCAGAGGCGGGTCCGCCCGTTTTCTCCCGTTGCAGCGTCATCGAGACAGCCGAGGATCTTCCAGACGGCACCTACACGCTTGCGTTCGAGGGCTATGTTGTTTCTGCCAGGAAAGAAGGCGGCCTGTGGATCCCTGAGGACGCAATCGTTGCCGAGCCGATGGAGGAGCGTTCCGCCGAGTCGCATCAGACCTCCAGAAATGACGAAGTAATCGAGATAACGTCGTTCCGGAAGCATCACGTCGCGTGACGGCCAGAGTTGCTCAACAGCGCTGAAGCTTGCACGATCCTATCCTCGCCCGCGCCATCGTTGCGAACTCTGCCAACCAAATCCAGAAAATCTCACGACACGGCGTCCACCAGCAGGAGGTTCAGCTGCTCCAGCAGCGCGTCACGGACGCGGTGCAGTTCGCGCACCTCGACTTCGACTTCGGGACTCGGACCGACTATCTCGTGAGCCGATGCCTTTTCGGCGCGTTCGTGAATCTGCATGTGGAGCTGGTCGACCCTCTGAAACGCGAGCTCTTCGCCCATGGAATTCTGGCGTTCGCCGTCGAGCCAGCGGCCAAATCGGCAGCGATGCGGATCGAGCGCGGGGGGCACGCGGCGAGCTCCAATCAGGAAAGATTCCATCGCGGTGACCCACGCCCGGTGGGCGACAGCCGCATGTACCAGGGTTCGCTTGCGCGGCGCCACGAATACCGCATCGATCCATGTGGGATCGGGAATCTAGGTGGCAGACCATGCCTGCAATTCCTCTCCGGGCATAGGACGGGCAATGCCGTTCCCCTGCCCGTAGATACAGCCTAACTGCAGCAGCAACCGGCCGTGGTCGACCGTCTCGACGCCTTCGGCGATGGCCATGCGATCGAACGCCGTTGCCAGCCCCAGAACTCCTTCGAGGATGCTCAGATCTTCCGGGTCATCGAGCACATCGCGCACGAAGCTGCGGTCGATCTTGAGCATGTTAACGGGAAGGCGCTTGAAATAGGTGAGCGAGGAGTAGCCAGTGCCGAAGTCGTCGAGGGCGATGGATACGCCAATCTCCCGGCAAGCGGCGAGGACATGGGACACTTCCGCGACATCATGCAGCGCGCTGCTTTCGAGGATCTCCAGTTCCAGCCAGCCCGGCCGAATGTTCAGGTGCGCGGCGAGAAGCGATCGCAGAACGTCGACGAAATGCGGCTGCTGTAAATGATGGGCGGCAATGTTCACGCTGACCGGTATATTCAGTCCTGCGGCGTGCCAGCTTTCCAGTTGCGACATCGCCTGTTCGAGCACCCACTCGCCGATGTGGTCGATGAGCGGATGGTTTTCGATGACGGGCAGAAACATGGCCGGCAGCAGGCGCCCACGGGTGGGATGCTGCCAGCGAATCAGTGCTTCCGCGCCGACCACCTCGCCGGTCCTCATGTTCACGCGCGGTTGGTAGTAAAGAACGAACTCCCCCGCCACGAGGGCCTGACGGATTTGTTTCAGGTCTTCATGGAAGGTGCGAATGCTGATGTCGCGTTCCGGATCGAGGATCTGATAGCGATTTTTTCCCGCCAGTTTGGACTGATACATGGCCTGACCCGCCTGGCGCAGCAGCTGATCGGCGTCGATTTGCTCCCGTTGGGGATAGAAGACAACTCCGATACTGGCCGAGACCCGGATGCTGGTATCGCCGCATAACTCGGGCCGGGTTGCACAGTCGAGCAGACAGTCGAGAACAGGTCGGGCCGCGTCCACATCGGGCAAATCGAGCAGGACGGCCACAAACTCATCTCCGCCGATGCGGGCCAGGGTGTCCGCTTCGCGCAGCACCCGCTTCATGCGGCGCGCGACGCCCATCAGCACCTGGTCTCCGGCATCCTGCCCGTAGTTGTCATTCACGGTGCGGAAACCGTCCAGATCTACATAAGCCACGGCCAGCGTTCGTCCGCGGCCCTTGGCCGAAGCCATGGCCTGCTGCAGACGATCGGTGAGCAGAACGCGATTGGGCAGATTCGTCAGAGCATCGAAATGAGCCATGTGCTCCAGCTGCCGCTCCTGCTCCTTCGTCTCCGTCACATCGGAAAAGAGAGCCACGTAGTGTTGGACTCTCGATGCGCGATCATAGACGGCGTTGATCGTCAGCATCTCCGGAAAGACTCTGCCGTCTTTCGTTTTGTTCCATATCTCGCCGGACCACTGGCCGTTTTCGAGCAGTGACCGCCACATATCGCTGTAGAACTCTTCGCTTTGGCGGCCTGACTTCAACATGCGGGGATTGCGGCCCAGCACTTCGGCCCGGCTGTACCCAGTGATGTTCGTGAACATCTCGTTCACGTCGAGAATCGCTCCCTGGGGGTCGCAGATGAGGATCCCTTCGCGGGCGTTGGTGAAGACGCTGGCCGCCAGAAGCAGCTTCTCCCTGTCCTTCTTTTGTTGCGTAATATCCTCGGTAAAGATCAGAATGCCCCCGACCATTCCCTCCGCGGTTCGCCACGGATGCAGCTCCCAGCGCAGCCATTGCATGGAGAAGTCCTGGCGCACAAAGCGATCTTCGTCGCAGTACAAAACTTCGCCCGCCAGAGCACGGCGGTGCAGCACCTTCCACCGCTCCGGGATTTCCGGGAATATTTCGTAGTGGGAGCGCCCGACGACCTGTTCGGATCTGAGGCTGAAGTCCTCCCGCCAACGGCGGCTGACCGCGAGGTAGTGCATGTCGCGGTCGAGCATGGCGAGGGCTGCGGGCGCATGTTCAATGAAAAGCTCGAGCAGCTCTCTGCTTTCGTTGAGCTTGTGTTTCGCGTCGATGGCCTCCGTGATATCCGGGCAGATGCCGAACAGGCCGATGATCTCGCCATTACTGGCTTTCAGGGGATACTTCCGGTTGTCGATCCACCGATGCGAGCCGTCTGCCATTTGCAGGCGCTGAATTTCATGCGTGCTGCGGCCAGCTGCCATCACCTGCTCATCCCTCTGGTAGAGCATGTCGGCCGTCGCTTCCGGATATACGTCATAGCCGGTCTTTCCCACGAAGTCGACCTTCCGGTTCTCGTCTCCCAGAAGTTCCGGCATCGCTTTCGTAGTCGCGACGTAAACATGATCGCGATTCTTGAGGTACATGTAATCGCCGGTGTGGTCCATCAGGGCCCTGAAGCTGTCCAGGACAGGGTTCAGAGCCGGGCTGGGATTGGTTCGCACGTACTCCAGAACGAGGTCGAGAATCACCTGGCCGCGCTCCTCGCCTGGCTCTTTTGTGAAATTCACATGAAAGCGGCGAAACCGTCCGTCTGCGTGGCGGATGCGGAGGGCGGCCGATCCGGCAGGGTCCGATAAGTCAGGAGAAAGGAGACCATTGAAGACCTCCCGATCCTCGCTGTGGATGCATTCCTGGAGAGAAACGCTTGACGATAGCCAGTCAGAGACGGGAAATCCAGTCAGAGCGCCGATTGCATCGGAAACCGACAGGACCCGCACAGATTCGCCGAGCGACAGTCGCATTTGTCCCCGGATACCGTCGCTCTGCATAGTTGGCCTGCTGGAGAATACCTACGCCGCATATCCGGCCGTCAAGAAATCTCGGCGATGGGAGCGCGCGAAGCGATTCCACGGTAACTTACTTTTTAGGAATAGTTATCGACAGTTGTTATGAACCTCTGCTTCGCCCGACTAATAGTGCTCACCCGTTCCATTTCGGGAAAGTCAACCGTCGATTTATTTCTGTGGAAATATGCCAGGCCTGGCAAATCCAGCCCGACATGCAACGCCCTGATTTTCAAACGCCCTGCTTTTCAATTGATTGCAATGTTGACACCTGATACCGGAAAACGGACCGCGCTGATTCACGCGGCCGTTACGAAAGTTGGTAGGGTAGAGGTGGGGTCCACGTTGACGTCTTTGCAGGCCAGTCCGATTGTTCGCTTCACCCATGAGGAATTCCGCCGCTCCGTATTCTCTCGCACGCCGCGGATTGCGGTTTTCGACTGCGATGGCACGCTGTGGAGCGGTGACGCAGGTCTCGGCTTCATGACCTGGTCGATGGATGCGGGGGTACTCTCGCGGGACGCCAGCGCATGGATCGACGCACGGCATCGTCTCTATCGGCACGACGAGGTTTCCGAGCTGGAGATTTGCGGTGAGATGGTGCAGATCTACGCCGGTCTTCGGGATGAGGAGTTGCGCCGTGCAGCCGCGCGCTTCTTTGCCGCGCACATCGAGGCGGAGATTTTCCCCGAGATGAAGACTCTGGTGGCCGATCTGCGCGCTGCCGGGACGGACATCTGGGCGGTCAGTTCCACCAATGACTGGGTCATCGAGGAGGGCGTGGGGCGTTTCGGCATCGGACCCGAGCGCGTGCTCGCCGCACGTGTGCGTGTGCAGGACGGCCTGATCACCAGCGACCTGCTCGACGTGCCCACCGGCGAGGGCAAGGCCGAGGCATTGCGGCGCGCTGGCATTCCCTCGCCCGATGTGGTGTTCGGCAATTCCGTCCATGATGTAGCCATGCTGGAGATGGCCGAGCGCGCGTTTCCTGTCGACCCATCGCCGGCTTTGGCGGAAATGGCCGCCCGACGCGGCTGGAAGGTCTTCTATCCGGCAGCGGTGCTGGCCGACCACACCAAATAACGTGAGAATCGCATCGCTGCAGCCGAGCATCAGTATCATCCTCGACAGGCTGGGCCGCCTCGAATGCCTTGTAGCCTGCACCCGCTACTGCATCGCAGCGGTTCCGTCTCTGCGGGAAAGCCGGCTCACCATCGTGCACGATTCCTGGTCCACGACCGCGGACGAACTGCTCGCGACGCACCCTGACCTGGTCATCGCGTCTGTCCCCTATAGAAACGAATCGCTCGCGGCCATCCTGAAAACCGGCTGCCCCGTACTTGCGCTTGCACCCCATTCCCTGGCGGACATCGAACAGGACATTCGCCTGATCGCCGCCATCACCGAAGCGACCGCGCAGGGAGAGCAGGTCATCGCCGAGATGCGCTCTGCCATCGATGAGGTGCGCCGGCAAACTGCCGGCCTCCGCGAGAAGCCGCTGGTCTATTGCGAGGAGTGGGGCAAGCCGCTGATCCACTCGCAGCTCTGGGTGAAAGAGCTGGTCGAGGCTGCGGGAGGCGTTTTTCTGGGCGAACCCGGCGCGGTCACTACACCCGAGGCCATCGCAGCCGCCGATCCGGATGTCATTATCGCCGCCTGGTGTGGCGCGGGAGACCGGGTCCCCCTTGAAAAGCTCGCCGGCCGCCCTGGCTGGGAGCCGATCAGCGCCGTGCGCAATAGGCGGCTCTACTGCATCCAGGACGAGTTGCTCAACACCCCCGCTCCCACGCTGGTCGATGGCCTGCGCGCCATTGCCTCCGCCCTTCATCCTGACCTTTTCGGTACCAGCGGTGGGATTCGCGCACTCGAACGGAGTCGAACCCCGTCGGGCTGCGTCTAAACTGTGAGCGCATATGGGGGATACAGCGCAAAACGGCAGGGATCCCAAAACCCTCCGCCTGGTGGCGGCTGCGCTGATCCTGCGCGGCGATGAGGTGCTGATCTGCCAGCGCAAAGCCGGTTCGCCCATGGGCCTCAAGTGGGAGTTTCCCGGCGGCAAGATCGAGGCGGGTGAGTCGCCGGAACAGGCACTGCGCCGCGAACTGGACGAAGAGCTGGGCATCCAGGCCTCGATCGGCACTCGCATAGCGCATCTGCGCCACACTTATCGCAGCGGCGGGGCCGTCGATCTGCAGTTTTTCGCGGTCCACAGCTTTGAGGGCGAACTGGTCAACCACATCTTTGAAGATGTGCGGTGGGCTCCGTTGCGGGATCTGCCCGGCTACGATTTTCTCGCGGCCGATCGCGACTTGATCCGCGATCTGGCGGCGGGCAAGCTGCTCTAGCTCTCAGAATTTCCGCTGGCTGGTTTCGCAGAGTATTCCTCGTCCGAAACGTGCTCCAGCCAAACCACAGCCGAGCCGGTGTCGTCGGCTTCCTGAATGGCCAGATGCACCATGGTTCGCCCGGGAGCAGCGCCGTGCCAGTGAACCTCTCCGGCTTCAATCCAGACCGAATCGCCTGAACGAATCTCATGTGGCGGCTCGCCTTTGAGCTGGACGCGTCCTACCCCCGACAACACATGCAGCGCCTGGCCCCGAGGATGCGTATGCCACGCGGTGCGCGCTCCCGGGGAAAAAGAAACGCGAGCGGAGTTGAAGCGGGCTGGAGGTGTAGAGGCGACGACTTCGTCGATCCACACGGTTCCGGTGAACCAGTCGGCGGGTCCTTGGCGGGTCCCGCGCATTGTTTCAGTCAGGATTTTCATTGCGTCTCTCCTGGGTTAAACGTGCCGGGTTAAACCTGCCGGGTTCGCGTGTCAGGTTAGCCCGCCGCGGTCACTTCTCCGGTGATGACGGTTTGCTTTTCAATCTTTGCCGGATCGAGTTCGATGTTGAAGCCGGTCCCGGTGGGCAGCGGGAAATGCGCTCTGACCGGCGCGGGCGGATGTTTCTCAAAGTAGTAGAAGGTCGGCATCTTCGGCGGCGCCAGCAGATATTCCGCGAAGGGAAAATTCGCCGGCGACTGGCTCAGGATGGTGTGCAGCGCTGCGTGGACTCCGTGACCGTGCGGGACCACGGGAATTTCGTAGATCGAGGCCAGGGTGCCGATCTTCACCAGCTCTGAGATGCCGCCGCACCACTCGGGATCGCACTGGAGTACAGAGATGGCGCCCGCTTCGAGAAATTTCTCCGCTTCCCATCGACCGAAAAAGTGCTCACCGGTGGCGACGGGGATCTTTGTCGTCTGCAGAAACGTGACGAACGCATGCAGCTTGTCCGTCGTGACGATCTCTTCGATCCAGCGTGGGCGAAATTGCTGGACGCGCTGCGCCCATTCGAGCGCATAGCTCAGCGTCCAGCCGTTGAAAGCGTCAAACATAATTTCGTCGTCTTCGCCCAGGGTTTCGCGCAGGATTCGGACCATCTCGATGTTCTTCTTCATGCCGTCGGGGCCGGAACCGGGGCCGTAGGGGATGAACCACTTCTGCATCGTGTAGCCGTTCTGCTTGTTGAGGAGCGCTTGTTTGCGCAGGGCGTCCGGCTGAATGGAATACTGCAGGTTGCTGGCGTAGGCCTCGACCGTCTGCCGGCCCGGACCGCCGAGCAGTTGGTAGACGGGGACGCCGTAGTATTTCGCGCGCAGATCCCAGAGCGCATTGTCGATGGAGCTGATGGCCATGCACTGCGCGCCGTTGCGGCCGAAGGGCGCCTGCCGGTACATCTCATCCCACAGGGTCTCCTGCGCGAGCGCGTCGTGTCCCAGGAGAAAGTGGCGGAAGTCGCGGCGCAGAACTACCGGAGCATCGCCATCGATGGGGCCGTAGATGCCGTCGAGGCCCTGTTTCGTCCGCAGACGCAGATAGGAGGTGTGGACCGGCACATTCTGCATCTGGCCTGGATGCTCGATGTACTCGGGCGGCCGAATGTCGTCGTAGATGTATTCGCCTTTGACCTGGTACTGCTGCTCGATGCCGGTGTCCACCATGTGATGGCCTTCGACCTGAATCAGCTCGACCTCATCGATGACCACCGGGCCGCTGCTGCGCTGGAAGTCGAAGAGCATCGCGCCGGGCCTCGTGAGGTGCTGGGCGAAGAGCGGGGCGCGGGCGACCAGGGTCGTGACCGCTCCAGCGGCCGTACCCAGCAGGAATTCACGTCGTTTCATTGGCAAGAAAACTCCTGGCTCGCAATCTTAACTCTGAAGCGCAAGCCCTAGTGGTGGCCCGGCCAGAACTGCTGGACCATCAGAACCACGGAAAGAATGCTGACGATGATCGCCGTTAGCCATGCCGCTCCGTTGAACCATTGCGGATTGACGTGCTCGCCCATCAGATCTTTTCGGTTGATGAGCAGCAGCATGAGCACAATCACCACCGGCAGCAGAATTCCGTTGAACGCCTGCGATTCGAGGTACCACTGCATCAGCCTGGCATTGGGAATCAGCATCACGGCTGCTCCTCCACCGACAATCAGCAGCGTATAGAGGCCGTAGAAGAACGGCGCCTCGTGGAAGCGCTTGTCGACGCCCGATTCCACGCCCAGCCCCTCGCAGACGACATAGGCCGTTGAAATCGGCAGCACGGACGCGGCGAAGAAACCGGCATTGAACAATCCGAAGGCGAAGAGCAGGAAGGCATAGGATCCGGCCAGCGGCTTCATAGCTTCCGCCGCGTTTGAGGCATCCTGGATGTTGGTGATCCCATGCACGTAAAGCGTGGCGGCGCAGGCCACGATGATGAACCACGCCACGACGTCGGTGAAGATCGAGCCAACGATCACGTCCAGCCGCGAGCCGGCGTAGGTCTTCGCCGTCACACCCTTCTCCACAATCGACGACTGTAGATAAAACTGCATCCACGGCGCGATGGTCGTGCCGATAACGCTCACCACCATGAAGACGTAGCTGGGATCGCGCAGAACCGCCATGCGCGGCAACTTGATGGTCGCCAGCCACGCCTCGTGCCAGCCGGGATGCGCCAGCACCCCCGCGATGATGTACGTGAAATAGAAGGTTGACGCGACCAGGAAGATTTTCTCGACGCTCTTGTAGTCGCCACGCACCGCCAGCAGCCACACCAGTGCGCTGCAGATTGGAATCGAAATGTATTTTGAAACATGAAACAGCTGCAGGCTGCCCGCGATGCCGCTGAATTCGCCGATGACGTTGCCGAAATTCACCAGCACCAGCAGGAACATCACGATGACCGTGAGCCGCAGCCCAAATTCTTCGCGGATGAGATCGCTCAGCCCTTTGCCGGTCACCGCTCCCATGCGCGCGCACATTTCCTGAACCACGATGAGCGCCAGCGTCACCGGAATCATGGTCCACAGCATGGTGTAGCCGAACTGCGCGCCGGCCTGGGAGTAGGTGAAGATCCCATTGGGATCGTTGTCGACATTGGCCGTGATGAACCCCGGACCGAGCACGGCGAGGAAGAGCAGGATCCGGGTTCTCCAGCGTTTCAGCATGACGGCACGATTCTCGGTTGCGGGATTGCAATTGGGAGGAGCGAGCGAAACCCCAGTGTAGGCGACGAAGAGCCATTTGTCTCAAACGATTTGCCTCGCGGTTTCGATGGCGCCAATGCCGCGACGAAATGCTTTCTGTAGACTGAAATTCAGCATGTATTCACCCCGGATTCGCCGCTTCGTATCGCCTGCTCCCCTTGTCGCGTTACTGTTTTTCGCATCCTGCATCCTTCCGCAATTCGCATCGCTCGCGCAGGCGCAGGGCACTCGCCTCTGGACCGAATCGCGCTTTGAGGATCTGGAGCGCGGCACCCCCAATGGGGTTGCCATTACCAGCGACGGCCATCTCATTCCGGGGCCCGAGAGCAAAGCGATCCTGACTACGCCTTCCACCTATGTTTGGTCGGTTGCGGCGGATCACGATGGCAACGCGTACCTGGCCACCGGCACACCGGCGACGGTGCTGCGCGTCACTCCCGATGGAAAATCAACGACGATCTTCACCAGCCGCGACATGAGCGTGCAGGTGGTGCGCGTCGGCCCCGATGGCGCCGTTTACGCGGCCACGTTGCCCTCGGGCAAGGTCTACAAGCTCGATCCGCACGCCGAGAACAAAACCGACGACACTGCGACCGTCGTCTTCGATCCTGCCGGAACCCAGGAAAAGCCGAAATATGTCTGGGACCTCGCCTTCGATGCGCGGGGCCAGCTCCACATCGCCACTGGCGCTCCAGCGGCCATCTATCGCGTGGCTGGCGGCGTCAGCGTGGCCAGCGGCGGCGCGGGGTCGCCCCAGCGCGCGGGCTCGCCCGAGACTCCCAACAAACCCAGCCTCCTCTTCAAAAGCGACGAGGAGCACATCCGCTGCCTCGCATTCGATAAGTCCGGCAATCTCATCGCTGGCTCCGACGGCACCGGGCTCATCTATCGCATCGATCCCGAAGGCAAGGCGTTCGTCCTCTACGACGCGCCGAAGCGCGAAATCACCTCCGTCATAGTCGCTCCCGACGGCAGCATCTACGCCGCCGGCGTGGGCGAGAAAGGGAGAAACAACCTTCCCCCGCTGCCCGTCACCGGACAAGCCACCGTCACTGCGACAATTACCATCATCACACCAGGTTCCGTGCAGGCCTTCAATGGCAACACGCTCATCCCCGAGGGCTCTGAGCTCTACGAAATCCCCCACGGCGACGGTCCGCCGCGCAAAATATGGGGCGGTCACGACGACATCCTCTATTCGCTAGCCTGGACGGCCGACGGCGTGCTCGCCGCCACCGGCAATCGCGGGCGCATCTACCGCATTCACGACGATGGCACGTGGGCGGACGTCGCTCATCTCGAAGCAGCGCAGGTGACTGGTTTCGCCGACTCAACGAAGGGTCTCTACGTCAGCACTGCCAATGCGGGCAAGCTTTTCCTGCTGAGCCACGGCGAAGCTCCTGAAGGAACCTACCTCAGCGAGGTCTTTGACGCCGGTGTCTTTGCGCAATGGGGCCGAGCGGAGGTGGAACTTGGGCCGACGCCGCAGTCGCCCGCGGTCCGAATGTTCGCGCGCGCCGGCAATATCGAAAATCCCCAGCGGGCCTGGGGCGACTGGAAGCTGTTCACGCCCAACACCGGCGAGATCGGCATCGACCCGTCGCGGTTCATGCAGTGGAAGCTCGTCGAGCATCCGGGAAGCATCGTGGGCGCCGTCGCCATCAACTACCTGCCCGTGAATATGCCGCCGGCAGTGGACGAAATCGTCGTTGCACCCGGCGCACGCGCTAATTTCAATCAGCAGCAGCCAGGCCAGCCGCAGCAGATCACCATCAATTTCCCGACGCAGAATCAGGGAATCAGCTTCGGACAGGAGCCGGGCAGGGAACCGCTGTCGGCCATCAAGGACCGCACCGCGGTCACCGTCCGCTGGGCTGCGCACGATGACAATGGCGACGAGCTGACCTTCGCCATTTACTACCGCGGTGAAGGCGAGCGCAACTGGCAGTTCCTGCGCGACCACGTCACCGAGCGCTTCTATTCGTTCGACTCGTCGCAGTTGCCCGACGGCCATTACCGCGTCAAAGTCGTCGCCAGCGATGCGCGCTCTCACAATCCTGGCGAAGCGCTCTCCGCTGACCGCGTCAGCGACGAATTCGTCATCGATACCACCCCGCCGGTTGTCTCCGGACTTGAAGCGCACCTGGCCGACGGCAAGATTCACGCCTCGCTGACCGCGACTGACGCCACTTCGCCTGTTTCGCATGCCGAGTACTCCATCGATGGCGGCCGCTGGCAATACATCGCGCCGGTGGGCAAGATCGCCGATGCGCTCACCGAACGCTTCGAGTTCGACGCGCCGCTGCCGCATCCGCGCCCCGATGCGGATGTTCCCGTCGACTCCGGCGAGCACGTCATCGCCATCCGCGTCTTCGACCGCTACGACAATGCAGTCACGGTAAAGGCTGTGGTGCGGTAGAGCAGCCGCCAGCCATTAGCTTTTAGCTGTTAGCTAAGAGCTGATGGCTAAGAGCTAAAGGCTAAAGTTATGCGCTTTGAACTTTTCGTCGCTGCTCGCTACCTGCGAGCCAAACGCCGCCAGGCCGTCATCGGCGTCATCACCTGGATTTCGATTGTGGGCGTCGCAGTCGGCGTCGCGTCGCTGATCCTTGCGCTCGCCATCACCAACGGCATGCGTCGCGATCTGCAGGATCGTCTTCTCAGCTCCACTTCGCACGTTGACCTGATGCGCACCATGAGTGACGGCATCCGCGACTGGCGCCCGCTCCTGGAGCGCCTGCGGCATATGCCCCATGTTGTCGGTGCGGCGCCAGGACTCTACGAGCCGGTCCTGATCTCCCGCAACGGTGCGCGGGCCGGCGGCGCCATGCTCAACGGCATCATTCCCGCCGATCAGCGAACCGTCTCCGAGATGCTGACGAACCTCAAGGAGGGCAGCGTCGCACCCCTGAGCGAAACCGCCAACGCCCAGGACCAGTACGGCTCGCCCACGCCCCCCATCGTCATCGGCACTGACCTGGCAGACACCATCGGCGCAAGCCTGAACGACGTCGTTATGGTCACCAGCCCTCAGGGCGACCTCACTCCCTACGGCATCGTTCCCAAATACCAGCGCTTCCAGATTGTCGGCATCTTTCACTCCGGCTTCTATCAATACGACTCGAGCTATGGCTTCATCCGCCTGGCCGATGCGCAGCGGCTCTTCGGCGAACCGGACCTGGTCTCGATCATCTCTTTCCGCGTCGACGACCTTTACCGTGCCAACGTCATCGGCGACGAAATCGAGAAGGCCGCTGGTCCCGGCTTCATGACTACGAACTGGATGGAGCAGAACCGCGAGCTCTTCCGCGCCCTCAAGCTCGAGCAAATCGTCACCTTCATTGTGATCGGCCTCATCGTCTGCGTCGCGGCATTGAACATCCTCATCGCCCTCACCATGATGGTCATGGAGAAGACCAAAGACATCGCGGTGCTCATGTCCATGGGCGTCCAGCCCGGCCAGGTTCGCCGCATCTTTCTGTTCCAGGGACTGCTGATCAGCGTCATCGGTACGCTCTTTGGCCTCGTCCTTGGCTACACGCTGGCATGGCTCGGGGCACACTATCGCTTCATCCATCTTTCCGCCGATGTCTATTCTCTGGACTATCTCCCCTTCGCGCCGCGCATCCTACATGGCGTGATTGTTACGGCCTTGTCGCTCGGTGTCTCTCTCCTGGCGACTGTCTATCCATCCACTTCGGCGGCGCGGGTGCTGCCCGCCGAGGCGCTGCGCTATGAGTAGAACCGCATTACGTTATCGGCCCCCGCAACTAGCCAGGAGTGCTCGCAAGAATGAAATGGAACGTCGCATTCGCCGCTCTCGGGTTCCTGCTGGCTGCGCCCCTCTGTTTCGCCTGGTCCTTTCTTACCCACGAAACCATCATCGACATGGCCTGGGAGTCCGGCATCAAGCCGGTGCTGCTCAAGCAATATCCTGACACCACTCCGGAGCAGCTGCGCACCGCCCACGCCTATGCCTACGGCGGCTCGGTCATTCAGGATGCCGGCTATTATCCCCTGGGGAGCCCGTCTTTCAGCAACCTCACCCACTACGTGCGCACCGGCGACTTCGTCACCAACCTCATTCACGAGGCCAAAGATGTCAACGAGCTGGCCTTCGCTCTGGGCGCTCTCTCCCATTACATCGGCGACACGATGGGCCATATGGAAGCGGTCAATCCATCGGTCGCCGTCGAGTTTCCGAATCTCGCTAAGAAATACGGCCCGGTTGTCACCTACGAGCAGTCGCCCTACGCCCACGTCCGCACGGAGTTCGCCTTCGATGTCGATCAGCTCAGTCACTCCCGCTTTGCGCCCGCTGCCTATCTTCGCCACGTCGGCTTCAAGGTCCCCCGCGACCTTCTGGAGCGCGCCTTCTACGTGACCTATGGCCTGCGCCTCAACACCATCATCGGGAATGAATCGCACGCCATCGGCAGCTACGACTGGTCTGTTCGCCAGTTTCTGCCCCGCGTTGCCTATGCTGAAGTGCTGCTGCACCGCAAGAGCTTTCCGCCCGACGCGGACCTTCCCGGCCTTCCCGAGTTCGAGCAGCGGCTGAAAGAAACGTCCGCCCGCAGCGGATGGGAGTCCTTTCGCAAGCACAAGCCCAGCTTCACCACGCGCGTGTTCGCGGTGCTCATTGCGATTACGCCCAAGGTCGGGGTCCTTTCCGACCTCGCCATCCGCGGCCCCAATCGCGACTCAGAAGAGAAATACATTGAGGGCGTCAACCGCTCCACCGACCGCTATCTCCAGCTTCTCGGCGAGCTCGCGGAAAAGAGTCACGACGGCTTTGCCGTCACCGATCTCGACCTCGACACCGGCTACGCAACCCGCCCTGGAACCTACCACCTGACCGATAAGACGTACGCCACTCTGCTCCACCGCGTCACCTCCGTTAACGCGATGCCTCCGGTTGGGCTGCGGCAGAATATCCTCGCCTTCTACTCCGATCCCAACGCGCCTATCGAGACGAAGAAGCATGCCCGCCAGTGGCAGAAGGTGCAGGAAGACCTGGCCATCCTGCGAAATATGCCGGCCACTCGCATTCCCGATGCGAAGTAAAAACCGCAGCCGCCGCCCGCTCACGGTTTTTCGGCGCTGCGTGACCACAGTTACTCCCGAGCCGCTCATCCCAATTCGAAATCTCCTCATGATGATCTCGACGTGTATTCTTCCCTTGGCATGCAGCGCATTCTGACCGCCGTGGTTCTGATTCCCATCGTCCTCGTGGTGATCTTCGTGTCTCCGCGATGGCCGCTCCTGCTTATGGGCTTCATCTTCGTCTTTGCGGCGCTTGCGCTGTGGGAATACCTCGGTCTCGCCGCCGCGATGGGTGCAAAGACCCCCCGCATCGTGGTCATCGTATGCCTGGCGATTCTGTACGCGGCCATCTTTCGCCGCCCCGATTGGATGGCTCCCGTCATCGGCTGCCTTTCCCTGGCGCTGCTCATCCTCTGCACCTTCCGTTCGCCGGTCAACCGTGTTCTGGCCGACACCGCCTTCTCCGTCTTCGGACTGATTTACGTTGGCCTGTCCATGTCGACGCTCTATCTGTTGTCGTCGCAGGACAACGGGCCTTCGCTGCTCCTCTTCCTGTTTCTGGTCGTGTGGTCCGGCGACATTGCCGCACTCTACGTCGGCCGCGCGTTTGGCCGCTGGAGGCTGGCGCCCACCCTCAGCCCCAACAAAACCTGGGAAGGGTCGATCGCTTCGGTCGCCGGCAGCGTGCTGATCGCGGTACTGCTGGCGTGGATTGGCGGAATCCTCACCTCGCACGCCATCGAGTGGCTCTCCTATCCCGGCGCCTGGCTCCACTGGATCGAACTCGCGGTGCTGCTGAATATTGCCGCGCAGGTCGGGGACCTGGTCGAGTCTGCCATCAAACGAGGCGCCGGCGTCAAAGATTCCGGGCATTTGATGCCAGGCCACGGAGGCGTGCTGGACCGTATCGACGCGCTGCTGCTGGCCGCGCCGGTGCTGTGGTACGCGCAGCTTGCACAGCAGTCGTTCTAGTGGCCTGTCGCAAGGATTTCGTTAGCACCGCCACGAAAATGGCTGCCCCACAGCCTGCCCTGAGCGAACGCGAGCGGCGCGAAGCGAGTCGAATGGGTCTCGCTGTTGAGACGTGGGTTGGCGAAAACTCCGATCGGTGAAGAAGTCTCTGCGACAAGCACTAGCCGGGGGATTCGCAAGCTTGTTGTTACACTGACCACGTCGAAGGACCACTTTGAAGCACCTCGCCATTCTGGGATCGACCGGCTCCATTGGCCGGAGCACTCTGAGCATCGTCGAGAGCTATCCCGAGCGCTTCGCTGTCGCCTCCCTTGCCGCCGGGCGCAATGTCGACACAGCCCACCAGCAGTGCCTCCGCTGGCGGCCACATGTCGTCTCAATGGCTACCGAAGAGCTGGCCGCTGACCTCCGGCGGCGGCTTCGCCAGGACGGCCTCACCACCACCGAGGTTGTTTGGGGAAGCGAAGGCACAGTCTGCGTCGCAACGCTGCCTGAAGTGGACTTCGTTGTCTCCGCCATTGTCGGCGTCGCCGGGCTCGAGGCTACTTACGCCGCCGTCCAGGCGGGCAAGACCATCGGCCTCGCCAACAAAGAAGCCATGGTTGCGGCGGGAGAAATCCTGACCGCCGCTGCGCGCGAGAAGAACGTCGCCCTGCTCCCCATCGACTCCGAGCACAACGCCATCCACCAGTGCATGCGGGCCGGGCAGCGCAACGAGGTTCGCCAGATCTGGCTTACCGCTTCCGGGGGCCCCTTCCGCACGCTGCCCATCGAGAAATTCGACAGCATCACGGTCGAAGAGGCCCTCCACCATCCCACCTGGGTGATGGGCCAGCGCATCACTATCGACTCGGCAACCCTGCTCAACAAGGGCCTTGAGATCATCGAAGCCTGCCGCCTCTTCGATCTGCCGCCCTCGGCGATCAAGGTCATAGTGCATCCGCAGTCCACCGTGCACTCGCTGGTCGAATACGTCGACGGCAGCCTGCTCGCGCAAATTTCTGTTACCGATATGCGCCTGCCCATCCTCTACGCCCTCAGCTATCCCGAGCGCATCCCGTCCGATCTGCGATTCGATATGACCGCTCTCTCCGACCTGCACTTCGAGCCGCCCGACCTCGAACGCTTTCCCTGTCTCCGTCTCGCGTATGAGGCCGCCGAGAAGGGAGGTGCCCATCCCATTGCGCTCAATGCCGCCGACGAAATCGCCGTCGAAGCCTTCCTCAAACGGGCCATTCCTTTTACCGGGATTCCCGCTACAATAGAACAGGTACTCGAGACAACCCCGGAGACGCATCCGGCGACCATAAAAGAAGTGCTTGCGGCAGATCGTCAGGCTCGCGAGCTGGCCCGGGAAGTCTTGGCGGGACGCGAAGCGCATTATCGTTGCTGAGCCCGCGGTTTCTCCGGTATTCTGCCGAAGTTTGCACGAGGTTTCGCCGAAGTATTGAATATGCCCTTTGCCGTCATCGCAACCGTTTCCTTCCTTCTTGTGCTCGGCGTTATGGTGCTCGTGCACGAGTTTGGCCATTTCGCCGTCGCCAAGCTTTGCGGTGTCCGCGTTGAGGTTTTCTCCCTCGGCTTCGGCACCCGCCTCTTTGGCGTAAAAGTGGGCGATACCGACTATCGCGTGAGCGCCTTGCCGCTCGGCGGCTACGTCAAAATGTCCGGCGAGACACCCGGCTCCGAAACCACGGGCGATCCCGGCGAATTCAGTTCGCACCCACGCTGGCAGCGGGTTCTCATCGCCGTAGCCGGACCAGTTTCGAACTTCATCCTGGCATTCGTGCTGATGGCCGGCCTCTACATGATGCACAACGAGGTCGAGCAATACCTCGATTCTCCGGCCGTCCTCGATGTGGTCCCCCCAAATTCGCCTGCCGGCCGCGCCGGCCTCCAGACCGGCGACCGCATCATCCGCCTCGATGAAGACAGGAATCCCACCTGGGAAAGGCTGGACGAACGCGCTTCGCTGGATGCCAACAGCACCGTCCCCATCACCGTCGAGCGCGCCGTCAACGGACAAACCAAACAGTTCAGCACCGAGCTTCTGCTGGCCGACCCCACCAAGGGCCAGGATTTTGAAATCGAGTCTCTCGGACTGCTCCCCAAGGAGCAGGACGGTCCCATGATCATCGAGGATGTCACACCCGGCTACCCTGCCATCAAGGCCGGCCTTAAAGCAGGCGATGGCGTTGTGTCGGTGAATGGCCAGGTGGTTCACGGAGTGCGCGCCGTCATCGCGGTTCTCGATGAGGCCGGCAACAAGCCGGCGAATCTGGTGATCCAGAGGGATGGCAAACAATTCAGCGTAACCATCCAGCCCATCTGGGCCGACAACGGCGCCGGCGAACCAGGCTACCGCCTCGGCCTCACTCCTGCGTTGCCACCATTCCACGTTGAGCAGTTGCCGCTGCCCCAGGCGGTACGCCGCTCCGTGAGCTACAACCTGCACTACTCCGGTTTGATTCTCGACATCCTGCACCGCATGTTTACCCGCCACGGCGCGGTCATGCAGCAGCTCAGCGGTCCCATCGGCATGGCGCGCATGACCGGCGAAGCCGCCGAGATGCGTGGCTGGGAGCCGATCATCGGACTCACCGCCCTCATCAGCCTCAACCTCGGCATCATGAACCTCCTGCCCATCCCCATCCTCGATGGAGGCATGATTCTCCTTCTCTGCATTGAGGGTCTGTTGCGGCGCGATCTCAAGCAGGAATTCAAGGAGCGGATGTATCAGGTCGCTTTCGTCATGCTGATCCTTTTCTTCGCCTTCATCATGGTCAATGACGTTTCCAAGCTGAACCTCTTCTCGCGCCTCAAGCCGTAGCATTCTTCAGATCACGCAAACAAGGTCCGCTCTGCGCGGACATCTCGTTCGCCGCCACTAACCTGCTCTCACATCGCCATGGATGGCGGCCGATAGCCAAACTCGTTCTCGACAGCCGCAGCCACCGCCAGCACCAACTCATCGGCGAACGGCCTTCCCGCGATCTGCACGCCAATCGGCAGCCCTTCCCCGGACTTGCTGTCCGACTGGCTCACCGGGACCACCGCCGCCGGTCCGCCCAGCAGATTGAACCACTGCGTGTAGCGCATCGCATCGAGATACGCGACCGTCTTTCCTTCGACCGTCCAGCTGCGCTCGAAGGGCCGAAACGCCGGAATCGAGCACACCGGGCAAAGCAGAATCGGAAA
>PMSS01000430.1 GCA_003167515.1 Acidobacterium sp. | reverse complement strand
ATCTGGGCGTGCAGCACAACAGCGCTATCGTTTGGTCCTCAGATATTTTCCCGACCTGGGATACGTTGAAACGACAAATCCCAACGGGTCTCGACGTCGCTGCTTCGGGCTTGAACTACTGGAGCAACGACACAGGCGCGTGGCAGTATCTGCCCCAGGTGCATGATCCGGACCATACGCCGCTGCTCGATCCCTCGGATGCGCGCGATAACGTCGGCGGATATGACGACTACCCGGAGCTCTACACCCGCTGGTTTGAGTACGCCAGCTTCCTGCCCATCTTCCGAACCCACGGCAGTCGCAAATACAACGAGGTTTGGTCGTACGGGAAACAGGCGGAGCCGATTCTCGAGCAATATTTGAAGCTGCGTTATGAGCTAATGCCCTACATCTATTCGGAGGGCTACTTCACGCACAAAACCGGGGCTCCGTTTATGCGGGCACTGTTCATGGATTTCCCCGACGATCCCAAAGTTGCTGACATCGGCGACGAATACATGTTCGGACCCGCGTTCCTGGTCGCCCCTGTTACTGAACAAGGCCAGACGACGAAGCAGGTTTATCTGCCGGCGGGGGCTGACTGGTACAACTACTGGACCCACGAGCGCATGCACGGCGGCCAAACCGTTTCCGTCAACGCGCCCATCGACAAAATGCCCCTGTTTGTCCGGGCCGGGTCGATCATCCCGCTGGGCAGCTCAGTGGACAGCACCGCAGACAAGCAGACCATCACGAAGGTCCAGGTCTGGCCGGGTGCTAACGCGGATTTCGATCTGTATCAGGACGATGGCCGGACCTACGCATACGAAAAGGGCCAGTTCGAGCTCACGCATCTCGAGTGGGACGAGGGCTCGCATGAGCTGAGGCATACCGGGACCGCAGCGTGGAGCGAGCCCGACACGCAGATTGTGGAAGTAGTGCAGCCGCGCTGAAAGAAACAGACTGCGCGGCGTGTCGGGCGTTGCCCGCTCGCGGCCGAATCCTAAATTAGCCAGCCGGTCAAGGCCTGAACATCACCCAACCCGGCGCTGAATCGTCCTTAGTGCGCGAATTTGTTGATGACCGTAATTGCCGCGATGATCAGAATCACTGCTGTTATCAGTCCCGTTGCCGCCATCGTTCCCAGACTCATTTGGTTTCTCCCGTCCGTTCTTCGTCGCGGGCGGAGGGCGAATGCCGCTTCGCACGCCGAAGAACGTTCCAGGATAAAGTCAATCCGCCGTTCGCTCAGTGATGGCGGTCACGAATCGTTGGGTAAGGCCCGTTACTGATGGACGGCCAGAGTATGGTTGCGCTTGGAAAGCGAGAGCAGAGACGCTTGCGGCGTCGCCTGGCCATAGCTCCTGCGCTACAGCTAACGAAACCGCTGCGGCCGCGACCAGAAAAACCTTCTTCCATCGCGGTCTCATTGGTTCTTCCAGGACGATTTTCCTGGGCGCCGAGCCGTCGGTCAGTCTGACCATGGAACGGGATGCCGTTCCCAGCGATGCTTTCTCATCTTCTCAATGAGTCCTGGTGCCAGGCCTCCGGCATCGCTCAACGCAAGATTGCCGCGGACGTGCTCTTGCTTCCGCATGCCGACAATAATGGTGCTCACGGCAGGATGGGACAGAATGAAGCGAATGGCCAGTTCGGGCAGCGACATGCCTGCCGGCAGATCGTCACGCACGCGATCCACCCGATCCAGTGTCTCGTTGAGGTTCTTCGGATTGAAGTATCCCTTGCGCCAATCGCCTTCCGGAAAGACGGTGTCGCGCGTCATCTTGCCGCCCAGCGACCCCTCATCGAGCGGCACGCGCGCGATTACGCCGACTTTGTATTCCTCGCAGACCGGAAACAACTCGTCTTCCGGATTCTGATCGAAGAGGTTGTAGATCACCTGCACGGCGTCGACCAGGCCGGTGCGGATCGCGCGGATCCCGTTGGCCGGTTGCCAACGGTTCAGGCTTAGTCCGAAGGCATGGACGATTTTGTCGCGCTTGAGCTTCTCGACGGTTTCACGAAATTCCCTGCGATCCGTCCAGGAATCATCCCAGACATGAAACTGCAGCAGGTCGATGGTGTCCACGCCCAGCGCGCGCCGGATCATGTCCGCATGCGCAAACACGTGCTCCGCCGGGAACGCATCGTTGTAGTCATATTGAGGCTGTGCCGGCCATTTCCCGTTCTTCGGCGGAATTTTGGACGCCGCGTAGAGGCGTTCGTCCGGGTTCGCCGCCAGGATTTTGCCCAGGAAGCCGTCGCTTTTGCCGTTCCCGTAGGCCCAGGCGGTGTCGAAGAAGTTGCAGCCCAGATCGACAGCCAGTTGCAGAGCCCGGAGCGATTCGGCGTCGTCGGAACCGCTCCACCCACTCATGCCCCAGAGACCGCAGCCGATGTCGCTGACCGAAAAACCTGCCGTGCCCACTTGGCGATGCCGCATACCACCCAGCCTACATCAGGCTCGAACTGGTCTCATAAATCCCTGCCTTTGGGTCCCCGTATGAGACCCGCCGCCCCGGGTCCCTCGTGCGCCTGCTGTTGGCGCGATGGGGTGGTCCGATGCGGGGCTCATGTCCCTGACCGACGCCAACGCGCCATATATGAGACGGGTTCTACATTTTGGTGCGCCACCAGGGGGACTTCTCCACACTGATGAATCCGGTCTTGCCGCCGCGCGCCAGCCACAGGTCGTAGTAAGTATTCGATTCGAAGGTATTGCAGGCCGGCCACGTATTGTCGGTTTTGAGGGTCGTCGGTCCCTCGGGCCCTGCCAGGGTTATCTCGCCGCTGCTGCAGGAAACCACCTGCTGCCTGGTCATACGAAACGTCGCGCCGTGCGGCCGGACGTCCTGGGCCACGTCATTCGCGTATTTCGTGATGAACAGCGTCCCGACGATCAACACCGTCCACATCAGAATCTTCTTCATAGGCGGCCTTCACCCGTCCACACTCTCGATGTTGGGCTCTCAACATTCTGTCATTCTCCAGAGGGCGACACAAGAACCGGCCAAGCTTCGACACGGCAGTTTTGGGGAGAGAGAGCAGGCTGCCAACAGCCGAACCGTCAAAGCAAAACGGGCCCCGTCCAAAGACGAAGCCCGTTGCAGTCCACGAACGAGATCTTCAGTTGCTGCCGCTGCCGCTTCCGTTGCCGTCGTCCCGGCGATGCAGCGTGGGCTGATCACTGCCGTTGCTGCCGGAGTCGGTGCTGTCAGGAGAGGTACTGGCGCGACGGAGAGTCGGCTTGCCCTTCTTGTTGTCGATGATGCGCCGCTTGTTCTCGATCCGGGCCAGACGCGCCTTCACGTCGTTGAATTCCGAAGTCGTCACCAGATACTCGTCCTTGGGCGGGAGAATCCTGGAGATCTCCTCTTCGGTGTGCTCGATGCGGTCCGGTGTCTGCGGGTGGTTCTCGAAAACCTTGGCGACCGCGCCGGGCTTCTGTTTCTCGAGGTTCTGCACCTTTTCAAAGAAGGTCACGAAGGCCTGCGGATCGTAGCCTGCGCGGTACATGTACTGGACGCCCAGATAGTCGGCCTGGGCCTCGAATTCGCGCGAGAATTCGAGGAACGTGATGGGGATCAGAAGCTGCGTGGCTTCGTAGATGCCGTAGCCGGTCCAGCTATACCCCGTCATCATGATGAGCGGAACCATGCCGATCTGAGCATAGTTGGCGCGGGTCATCTCGCGCGCCGCATGATGCGCGCAAACGTGGGCTGTCTCGTGGGCCATCACACCCGCCAGCTCCGCTTCCTCGTCGGCCGCGAGAATCAGGCCGGAGTTGACGTAGAAGAAGCCGCCCGGCAGCGCCATGGCGTTGATCTCGTCCGTATCGATCACCTTGATGGTGAACGGCACCTTGCAGTCGGAGTTCTTGACGATGTTCTGGCCGANNTCGTTGATGAACTTGGTGCTCTTCTCGATCTCGTTGGCGTACTGCTTGCCCATTTTGATTTCGGACTCGGTCGAGTACCAGTTGCCCATTCCGCGCGCGCCAATATTGCGTGTTCCGACCGCGTTCACGTCGTCGATGCTGCCGCCCTTCACGCCAGGCATCATGCCGTTCTTATCTGGCTCCGCCTGCGGAAAGGGATTGACGTTGGGATCGGTCAGCTTGGAATTCTTACCGTTCTCCGCGGGACTCTCGTCCTCGGTCGTGGCGGGGGCCGTTGGGGTCGGCGTCGAGCAGAGATCGCCACCCTTATCAGGCGCGCGATGAAGCACAGGGCCGGGACAGTCCTGCGCCGACGGCGCGTTGCTGGGGGCCGGGGTCTGGGCGGGAGTCTGATCCTGGGGCGACGCAGTGGAGGGCTGCTGCGCCGGCGCAGAGGGTTGCTGCGCGGCAGGGGTTGCGGGTGAGCTGGACCCGCTGGAACTCTGGGCGCTCACCCAGCCAGCGCAAAGAGCCAGGCTGCCGCACACCAACAAGTTGAGGAAGATTTTGGGGATGGGCATAAGCGGACCCTCCTGCAAGGCGGACGTTACCCTGCTGGTCTTAGACGTTAGTATGCTCCTTTTCGGTGACTGCCGTCCTCGGATTATTTTGCGGACCTCTATAAATGGCCTCTTCCGCGACATGTCTTCGCGGGCTCGGCAGAGTACTGCCTTCAGTTCACCTGTTGCAGCCGCTCGATGAGCTTGCGGGCGAGGCTTTCGCCCGATTCCGACCACAACAGCCGGGTTGAAATGCCACCATTCTTCTGCACGCGGTTGGTGAACTCCACCAGCCGCGCGACGTTCTGCTTGACCCGCTGGACCGCGTCCTCGTCCAGGTCCATGTCTTCGTAGAGGAAGGGGGTATCCAGGCCAAAATCCACCCGAATATGGCCGTTGGTTTCGTAGGCGCCCTCGTCGAATTCCGGTCCGAACCCAACCACCCGCACCGCCCGAGGCTCCTGGCGCCACATCGTATCCAAACCTTCGGCGTGCTCCGGAACCCACAGTTCCCAGATCAGCTCGAATTCCCAGGCATAGTCGTCGTGGGCGTTCTCCATGGCGGCGGCGATCACGGTTCGGGGACTCGATTCTTCGTCGTCCGTTTCGTTCCGGTAGACGCGCTGCCACGTGGGCGTCTCGTTCCAGGATATGGGAAAAACCGTCGCGGCCGAGACACGCGCTGAGCCGCCCACGGCGGTGAACTGCTCCACGACCTTCTCGAGCGCGGCGGGCAGCGCCTCCAGCCGGAAGTTGGGATACCACAAACTCAGATAGAGCTGATCGGACATTTCTTAATCAGGGTACAGGGTACAGGGTGTAGGGTACAGGGGCATCGTTCAGGTACATGGGTAATGGTGTGAGCCCAGGCAATGAGCCAGCCGCTCTATAAGCTGACGCGGCAGTTTCCTCGCGAGGAAATCTACGGGCTTACAAGTCAGTTGCGCCGCGCTGGAGTCTCCGTTGCCAGCAATATCGCTGAAGGCTACGGACGAGGAACCAAGGGTGAATACCGCAACTTCCTCGGAATGGCGCGCGGCTCGACTCTTGAGATTCAGACACAACTGGTGATCGCGCGCAGTCTTGGCTTCGGTGACGAACGCGAGATCGCACGAGCGGAAGAACTCGCTGTAGAGACGAGCAAGATGCTTTGGACAATCGCCCACAAGATCTGAACTTCGACCCGGTTTCTGTACCCCGTACCCTCGACCCTGCACCCTCGTTCACTCAATTTGCTCGTGCCGGTAGCCGGCGGTGGTGAGTGCGGCGTCGATTTCCTTGATGTGTCCTGCGCCGCGCGTCTCCAGCGTAAAGTCAATCACCGTGTCTCCCAAACTCACGCCGTAATACGCACGATCATAGGCGGTCTGCACGATATTAGCGCGCAGGTCGGCAATGATCTTCGTCAGATGATGCAGCGAACCGGGCCGATCCGTGAGGTGAATGCGGATGCGGATCCAGCGGCCGTCTTTGACCAGGCCGCGTTCGATGATCTTAGAAAGCAACGTGACGTCGATGTTTCCGCCGCAGACCAGGACGGCGGTGCGATGGCCGTTGAGGGTGGTCTTCTTCTGCAGCAGCGCGGCGAGGGCGGCTGCGCCGGCGCCTTCGGCAAGGGTCTTCTCGCGTTCGAGAAGGACGAGGATGGCGCTGGCGATTTCTTCTTCGTCGACGGTCACGAGCTCGTCGACATATTTGGCGACCAGAGGGACGGTGCGCTCACCGGCACGGCGCACGGCGATGCCATCGGCGATGGTGGCTTCGGCGGGGATGGTGACGGGGTGGCCAGCTTCGCGGGCGCGGAGCATAGAGGGCAGGCGCTCGGTCTGCACGCCGATGACGCGGATGTTGGGATTGCTTTCCTTGATGACGCAGGCGACGCCGCCGATGAGCCCGCCGCCGCCGATGGGGACGACGACAGCTTCGAGGTCCGGGACCTGCTCCAGTAGCTCGAGGCCGATGGTTCCCTGCCCCGCGATGACCTCGTCGTCGTCGAAGGGATGGAGGAAGGTGAGGCCGTCGGCCGCGCCCTGGCGGATGGCTTCCGCGCAGGCTTCGTCGTAGTCGGCTCCGTGGAGGACGACGTCGGCCCCGTAGCTGGAGGTAGCGGCGACTTTGACCAGCGGCGTCATCAGGGGCATGACAATGCGCGCGCGGATGCCGTTCTGGCTGGCGTGGAAGGCGACGGCCTGAGCGTGGTTGCCGGCACTGGCTGCAATGACTCCGCGCCGGCGCTCGTCGTCGGTGAGGGTCAGGATTTTGTTGAGCGCGCCGCGCTCCTTGAAGGCTCCGGTGCGCTGCAGGTTGTCGAGTTTGAGAAATACCTGTTGCCCGGTTATCTCGGAGAGGCCGGCGGAGTGGCGGGCGGGCGAGAGATAGATGTGGCCGGAGATGCGATCACGGGCGGCGCGGATGGATTCGAGTGTGACGGTCGGGTTCAGCAAGGGGTGGTTCCCTTTCCACAATAACGTGCAAATGAAAAAGCCATCGGCTTGGGGAGCGCGATGGCGGTTGTTGCTGATGAAGAGGTTTCGCTTAGCCGCCGGCTCCATGGGTGATGGGCGTGGTAATTCGCGCGATTGCGATGGTGATGGCGGCGTGAATCGACCGCGGCTGAAGCATGGGTAGAGGAAACCAGAGTGCGGCCGTATCTGTCAATGGCGGGTTAGGACGGCGAATGAGATCAGCGCATCCACCGCCGCCGGGCCCGGCGGGTAAAAGTGACCGTCTGTAGCGGTTCGAGAGGAATGAGGACATTGAGAGACGTGGGCTCCAGCGGAATCACAAGTAGGTCCCCAGCGACGGGGCCGGGGCCGAAGGGGACGGGATCAATTGCGAGAGTAGCCCGAAGGGACTGACTCGACTCATCTCGAATCTCTATCCTTTCGACATAGCGTTTGAATCCGGGAGCGAAAATGGTAATGGCATAGCTCCCTTTCGGGAGGCCAACGGTTGCTTCGCCGGAAGCGTCGATTTCGGTTGATGCCTGCTCTGGCGCAGTCAACGCGTAGTGGAGCCAGTCGCCGCCATTCGGGATCACAGTCGGCAACTGGATAATCCCAACATGCGCAACGGCAATAACCGCCCCATATTGATCAATGACCGTAACGACAACCTGGCTCCGTGATGTATTTTGCGCGGTGAGGGCTGCGGCGAGCACGAGTGGAAGGACGGCGGCAAGACGCACAGCAGCCATACCTGGAAGCATGGCACTCGATCCACGGCTTTTCAAGCGATTGTTTTGCCAGTGTTTTCTGCAACACGCAAATGGAGCCTCGATAATAGACCTATGCCGTTACTGCCGGAGATTCCTGATCGCGTTGCGCCGAGCCTGCCGCTTGAGTGGGACAAGTTTGTTGCGTTTGTGGGTGGCTATGCGCAGTCGGCGCTGGGGCGTGGCTGGATTGGCGCGCTGGTGCCGTCGATGGAGCGCGTGTGGGTGGAACGCGAGCAGCGGCTGGTGGCGGAGATGCGGCTGCTGGTGGCGGCGGGCGTGATGCCGCAGTTGCGGGCACTGTTCGATCCGACGGATTTACTGGCGAAGGCTCGGATTGAGGGCGTGGCGCTGGAGTCGGAGGAACTGTGGGCGACGATTGCGCTGGCGGAGGAGATCACGTCGTGGACCGAGTTGATGCGGACTCCACCGCAGAACACGCAGGATCGTTTGCCGGAGCTGAATGAGCTTTCGCAGAAGTTGTTGGGGACGAGCCTGCGGCCGCTGACCGAGTCGATGCGAGAGAAGATTTTGCCGGATGGAACGCTGACCGACGATGCATCGCCGGAGCTGCGGCGGATTCGTCGTGAAATGGAGCGGCAGCAGCGGGCGATTGAGGAGAGCCTGCGGTCTGCACTGCGTCGCTTTTCCGAAGGCGGCAGCACCCAGGACGAACTTATCACCATCCGTGGCGAGCGCTTCGTGATTCCGGTGAAATCGGAGTGGAAACGTCGGGTGCAGGGCGTAGTCCACGGCGCCAGCTCGAGCGGCCAAACTGTCTACGTCGAGCCACTGGAGACGATCGAGCTGAACAACGACCTGGTACGGCTGCTCGAAGACGAACAGGAAGAGATTCACCGTATCTTTCTGCACATGACGCGGCAGATCACGCAGTTTGCCGGGCCGATCCTGGCTGGAGCTGCGATCCTCGCTGAAGTGGACACTCTGCTCGCTCGTGCTCGCTTCGCTCAGGAATACGACTGCGTCCCGCCGCGATTTTCGCCAGAAGATAACCTCGAGTTTCGGTTGAAGAATGCGCGGCATCCGCTGCTGGAACGCCGGTTGCGCGCTGAATCCAAGGGCATCGTCCCGGTCAGCCTGGAGCTGGCCGGCGCCGACCGGCAGCTCATCATCAGCGGACCAAACACCGGCGGGAAGACGGTGACGCTGAAGACAGCCGGCCTGCTCGCCATCATGGCGCAGGCCGGCGTTCCCGTAACCGCTGACGAACTGGTCTCGCCGGTCTTCGACGCCTTCCTCGCCGACATCGGCGACGCGCAGTCGATCGAACAGGATTTGTCGACTTTCTCCGCGCACGTTACGAATCTGAATCGCATCGCGGCTCAGGCCACTTCCCGTTCGCTGGTCCTGCTCGACGAATTGGGCTCGGCGACCGATCCCGAAGAAGGCGCGGCGCTGGCGGTCGCCGTCGCTGAACATTTCCTGAACGCCGGCGCATGGTCGATCGTCTCGACGCATCTTACGTCGCTCAAGGTCTACGCCGAAAGTGCTCCCGGAGCCGTCAACGCCGCGGTCGGCTTCGACGAGAAGACGCTTGCTCCCACCTACGAGCTGCGCCAGGGCGTGCCTGGAACCTCGGCCGGTATCAATATTGCGCAACGGCTGGGGCTCAACGCGACCATCATCAGCGCCGCTCGTCAGCGCCTCAGCACACAGACCCAGGACATCGGCCGTTTCCTCGACAGTTTGCACGAACAGCTCGCGTCCCTGACCAAAGAGAGCGTGCGCGTTCGCCGCCTCGAGCAGGATTTAGCGCAGGAGCGTGCGCGCCTGGATGCAGAGGGCATGAAGGAGTGGCGGGCCAAGGTCCGTGACCTGGAAGGACAGCTCCAGTCGCTGCTCAAGAATTTCGAATATCAGATGCGCGAAACGGTGCGGTCCATCGAAGATCGTGCCGCCCAGCAGAAGCTGTCCAAACAGGCCGAGCAGCGGATCGCCCGCCTGCGCCGCGAATTTTCCGAAAGCTTCAACACGGCAGTCGTCGCGCAGCATACCGGCGCCGACCGGGGCGACCAGAACGCCCAGCCGCACATCGTCCGCCACGTCTCCGAAGGCGACACAGTGCGTCTGCGGACGCTGGGCAGGACGGCAACGGTGCAGCGGCAGATTGACGATAAGACCTTCGAAGTCGCCGTCGGGCAAATGAAGATGCGCGTTGCCCGCGACGAGATCGCCGAAGTTGTCTCCGCCGCCGGCAAGCAAACGCCGATCCAGGCCGCCCGCCGCCGCGGCATCAGCGTTTCCGTCGCCGAACCCGAAGCCACGACCAGCGAGATCAACGTCATCGGCAAGACCGCCGACGAGGCGCGAGACGACGTAGAGAAATTCCTCGACCGCGCGTTCCTGGCCGGGCTGCCGCGCATCCGAATCATTCACGGCACAGGCATGGGCATTCTCCGGCGAACCCTCCGCGCATGGCTGAAAGAGCATCCTCAGGTGGCGACGGTCACCGAGCCGGCTCAGAACGAGGGGGGCGCTGGAGCAACAGTGGTGGATCTCAGGGATTAGCCGATCCGGTCCAATGCAGCAGCTGGTGTCATGATCGAAATACTCTGATAAGTCTTGAGAATGAGCAGATGCGAGTCCCCAGACACAATCAAATCAGCCTTCGCTGCCAGAGCGGTTCCAGGTACAACGTCATCATCCGGATCGGCCGCGATTCGCCTTGTGGGCTCCGGCCTTACCATTTTCGCCAACTCCGCATAGCGGTCCACGATACTGTCGATCGTCAACCCGGAAGCTGCAATCTTCGTTTCGAATTTCCGCCGCTCGAGGACGGCGGTTAACTCGTCCACGAGCGCTCCGCTGGTGAACAGATCGACTCGTCTTTCTCGCGACGTCTTGAGCAGCAACCTTGGAGTACCATCCCACAAGAAAGCGGCGATAACAACATTGGTATCCAGCACCAACCGCATCAGCGTGCGGCTTTGGCGCGGCGCTCAGCCCGCATCGCGGAATCTCCCGCGTTACTTCCTCGGGCGACATCGGGGCGGGATCAGAAACCGCGGCCATGCGATCCATCGCTGTAAACAGCTCTTCGACCCGCTGGGTGCGAATTTGTTCCCGCAACCATTCCTCCAGACGAGGAGAGGACAACAGCCCCGCGCGGCGAGCCTCCTCCGCGAGTTGGTCAGGTAAAGAGATTTCTACCTTAGCCATAGCCTCCACTTCCCCTGATAATCACATCATATCCAACCCGGCATCATCGCCGCAGAGGAGCGCGATCGCCGCCCGCGCGGCAAGTCCCTTGACGACGCCCCGGCAAAAATGTCAGGATCGGCTCGGAAACAAAGGAAGATCGCTATGATTCAGGTCATCACCGTTGAACGCGAATACGGCAGCCGAGGCGCCGAATTAGCCTATCACCTCGCCGAGCGGCTGGGTTGGAAACTGATCGACAGCTGCCTGGTCGACGAAGTGGCGCAGAAGGCCGGCGTCGCGCCCACGCTGGTCAAACGCTGCGACGAGCGCATCGATCCGTGGTTCTACCGCTTCGGCAAGACCATCTGGCTGGGCGGCGGTCTGCAGCGTCGGCCTGGCGACCCCGACGTCTTCGACAGCGAGCGAATGGTCGAGTTCATCCGCGGCTATTTGCTGGAGCAAGCGACGAAGGGTAGTTGCGTGGTGGTGGGACGCGGAGCCGCCTGCACGCTGGCGAAGGCCCCCGGCGCCTTTCACGTTTTCGTCTATGCGTCGATGGCCCGCAAGATTCGCTGGCTGGAGGAGAAATTCCCGGAGCACGCCAGAGAGGCCGAGCGTGAGATTCTGGCCACCGACCGCCGGCGTGCCGAGTATATCCGCCGCTTCCACCAGCGCGAGTGGGATGACCGGCGGCTTTACCACCTGATGATGAATTCGTGCATGGGCATGGACGCGATGGTCGAGGCAACGCTCGAAGCCGCGGGATTGCATTCGGTTGGGGCGTCCGAGCGCGCCGGCCAGGCTGTCGGCTAGCCCATCGCACAAAGATTCAACTAAGCGCGCAGCACGACGCTTAATGGCGGCAACTGCTTGCCCGCGATCCACCCTGGATCGCGCTTCGCATCCCCAGGAAGTAACATCTCCCTCCCGTGGGTACCTAAAAAAAGTTGCAGGCCGGTCTAGAATCCCCCTGCCAAACGCCGATAGAGAGCCCGCAACAACCACCTGCTCCACGTAACGATTCCGGACCTCTGCGAAGGCGGAAGCGGTTCGGTGCAGGCGGAATTCGATACAAGGAGCTACGTCATGAGCATCAGCATTCTGAATAACATTTCTTCGCTGGTAGCAGAGAATGCAGTTTCCAACACGCAGACCAACCTGCAGACTACTCTTCAGCAGCTGGCGACCGGATTGCAGATCAACTCCGGAGCCGACGATCCCGCGGGTCTTTCGATCGCCGAAGGCCTTGGGGCCAACATCTCCGCACTCAACCAGTCCAGCCAGAACGCATCCGATGGCGTTGGTCTGTTGCAGACCGCCGACGGCGCGCTCTCCCAGGTCAACACCATTCTCAACCAGGCAATTACGATTGCAACGGAAGCCTCCAACGGAGGTCTCTCCACCAACCAGTCCAGCGCTCTGAACACCGAGTTCACTCGGGCGTCGAAACGACCGAGGTGCAGAACCTGACCAGCGCGCAGAACAACATTCAGAACGCCAACATCGCCACGACCACGTCGAACCTGACGCAGTACAACATCCTCGAGCAGACCGGATTTGACGCCCTGTCGCAGTCCAGTGCGGCGGAGCAGAACGTCCTGAAGTTCCTGCAGTAACCTCCCCTGGGCCCTTGTAATTCCGGCGGTGGCGTCCTTCCTCCTTGGCCGCCGCCGCTTTTTCGTCTCCGGAAGGGCTGAACGCCAAAGCTGAAAGTGCCGATATTACTACGCCGCAGAACGGGGCTGGCAGCGTGGCCCCGGGGCAAAGGAACAGGCAGACGATGCCACCGCCGAAGGCCGCCGCATGAACCGCCGCGTCGATCTGGTGGTCGTAGGAGCCGCACCCCCAGCCCCTCGCAATCCTTAAGTAATGTCGTCGGTATCGAACGGCGCCTTGGCTGGCACGCCATGCACCTGACTGACCAGGTCGCGCACCACATCCTCAAGCTCCCGCTGGCTCTGCACCACCGCGTGCATCGAGTGAATCTCCCCTGGCTCTGCGATGCGCTCCAGCAACACAACCGCGTGCGCCTGCGCCACGTGATCCGCCTCCAGCCCCTCGGGCGTCTTGGCCTTGATGCCGACATTGGCCGGCAGTATGCCCAGCAGCTCGGCGACATGTTCCCGCATATCGCTCGAAATCGGCCCGATCTTCGGTGCATTCAGAACCAGCGTCGTATCCACATTCACAATGCGGTAGCCCGCGTTTTCAATTTCTTCCATCGCCAGGCTCAGGAAGATCGCCGAGTCGGCATCCTTCCACCGCGGGTCGCCGGGAGGAAAAAAGCTGCCGATATCCCCGGCGGAAACCGCGCCCAGCAGAGCGTCAGTGATCGCATGCAACAGCACATCGCCATCCGAGTGCCCGGCCAGGCCCTCAGGATGCTCGATGCTCAAACCACCAATTTTCAGCGGCACTCCGGGCTTGAATGCATGCGAGTCCCAGCCGTAGCCAATCCGAATGTCCATGGGTGTTAAGTTCCGGGTTAAATTCCGTGCCAGTCCCGTGCAGCTTCACTTCAGGGTATCTCAGCGCCCTCTGAATGCAAGGCCGCCGCAGGAAATAACGCTAATGCGAATTCCCGCGCTGCCCCAGATAAAACTCGGCCAGTTCCAGATCCCCCGGCTGCGTGATCTTCAGATTCGAAGCCGATCCGAGAACCACAAAGACCTGGCTTCCAGCGCGCTCCACCACGCTGGCTTCGTCGGTGCCCACAAATCCATCCGCTTCCGCTTCAGCGAATGCCCGCCGAAGCAGCCCGCAGCGGAATCCCTGAGGCGTTTGCGCCTGCACAATATACTCGCGCGGAATCGTAGCCGTGATGATCGCCCCATCCGCTGTGCGCTCCACCTGCTTAATCGTGTCCAGCGCCGGCAGCCCCACAATCGCCGCGTTGTGCTTTTCAACGGCTTCTATCACGCGGCGAATCACCGCCGGCTCAATCAGCGGCCGCACCGCGTCGTGCACCAGAACTATGTCGTCGTCGCCGCACTCCAGCGTCTTCAACGCGTTAAACACGCTTTCCTGCCGCGAATCGCCGCCCTCCACCACACGCACTCTTTCCGCAAACCCGTGCTCGAAGATGTGCGCCGTCAGCCGTTCCATCTCGGTAGCCCGCACCGCTACGATCAGTTGCGAAACCTCCGGCACCTCCGCAAAAGCCTGCAGCGTGCGGATCAGGATCGGCGTTCCAGCCAGCTCCAGGAATTGTTTGGGGGCGGTATGCGTCGTGTGGCCCGGAGTCATGCGCGTGCCCAGCCCGGCCGCTGGCAAAATCACAGATACCCGCATAGAAAGAGGAGTATATCTCACCGGCAGTGCCTTCCGGGTGTACCGTAAATAGCGTCGCAAAACGGTTCGACCGTCATCCCGAACGAGGCCCGTAAGCCATGCGCAGCACCTCCGCCAAATTTCTCCTGCCCCTGATCGTCGCCCTACTGGCAATCGCTGTCACGGGTTCCCAGACTCGACTCTTTGCGCGTGAGGATATGAGCGTCAAGGTCCAGACGCCGCCCATGGGCTGGAACAGCTGGGATTCCTGGGGCCTCACCATCGACGAATCGCACTTCCGCGACACCGTTACCTGGTTCCATAACAACCTCCAGCGCTTCGGCTGGCAGTATGTCGTCATCGATGAGGGCTGGTTCGCGCAGCATCCCGAAAATCCCACCGGCCACCAGGACTACACGCTGTCCGAAGACGGTCGTTACATGCCCGCGATAAACCGATTCCCGTCAGCCGCCGGCGGCAAAGGTTTTCGTACTCTCTCCGACTGGGTCCACTCCCTCGGCCTCAAATTCGGCATTCACATCATCCGCGGCATTCCTCGCGAAGCCGTCACCAACAATCTCCGCATCGCAGGCTCGCACTTCGGCGCCGCCGAAGCTGCCGACACCACCGACACCTGCGCATGGAATTCCGACAATTACGGGCTCAGGAACAACAAAGCTGCGCAGGCCTATTACGATTCGGTCGCCGATCTCTACGCCAAATGGGGCGTCGACTACCTCAAGGTCGACTGCATCTCTCGCCCCTGGAAGGCCGACGAAATCCACCTGATGCAGCATGCACTCGCCGACAGCGGCAGGTCCATCGTGCTCAGCCTCTCTCCCGGCCCCACTCCCATCTACGCCGCCAACGACGCGGTCCGCAGTGCGCAACTCTGGCGCATCTCCGACGATATGTGGGACCTCTGGTCGAAGCCGGCCGACGCCCCGGAGTTTCCGCAGTCCCTGAAAAACCAGTTCGCGGTGCTCGCAAAATGGCAGCCCTACGCCGGCCCCGGCCACTGGCCCGACGCGGACATGCTCCCCATCGGCTGGCTCGGCCCAACTCCCGGCTGGGGTCAGCCGCGCCAGTCCCGCCTCACCCGCGATGAAGTGCGCACCATGATGACCCTCTGGTCCATCGCGCGCTCGCCGCTCTTCATCGGGACCAACCTGCTCAAAATGGACTCCTTCACCGAATCCGCCATCACCAACCCCGAAATCCTCGCCGTCGATCAGTATTCCGAGGACGGCCATCCCGTGATCCAGAAAGAAGACACATCGGTCTGGATGGCTTCGGCACCGGAGCACAGCGGAGACTACGTTGCCATCTTCAATCTCTCCGACGCGCCGCAATCCGTCAGCTACTCCTGGCCGGACCTCGGCCTGCAGCTCGGCCATTTCGCCGTGCGTGATTTATGGCAACGCGAAGAGATGGGCCGGCTCGATCACATCGAAGCGACCCTTCCGCCCCACGCCTCAAAACTCTACGAAATTGAGTACCGGTAGGGCGGATCGTACCGGGCAGGCGCGCTTCCGAGTTTCGTAACCTGCCCATTATCAATAATATCCGGGCGTGCTGAAATTCATCGAAATCCCAGCCAACTTTCCACAGCCCGCTGCATCTATAACTGCAACACCAGAGGCTACTTCAGGCATTACCAACCTACCTGGTTGTACAAATCTCTTCCTGTACCAGTCTTGCGGTGCATTAGCGCAAGACTCCCCTACGAACGTCCCCTGGCTTTCCCTCCCAATGCCTCTGAAGCGGGCCCGCTGGAAAGCGGGCCTTTCGCTTTTCAGCGCGCGCTTCTCTGATATCCTGCGTCGGCTGCTACTGCCGCCAGGAAAAACCGCATGAAGTCGCTTGCCGCCATTCTTCTGTTCACGTGCTCCGCCGCGATTGCGCAACAGGGAACCACCGCCGCCCAGGCGCCTAACACCGACACCAGCTACATCGATGCCGATGGAACCGCGCACATCACCCGCGTCATTCCCGTTCCTCCCGACCTCAGCCCCGAAGCGAAAAAGTCTCTGTCCCGCCAGGCCTCCGACGCTGCGAAACCCCAAACCCTTGAAGAGCGCCGCCATGGCACTGACGTCTGGCAGGCCCACGCAGGAGACGTCTCTCAGCAGCTTTACCCCGTCAACCGTGCCGAGAGCACCATCGCCGGCGTTCCCGTCCGCGTCATCACGCCAGTCTCCGGTATGGATCCCGACCGCGTCCTCATCAATCTCCACGGCGGCGGCTTCAACTCCGACTCGGGCTCCTGGACCGAATCCATCCCCGTCGCCAATCTCACGAAGATCAAGGTTGTCGCGGTCCTTTACCGCCTCGCGCCCGAACATCCCTTCCCCGCCGCCGTCGACGATGCGATTGCCGTCTACAAAGACCTGCTCAGGAGCTACAAACCCGCCCACATCGCCATCTACGGCACCTCCGCCGGAGCCATTCTCACCGGCGAAGTTGCTGTCAAAATCAAACAGCTCGGCCTTCCGCTTCCCGGCGCGCTTGGCATCTTCTCCGGCAACGGCGATCTCAGCCGCTTCGGAGACTCCTGGGCGATGTACGCTCTCAACGGACTCTCCGGGCACCTCGATCCGCCCGGCCCTGGTCCTGACGCACCAGCCTACGTCGGCTCGGCCAACCCTCGCGACCCTGTCCTGTCTCCACTCTTCGCCGACCTCCACGGCATGCCTCCCACCCTCTTCATCACCAGCGGCCGCGACATTCTGCTTAGCGCCACAACCATCCTCGACCGCGCCTTTCTGCGCGCCGGAAACGATAACGACCAGCTCGTCGTCTTCGAGGGCCTGCCCCATGCCTTCTGGAACGACCCCAATCTCCCCGAATCCAAAGAAGCCGACGCCATCATGGCCCATTTTTTTCTTCAGCATCTCAAGCAATAGAGCAATAAATCTGACACGATAACTCGATCCCTTAAGCTCAACCCCGCATGCAGATCAGAGACCTGCTCTTCGGAAGACCGCTCCCCACATCGGACGAACGCGCCGAGCACATTGGCCCTGCTGCCGGCATTCCCGTCTTCGGCCTCGACGCCCTCAGTTCCGCCGCATACGGCCCTGAAGCCGCGCTCACCCTCCTTATTCCTCTGGGGATCAGCGGCGTCCACTTCATCGGTCCCATCACCGCAGCGATTCTGATCCTTCTCATCATCCTGTATTTCTCCTACTCCCAAACCATCGAGGCCTATCCCCACGGAGGCGGCTCTTTCACCGTCGCCGGCGAGAACCTCGGCGACCACGCAGGCCTGCTCGCCGCCGCAGCCCTCATGATCGACTACGTCCTCACCGCCGCAGTCGGCATCTCCGCAGGCGTGGGCGCGCTCATCTCGGCGGCGCCGAAGCTGCAGCCGCATACGCTCGCCATCTGCCTTGTCATCCTGGTCCTCCTCACTGTGGTCAATATGCGTGGAGTCCACGACACTGGTGTGGTCTTCCTGGTTCCCACCTACCTGTTCCTCGGCACACTCCTCGTCGTCATTGCCATCGGCCTCTTCCACACCGTCACCAGCCACGGCCATCCCGCCCCCGTCGTCGCTCCGCCCAAACTTCCACCGGCCGTCGCCGCAGTGAGTTTGTGGCTGCTGCTCCGCGTCTTCTCCAGCGGCTGCACCGCCATGACCGGAGTAGAAGCCGTCAGCAACGGCGTCATGGCCTTTCGCGACCCCACCACGAAAAATGCTCGCCGCTCTCTCACCGTCATCATTGCCTTCCTGGTTGTCCTTCTGGCAGGCATCGCCGCCCTTTGCCGCTTTTATAACGTCGGCGCGACCGATCCCGAAGGTTCCGGCTATCAGAGCGTTCTTTCCCAGCTCACCTCTGCGGTTATGGGTCGCGGCTGGTTCTACGACATCACCATCGGCTCCATCCTGCTCGTCCTCGCCCTCTCCGCCAATACCGCTTTCGCCGATTTCCCCCGCCTCACCCGCGCCATCGCCCTCAAAGGCTATCTGCCCCATGTCTTCACGCTGCGCGGCCGCCGCCTTCTTTACTCATGGGGTATTTACGTTCTCGTCGCGCTCACTGGAGGACTCCTCATCCTCTTCGGCGGCGTCACGGATCGCCTCATTCCTCTCTACGCCATCGGCGCATTCATGGCCTTCACCCTCTCCCAGGCCGGCATGGTCGTGCACTGGAGAAAGCAGAAGGGACACGGCTCCGGCTTTCGCGTGTTCGTCAACGGCTTGGGCGCCGTGGCCACCGGCCTCACAACCGTCGTCGTCCTGACCACAAAATTTGTCGAAGGCGCGTGGGTCACCGCCCTCCTCATTCCCTGCCTCATCCTCCTGATGGTCGCCGTCCATCGTCACTATCGCCGCGTTTCCCAGGAAACCACCTGCCCCGAACCCCTGCAGATCACCAACATCAACCCGCCCATCGTCATCATTCCCATGGACCGCTGGAGCCGCATCTCCGCCAAAGCCCTGCGCTTTGCCATGTCCATCTCCAACGATCTGCAGATCGTTCACGTCGATTCGCCGGACACCGATCACGGCGCCGAGGAGCTGGCTCTGCAATGGACCGACAAGATTCTCACCCCCATGCGTAAGGCCGGCCTTCCCGACCCGAAGTTCATCCGCCTTCAATCCCCCTACCGAACCATCCTGATGCCTGTTCTCGACTACATCCTCGCCGAAGAGCGCTCGCGCCCCGACCGGCACATCGCTGTTCTCGTTCCAGAACTAGTCGTTCGCCACTGGTGGGAAGCCCTGCTGCACAACCAGCGTTCCAGCCTGCTCAAGCTCCTCCTGCTGGTGCGCGGGAGCCAGCGTATCGTCGTCATCAACATACCGTGGTATCAGGAATAGGCCAACCCGGACTGCCGTTCTTTTTTCCTCACCCCTGCGTTCCTCTCCCGGCCCACGCCTGATCGCCGCCACACAAATAAAAAGAGGCAGCCTTTCGGCTGCCTCGAAGTCATGCAACAACTGCATACGAGCATTCACAGTTCAGGGGGAGGGTTAAAAACTCAGATCGCGAGCCGTTCCAGCGCCTGTGGTTGCAGCACGGTGAGCGCGGCTCCGCGAATCGATATCAATTGATCGCGCTTCAGCTGACCGAGAACCCGCGTGACGGTTTCCCGCGTGGTGGCCGTCATCGAAGCGATCTCTTCGTGCGTGAGCGGCATCATGCACCTCCCATGGGTTGCGTTCTCGGGAGATTGATCCCGTGTCCAGTCCAGCAGCAGATTCGCCACTCGCCCGGAGGCGGTAGCCGGCAGGGCCAGCCTCCGCACTTCACTGAACGCGGCTTTGTACTCCTGAGCCACCGCCCGCGCAGCCCGCATACTCGCGTCCGGAGTGCGATCGAGAAAATCCAGCAGTGCCTGCCGTCGGATCGTCTTCAGCCGGCACGGTTCGACCGTTTCCGCCGTCACTTCGAAGGGCTGTCCCGCCAGCGCCGCTGACAGTCCAAGCACCTCGCCCGCCCGCGCGATCTTCAGGATCAGCGTCCGCCCTTCACGACTGGTTGCTGACAGCTTCACACGGCCTGAACACAGCACGTGAACGGACCCGCAATTGTCGCCTTCACGGAAGATAATGGCCCCACTTCCAAACTGTACCGGCGTTCCGATGCAGTCGAACTTCTCCAGCGAGGAAGTTTCCATGCTGCAGAAGAGGTGCTTACCACGCGATGTGCACTCCAGACAGCCCTGACTCCGTTCCATGTCTTTCTCCTGGGGAAATTGATTTGACATGCGGAGTTACAGCAAGAGTCGTGCCAAACTCCCGCGGAAGCGGCATGTGATTGAAATCACAATGACTGTGGACCAGGATCGCAACGTGCGCTGGCGCTACATTCATGTGCGCTGCGTCACATCGCGTCAGATACTGCGTCATCTGGCGCAATCCGGCGCTCAGCCAGCCGCAAAAAACGCCTCCACATCCCCAATATTCTGTGTGATCCGGTACGGCGGCAGGCTCTCCAGAAAAATCCGCCCGTATCGCTGCCGCTCCAGGCGCGGATCCAGCAACATCAGCACCCCTCGATCGTCGAGCGACCGAATCAGCCGCCCAAATCCCTGCTTCAGCGTGATCACCGCCGACGGCACCTGATACTCGAAGAATGGACTTCCGCCAGCCTCTTCAATCGCCCGCATTCGCGCCTGCACCACCGGATCGGTCGGCACCGCGAAGGGCAGCCGGTCCACAATCACGCAGCTCAGCGCGTCGCCCTGCACATCCACGCCCTGCCAGAAACTCGACGTCCCAAACAGCACCGCATGCGGCGTCGCGCGAAATTCCTCAAGCAACGCCTTCCTCGGCGCCGTCCCCTGCAGTAACAGCGGAAACCCCACCTCCGCCAGCAGCCGTTCGTACAGCTCCCGCATCTGCGCGTAGCTCGTAAACAGACAAAACGCCCTCCCCTCTGTGATCTCGAGCATCCGCCGTATTCGCTTGGCTGCCTCTTCCTGAAAATTCGGCTCGCGCGGATCGGGCATCTCCGGCGGCAAATACAAAAGTGCCTGTTGCTGATACTTAAAGTGCGACGGCACTACAAGCTCCCGCGTCTCATCCATCCCCAGCCGCTTGCGGATATGAGTAAATCCGCCCTGCACCGTCAGCGTCGCCGAAGTCAGCACTACGCTCGGATAGTTGTTGAACAGCAGCTCCCGCAACAGCTCCGAAACATCGATCGGCGTCGCCTGTAAATGCGTGCTCATCTGCCGCCCGCTACGCCGCTCCAGCCAGAAAACCGTGTTGCGATCCTCCGACTCCATCAGAAACTTCAGCTGCTCGCGCACCGTCCCGGTTCGCCGCCGCAGTGGTTGCGACTCTTCCGCCCCCTTCAACTTCTCCAGCTCGCCTTCCATCCGGTGCAGAGCATTCAGCAATCCCAGATACACATCCCCCTGCGTCTCCAGGAATTCTTCGCGATTCGTGAACGGCATCCGCCCTTCGCCCGCACTTTCGCGGCTATCGCCTCTGGCATTCACCCGCATGGGCAGCGCTCCAAAAAACATACGCGCACGCTCGCGAATCATCTGCGCCGCTGTCACCACCTCCGCCTTCAGCTCACCCTGCGCGCGCAGCAGCGTCTCCACATCCCGCACCAGCTCCTCGAACTTCACGTTGCTCAGGCTGATCCCAAAGTAGCTCGACGCCACATCCTCGAGCTCATGCGCCTCGTCGAAGATCACCACCCCGGCTTCCGGCAGCACCCCCGCGTCCGGAGCGCCACCCGCCTGCTGCCGGATCGCCATATCCGCGAAGAACAGGTGATGATTCACAATCACCACATCGCTCTCCGCCGCGCGCCGCCGCATCTCGGTGATGAAGCACCGCCCGTAATCCGGGCACGTCTGCCCCAGGCACGCCTCGCTCCGCGCATCGAGCTTCGACCACACCGCGCTCGCCTCGGGCAGATCGTCAATCTCCACCCGATCGCCGGTCTCCGTCGTCTTCTCCCACTCCGCGATCGCCTGATATTGCGAAATTTCCTCGAGCCCCGACAGAATTGGCTGATTCCGCAGCGCAAATAACTTGTGCCGGCACAAATAATTCGCGCGCCCCTTCATGTAGCAGACGCGCAGCGGCCCCAGCATCGACTCCAGAAACGGCACATCCTTGAAGAAAAGCTGCTCCTGCAGGTTCTTCGTCCCGGTCGAGACAATCACCCTGTGCCCGTTCGCCGCGCACATCCGCAGCGCCGGCAGCAGATAGGCCAGCGTCTTCCCCGTCCCTGTTCCCGCCTCGACGATCAGGTGCCGCTGGTCTGTCAACGCATGCTCTACCGCCTGCGCCATCTCCAGTTGGCCTCGCCGGAACTCGTACGGCAAGCTCGACCGCGACAGCACTCCCCCCGGCGCAAAGAAATCATGCAGCGAAGGAAGCGCAGCTTCAGTTTTTGTGGTGGAAGACACGTATCTAGTCTCGCAGAGCGGCAGGAGAACTCTTTGTTAAGCGGCTTTTGGGAACGGCCGAATTCTGGCTCTTCTCCGTCGGCTGGCGTGCCACAGATCGTATTGTGTCTGCAGGTCCATCCACAGCGTGGCCTCGGTACGTGTCGCCTCGGCCACCTTCAGAGCCATATCCGCGGAGATCCCTGCTCTTCCGTTCAACACCCGTGAAAGAGTGGTCCTTGCGATCCGCAGCCTCGCCGCAGCCTGTCCCACCGGCATTTCTCCCAGATATTGCCGCAAAATCCGTCCCGGATGCGCCGGGTTGTACATCGTTGCCATCACGATTTGTCCTCGCTAGTGATAATCCTGATAATCCACCAGAACCGCGTCCTCATTTTCGAATCGAAACGTGAGCCGCCAGTTTCCGCTCACCCTCACGGACCAATGGCCCTCCAGCTTCCCTCTCAGCGCATGCAGATGCCAGCCGGGAATACTCATCTGCTCCGGTCTCCGCGCCACATTCAGCACGGCGAGTTGTTCTTCTAACCGGGACGCGTGTTTCGGCTGGATTCCTGCTTTGCTTCCGGTCTGGAAGAATCGGTCCAGACCCGCATGTCGGAACGACCGGATCACGGATTAGTGTACTGTGTGACGCATCACGCTACAAGAAAATTCGGTCCTGAGGCGGCTCGTAGACGTTACCATCGCGCGATTCGGCGGTGGAACATCAAAGCTTCTTTCGGCTTGAGCGACAAACTCACTGCGGCGGTTTCTGCTCCTGCTGCGGTTTGTCCGTTCCCTGTGGCTGATTCCCCTGCCCATTCTGATCCGGGTGGTTCTCGTAGATCGAATACTGCTTCTGCGGCCGGCTCAGCTTTACCTCAATGTCCTTCGTGTCCCCAGGCAGTTCGTAGTCGTTGCCGTACGTCTGGTACCCCGTCGCCAGCACCTGCAGCCGCAACCCGTCCCCCACCGGAATCACGTCGATGGTCACCTTGCCATCCTCGTTCGTCTTCAGCTCCATGTTGCCCTTGTC
>PMSS01000282.1 GCA_003167515.1 Acidobacterium sp. | reverse complement strand
GCCAGTGGGTGGTTGAGGCTCACCGTGCTGGCCCCCTCACGCTGAACGGCGTTTTCGAACCGGAGTGGAAGCGGCGCTCCGGCGGAAATTCTTTTAAGCATGCTCCGGATGCGCGGTCGCCTCCGCGAGGTAGATGGTGGTCAGGAGCATAAAAATGTAGGCCTGAATGAGGGCCACGCCGAAGTGCAATCCCAGAAAGATGATGGGAATGGCCGGCGGAATGAGCGAGAAGAAGACGACCGTGAGCAGGTCGCTGGCAAACATGTTGGCGTAGAGACGAACGGTGAGCGACATGATGCGGGCAAGGTGCGAAATGATCTCGATAGGGAACATCAGGGGCGCGATCCACCATACGGGGCCCATAAAGTGCTTGATGTAGCCGATGGGACCCTGAGCGCGAATGCCGTTCCAGTTGTAGTAGATAAAGGTGAAGAGCGCGAGGCCGAGAGGGACGGAGGGGTTCGCGGTGGGCGTGTCGACGCCGGGGAACAATCCGATGCAATTGCAGAGCAGGATGAAGACGAGGAGGCAGGTGAGAACGGGCAGATGGGGATCGTGGCCGTGGCCCATGACCTGTTCAGCCTGATTGTTGACGAACTCATGGGTCATTTCCGCGAGCTGCTGGGCGGGGCCGGGCTTTTCGACGCTGAGCCTTGAGCGGACCAGCATGAAGAAGAGGATGAGGCCGGTGAAGACAATGAGCTCGAGGGTGAGCGCGTTGTTGATGGGCTGGGCGGGGTTGGCGGGGTGAATGCCGAGCCTTGCGAGCAGCGCATCGAGGGGAGTGGCGAACCAGTGGTTCAGCAGGCGGGTAAGGAAATTGATCCAGGAGAGCATGGGTATATTGTCAGTTGCGCAGCAGGCGAATGGCTTCGATGGAAAGAGCGACGACGGCTAATCCGATACCGGCCACGAGCGCGTAAATGCTGCCGTGCAAACATTTTAGACTAACATACAGGATGGCCGCGACCATGCCGAGGCGGAGGAAAAACATGACTAAAGTGCGGCCCACGGGCCTGGGGGCCTGCTGATTGTCTATTTTCGAGAAGATGAGGAGCGCGAGGTTGCGCCACTCGCGGATGCCGGTGTAGGAGATGACGGCTCCGGCGAGCGAGAGCAGGCCGGTTTGCCAGCCCATGGTCAGAGTGAAGACGGCGAAGAGGACGAGGGCGAGGATGACGACAGTGCGGAGGGCGCGGCGCAGCATCTCGCGGAGGTCGTCGTCGGTCATAGAGGCGGCGAGGTTGGCGAGGGGGCTGTTTTCGGGCGTGGGGGGCGGATTCACTGGCCGTCTTTCTCCATGGCTTTTTCGGTGCCCAGGACGAGGCGGACGATCTGGAGGAAGCCGGCGGCGCAGCCGAGGATGATGCCGACGAGGTAGATCCAGTGCTGGTGCAGCCATTTGTCGAGACCGGCGCCGGCTAGCCAGCCGACGAGGACGGCGGCGGGGAGGATGAAGGCGATCTGCGTGAGGCGCTCAGCGCGGATGAGGCCGCCGACCACGGGGGTGGGCTTCGGAGGCTTTTGGTTGGGGGTTCCGTCTGACATCCTGTACCCTCTGACAACCCTAATGTTGTCCCGATTCGTTATACACGGGCCGGCCGCTGTGGTACTCCCCAAGGACATTTTTCCTCTCGACATCCGAGGCGTGAGGCGCTACGCTTTACGTGTGATTCGGAGTTTCCGTCACGCTGGAATCGAGCGGTTTTTCCGGACCGGAAGCAAGGCCGGAATTCAGCCCAAACATGCGGCGAAACTGGCGGCCCAATTATTTGCGCTGAACCGGGCAAAATCGGCGAAGGATATGAATGCTCCGGGATGGGTTCTGCACGCTTTGAAGGGAAATATCGAGGGCCATTGGTCGATCCGGGTGAGCGGAAACTGGCGGCTTACGTTTGCGTTTGAAGAAGAGGATGCGGTCCTGGTCGATTATCAGGATTACCACTGAATGGAGAAACTTATGACGTCGATGCACAATCCTCCTCATCCCGGAATCGTATTGCGGGAGTATCTGGGTGACATGGAGATCTCGCAAGCGGCAATGCGTCTGAAGGTGTCTCGCACTACACTTTCCCGCGTGCTGAACGGGAGGGCGGGAATTTCGGCGGATATGTCCCTGCGGCTGTCGGACGCGCTGGGCACGCATGCGGCGTTCTGGTCGGGCCTGCAGATGGACTACGATCTGTGGCATGCGAGCCGGCGCCGGAGGCCGAGGATCGCGCCTTTTCACAAGGCTGCCCGAAAGAGGGTGGAATGAGGTTGAGCCGTGTTTGAGTCGGAATTTGAGCGCAGTTTGTATGCGCTTCGCCAGGAAAAACTGAAGCAGATTGAGGGGTTGGGTCAGAAAACTTATCCCAACTCGTTTGCGCCGCCAGCGGGTTATCCGCTGCGGACAATTCCGGCGATTCGCGCGGAGTATGACGGCTCGACGGGTGAGGAGCTGGAGGCTTCGCGGATTCTGGTTGCGGCGGCGGGGCGGATTATGGCGATCCGGCAGCAGGGGAAGGCCGGGTTTGCGACGCTGCAACAGGAGGATGTGCGGTTCAGGCAGAAAGCCGCTACGGACCCTTCTGTGCCTGCACTGGACGGGCCGCCCGATCAATTGAAGATTCCGGATCGATTGCAGATTTATGTGCGCAAGGATGCGGTGGGGGATGCGGCGTTTGAGTTATACAAGCTGCTTGACCTGGGCGATCACATCGGCGTGACGGGGTATTTGTTCCGTACGCGGACGAACGAGCTGACCATTCATGTGGAGACGATTACGTTTCTGGCGAAGGCGCTGCTGGCGCTGCCGGAGAAGTACCACGGATTGGCGGATATTGAGCTGCGGTATCGACAGCGGTATGTCGATTTGTTCATGAACGGCGTGCTGAATGAAGCTGGGAGCCAGGAGCCGGGAGCTGGGAGCCATGCGCCGGAGATTCGTGTGCGCGAGGTTTTCATCAAGCGGGCGCAGGTGCTGCGGGCGATTCGTCAATTTTTCGATGGGCGGGGGTACATCGAGGTGGAGACGCCGATGATGCAGTCGATTGCGGGCGGGGCGGCGGCTCGGCCATTTGTAACTCATCACAACGCACTGGATATGGATTTGTTTTTGCGGATTGCTCCGGAGCTTTATCTGAAGCGGCTGGTGGTGGGTGGGTTCGATCGGGTGTATGAGATTAACCGGAATTTTCGGAATGAGGGGATATCGACGCAGCACAATCCTGAGTTCACGATGCTGGAGTTTTACCAGGCTTACGCGAATTATCGGGATTTGATGGATTTGACTCAGGAGCTGATTGGGTTTGTGGCTCGGGAGGTGAATGGGAGTACGGTTACTCGGTTTGGTGGGGTGGAGATTGATGTTAGTAAGTGGGAACGGCTTACTATGCGAGAGGCTATTGTTAAGTGGTGGCCTGACGATCTCAACGAAAACCCTCCGACGCTGGGAGCATTATCATCCGAAGCCGGAATGCGCCAATGGGTGGACGGTTTCAGGAGCGCGAGCCGAAACTTCTCGTTCAGCAAGGAGCCAGACCCGCCTGGCCGTGCGCTTACGGGTCCTGAAGAGATCACGGCGGTTCAAGGGGCATTCGGCGGTCCGGGTTACATGCATGAGCACATCCTCTGGCGTGTGATCGGAGAATACGGGAGAGTCTTTAACGGTAGCCAGCCGCTTGGGAGGGCTGTTGCAAATATCTTCGAGATCGTAGCGGAGGAGAACCTGATCCAGCCCACCATCATCTACGAGTTTCCGTTGGCCGTTTCTCCTCTCTCGAAGCAGAAGCCGGATGAGCCGGATTGGGTGGAGCGGTTTGAGTTCTATATTGGCGGGTTTGAGTTAGGGAATGCGTTCAGCGAACTGAACGATCCGGAGGAGCAGCTGCGGCGGTTCAAGGAGCAGCTGGAGCAGCACGAGCGCGGCGACGAGGAGGCGCACCAGATGGACGTCGACTATGTGCGGGCGCTGGCTTACGGGATGCCTCCGACGGCGGGGGAGGGGATTGGGATCGACCGGCTGACGATGATTCTGACGGGGGCCAAGTCGATTCGGGATGTGATTTTGTTTCCGCTGCTCCGGCCGCAGAGTGGGCCGGAGCCAGCGTGACCTGGCGTCGGGCAGGCGTGTTCGTTTTGGGACTGTCCCGTACCTGACGCGGGTGGTACCCTTGTACGTCAGGTTCTGTCGGAGCGATGATTTGATTGCAACGTCGCGGCGGCGCTTTACGGCCGGGTGAGTCAGGCGAGAAGTTTCTTCAGGCCGAGGGTAATGGTTTAGATCGCCTCCTCCGAAAAGAATAATATGATGTCCGACTTTTCGATGTTTCCTGCGATCGTCACGGGCGTGTCCGTCGGGACAGCGGCCCTATCCCTGGCTGGGTGGTTGCAATGCCGGAGACGCCTGGCGGCAAGCTGGCGGGAGCGGGCGGCGCTGGAAAAGTCGTCTTCCCTTTTGGGAGCAGAGCGGCAATTAATGGATCGGATGAATGGCGGGGCTTCGCTGAGGGAGGTGCTGGACATCCTGACCCGATCGATCGAGGCGATGGCGCCGGAGTGTTTTTGCACGGTCATGTTGCTGGACAAAGAGGGGAAGCGCCTGTGGGAAGGCTCGAGGGGAGGATTGCCGGAAGAGTACATGCGAGCCATCAACGGATTGGCGATCGGCCCGGAGGTGGGAGCATGCGGCTCGGCAGCGTATCGGAATGAGACGGTCGTGGTGGAGGATATTTCGACCGATCCACGCTTCGCGCCGGTGAAGGACTTTGTGATGAGCTTCGGGCTGATGGCGTGCTGGAGTGTTCCGATCGCGGGATTGAATCAGCAGGTGCTGGGGACGTTTGCGCTGTATCATCGACGTCCGGCGAAGCCGCGGGAGCGTGAGCTGAAGATCGTGGAAGCGGCCGCGCAGCTGGCGGCAAACGCCATCGAGAGACTGCGCGCGACGGAGAGGCAGAAGGAAAACGAGGAGCGAATTGCGCTGGCGGAAAAGGCGGCGTTTCTCGGGATATGGGAGCTGGATGTGAGCCTCGGGATTCTGACGCTCTCCCAAGAACTGGCGGCGCAGGCGGGACTGGCGGATGCGGCGCATCAGATCTCGATGAGTCAATTGCGCTCGATGATTTACGCGGATGACTGGCCGGCGGTCGTGACGGCGATGCGAGATGCCTCCCCGGAAAGCACACGGTTCCACGCCGAATTTCGAATCGTCCTGTTCAACGGTTTGATCCGGTGGCTGCGCACGCAGGCGAACGTCGAATTCGCGGACAAGCGGGCGAAGCGGATGATCGGAGTTTCGGTGGATATAACGAGGGAGAAGGAGATGCTGGAGGAGCTCCACTTTCTGGCCGCCCATGATGGTCTTACCGGAATCTGGAACAGGAAGGCGATCTTCGATTTAATGCATCGCGAGCTGGAAATGGCAGCGCGCCTCGGCACGACGACCGGGTTAATGATGCTGGACCTCGACCACTTCAAGGATGTGAACGACACCTATGGTCATCCGGCCGGGGACGCGGTTCTGCGGGAGTCAGCGCGACGCCTGCAACAGGCGGTGCGATCCTACGACCTGGTTGGACGCTACGGAGGCGAGGAGTTCCTGGTGGTACTGCCCCACTGTGACAGAGGCCAGGTGGAAGAGTGCGCGGAGAGGGTTCGTGCGGCCATCGCGGAAGAGCAGTGGGTGGCGGAGGGCGTGCCGATCCGGATATCGGCGAGCATCGGTGCGACGGTGGTGGATCCGTCAGAGAATGCCGAACATGAAGGCCTTGTAACCGCGGACGCGGCTTTGTACGACGCCAAGACCAGGGGGCGCAATTGCGTTGTGTATCGGGTGCCGCAGCATAGCAGACGCGAGAGTCAACGCGACCTGAGCCAACACCTGCAGTAGTCTCCCGAGTAGCGGGAAGGAATAGAAATTGACGCGGTGCGTCCATCGTTCCGACTGTTGCGGTTGGGACGTAACGCACCGCATCGTATTTATGAGAATTGGAACTGGTCTGGCCAGTTCTAGTCGCTTGTCGCAGAGACTTCGTTACCGATTGGATTTTCGCCAACCCACGTCTCAACAGCGAGACGTGGGGCAGCAATTTTCATGGCGGTGCTAACGAAATCCTTGCGACAGGCTACTAGTGGCAGATCACGTGTCCCGATTTGTATTCCGCGCGTGCCCACTCAAGCCAAACCAAGCTTGAATGGGCACGCGGACCGGTACTCTCGAGCTTTTTTCCACTCCAGCAAGCTAACTCGGACCGTTAAGCGGCGAGTCGCTCTGCCTTTTTGAAGAAGGTGAGCATGTCGTTGTTGAATTCTTCGGCGTGGATGGTGAAGGCTCCGTGGGGGTATCCAGGATAGACCTTGAGAGTGGCGTTCTTCACGATCTTTGCCGACAGGAGACCTGAGGCGGCGATGGGCACGATCTGATCGTCGTCGCCGTGGAGGATGAGGGTGGGGATGTCGAACTTCTTCAGATCTTCGGTAAAGTCGGTCTCGGAGAAGGCCTTGATGGAGTCGTAGTGGGGTTTCACGCCGCCCATCATTCCCTGGTACCACCAGTGCTCGCGGATGCCTTCTGAAATGGTGGCGCCGGGGCGGTTGTATCCATAGAAAGGGAGGGTTATGTCTTTGTAGAACTGGGCGCGATTGGCGACGAGTGCGGCGCGGAGTCCGTCGAAGACCGAGAGGGGCAAACCGGCGGGGTTCTTATCCGTCTTCAGCATCAGGGGCGGCACAGAGCTGATGAGCACGGCCGTGGCAACACGCTTGGTTCCGTGGCGGCCAATGTAGCGGGCAACTTCTCCGCCGCCGGTGGAGTGGCCGACGTGGATTGCATTTTTGAGGTCGAGTTTTTCGGTGAGGGCGGCGAGATCGTCGGCGTAGGTATCCATGTCGTTGCCATCCCAGGTTTGGGTGGAACGGCCGTGGCCCCTGCGGTCGAGAGCAATGACGCGGAAGCCGCGCTGGCCGAAGAAGAGCATCTGGGCGTCCCAGTCGTCAGCGCTGAGGGGCCAACCGTGGCTGAAAACGATGGGCTGACCTGTGCCCCAGTCTTTGTAGAAAATCTGGACGCCGTCTTTGGTGGTGATGGTGCTCATGTGAATTCTCCTCTATTGGCTTTCTGCGGAGCGTGATCGCGCAGAAATGGACGGGATGGAAGGAACCGGGTCAATCGCCCTTCGCGTTCCTTCCGTTGACGGGCCTGGATGGGTTGTGTCCTATCTTCGGGAAGTTTCGAACAGGAACCAGATGCGCCGCTGGGTCTGATCGATCCAATTTTCGAGAAGACTGACGGTGGCTACGTCTCCGGAGTCATCGCAGAGGCTGTGGACGGCACGCATGCGCAGGACCAGAGCTTTTTCGTCCTCGCGGAGTTCGGCGAGCATGTCGGGAGCGTCGACGAAGTCGGCGTCGTTGTCGGGGATGCGCTGGAGGCGGGCGATGTGTCCGATGGAACGGATGGTGGTGCCGCCGATTTTGCGGACGCG
>PMSS01000132.1 GCA_003167515.1 Acidobacterium sp. | reverse complement strand
AACAGTTCTACGAAGAGCTTAAGCATCGGTGCTCTGGCGAAGTTCTGGAGCCGATCGTCAACGAATCGGAACAGAAGATTGACCCCGCCGGGTTCAAAGGAAGCAGTTACGACGAAGCTATGTCGGTTGCATTCCGCACGTTCGCGATTCGGCAAATGGTGATAGGAGTGCGTCAAACCTTCTGCGACAACAACAAATATGAGTCCATCATGAATGGTTCGTACATGCAGGAAATTCTTTATGACTCTCCTGCAGGAGAGCTCGCAAAGGCGTGTAAGGACATTGCGAAAGAGTCCGTGTACAGTTCTCACGTGGTCCTCAAGCGAGAAGTAATGGGTCGTCAGATCATCCATGATTTGTTAGATCTCTATTGGGAAGCCGCAGAGCTCACGCCTGAACAGAAAAACAACGAATTCGGAGAGCGTATTTTCAAGCTGATTTCTCCCAATTATGTGCATATCTTCAAAAAGAATGCTCAAAATCCTAATCGGCAAATTCCGGAACAATATTTCCGGATGCAGCTCATCACAGATCAGGTTGCAGGTATGACGGATACGTTCGCCGTATCCCTGCACCGCGAATTGATGAATGGCTGACCTAGCTGCAACTCGATTCGCAAAGCGCGGCGAACAAGTTCTCCGGCGCAGGTTGCGGAAAATGTTTGACACTGAGCGAAGCTTCGCTGGCATTGCGCATGAACTTGTGAAGTGGCAGGCAAAGGGCTGGAGGCCAATTCTCTTCGGAGGATTTCTTCGGGATGTGATGATTCTTGGCCCTAAGCATTGGCCGAGAGATATAGACGTTGTGGTTGGCCTTCAGACGACAGAGGAGTTGGAGCGAGAACTAGTAGGAGCCCACCCTCATCGAAATCGGTTCGGGGGCCTGCGTTGCGAAATTGAGAAATGGAATTGTGATATCTGGCCTCTGCGAATGACATGGGGATTTCGTCAAATACCCCTCGAACCGACTCCTACTAATCTTCCGCGAACCACGTTTCTCAATGTTGAGGCAATTGCCGCAGAACTCGCTGCCGATGGCGAAATCGGCCAAATTTACGACGGTGGATTCTTTGAAGCCGCTTCGACAAGAATTTTAGACATCAACTTTGAGGAAAATCCTTACCCTCTTCTCGCTGCTGTTCGAGCTATCCTGACGGCTCAGAACTTAAATTTCTCAATCGCAACAAGGTTATCGGCATATATTCTGCGCGTGGCGGAAACGGAGAAGAGTCTTCAACCCTTCACGGATGTCCAACTCAGCCACTATGGACAGGTACGGTTGTCGAGACAAGATCTCGCTCATGTGTTACGGGCACTGGAGGCGGCGCTCCGGTTAGACGAGCCGTGGCGTGCCAGGTCCACGCGACCAGAGCAATTTGAACTCTGGGCTTGACCATTCTTTGCTAAAACAGATTGCATTGGGGGGTGCACTTTCCCCGGCCGCTATCCCCCTACCCTTCAATGCGAATGGGGAGAGTGCGGGTTGGGCGGTATCGTGGGGGGCGGCCTCTCCGGGAGCGGGGCTGCGGCAGCGCGAGAGGATCGGCACGCGATCCGCTTCAGGAATGTGCCGCCCGCAGGCGCGCTGCGCGCCTTTCGGTGTGGACAATGATGACGGCATGGATGATGACAGCGACGCTCAGCCCGGCTATGTGCTGGATCCAGGTGGCGTGCACGCCGGCGCTCTTCCAGAGAGTCACGCAACTCAGGGGCAGGAACAGGAAGATGGCGGTCCAAAGTCCGGGGTTGTAACTTCGTTGAGCGATGGCGGCGACGATGTGGATGGCCCCGTTCACGACAACGAGCCAGTCGGCGATCAAACCCCACCCGGCACCCATGAAAACAGCCAGGTAGAGAGACAGCGAAGTGACACCCCAGACCCCGGGAATGTTGATCCAGAGAACCGCTGCCGGGGTCAGCCCTTCGAGGCCGCCGAAAACATGCTGGTTCACGAACCGCCGAAAGCGATCGCCGGTGTGCTCTTCCACCTGATGCAGCATGTAGATCGGGGTATGGAGGTAAATGAGGGCGAGGAACCAGCTCCAGTGCAGGCCCGGCAACAGAAACAGCAGAAGGATGGCGATCCAGAGCGTTGCCGTAACCCAGCGGTGATAGAGCCAGGAAACCATAAGGAAAATTGTGGACCGATTGTAGCGCGCAGCACGCTTCAGTGCGTGGGCTGGCGTTGCGCAGCGGCGTAAATTGTCTGGCTGATTTGTGCGATGACGTGTTCGCGCACGGCCGCTGGGGCGGCAGAGTCCGCCACCATCACCGCGAGCGCCAGCTTGCGGCCATCCGGCAGAGTGATCAGGCCAACGTCGTTCGTGGCGCTGGTGAAGTTGCGTGCCGTGCCCGATGTTCCCGTCTTGTCCGCGACCACCGTGCCTGGGGGCAGCAATGCGCGGATGCGGCGGTCGCCGGTATGGGACGCTGCCATCCAGCCGAGGAGCAACTGTGTGTGCTCGGGGGAGAGCGGCGAGCGGTCGGCGAGCAACCGCAGCAGAGCGACGAGCGCGCGCGGCTGGGCCGAGTCGCGATCCTCCAGTTTCACCTCGCGTCCGAGGGTCTTCTCCGTGTCGACGATGTGAATGCCGATAATGCCAAGGCTGCGCACGTACGCGTCCGCCGCGGCGGGCCCGCCGAGGGTGCGAAGGAGGATGTCCGAGGCGACGCCGTCACTTTCAGAAACCGCGAGGCGCAGCAGTTCCTCGAGCGGCACGTCGACGTTGCCGTGCGGCTGCTCGTCGCGCAAACGGCTGTATTGATCGGGCGCGATGAGGTCCGAAGGCAGGAAACGGACCGGCTGATTCAAGGTGAGGTGGCCCTGCTCGACGGCGTGAAGCGTCGCCATGGCGATGGGCAGCTTGTAGACCGACTGCATCGGGAAGGCTTCGTTTGCGTGAAAATTGCAGTCGAGGTCGCGGCCGAGCAATGAGCACGCCACACCCACGCGTCCATGGGCGTGGGCGGCGATGCGGGCGATTTCAATGCTGAGCTGCGCATGGGCGGAAAGCGTGAACGTGAGAAGCAGAATGGCGGTGCGGACAGGCATAGATGGGGATTGTAGCTGCTTCCCAGGTCTGCCAGCAGCGGGCAGACATGGGTACCCGGCGTCCTCGATGGAGGAAAAATCGCGCGAAAGGGATTATGGTGGCAGGGGCGTCGATTACATGTTAAAGGGATGGCGAGCGTGAATCGCAGGGACTTTATGAAGGTGGCGGGAACGGCGACGGCGGAGACTTTGATCGGGACGAAACTACATGCGCTCGAGACAGCGCAGGCAGAACAGGCGGTGCCGGTTGCGGCGAACGATCACATCCAGATTGCGCTGATCGGAGCGGGCGGGCAGGGCCAGTACGACACGAAGACTGCCGTCACGGTGCCTGGCGTGAAGCTGGTGGCCGTGGCGGATTGCTACGATGGCCGGCTCGAGCACAGCAAGGAACTATGGGGCGCGGATGTTTTCACCACGCGCGACTACCGCGAGATTCTCGATCGCAAAGACATTGACGCGGTCATCATCGGTACGCCGGACCATTGGCACAAGCAGGCCTCGATCGACGCGATGAAGGCAGGCAAGGACGTCTATTGCGAGAAGCCGATGATCCATCTATATTCCGATGGGCCGGCGATGATCGAGACGGCGCAGGCAACGAAGCGGATTCTGCAGATCGGTAGCCAGCGGGTGAGCTCGATCGTCTACGCCAAGGCCAAAGAGCTGCTGGCTTCGGGTGCCATCGGCCAGCTGAACATGGTCAGCGCATTCTGGGATCGCAATTCTTCGATCGGCGCGTGGAATTACACCGTTCCGCCGGATGCGTCGACCGAAACGTGCGACTGGCCGCGGTTTCTGGGGACGGCGCCGAAGATTCCGTTTAACGGCGAGCACTTTTTTCAGTGGCGGAAGTGGAAGGCGTATGGCAGCGGAGTAGCGGGTGACTTGTTTGTGCACCTCTTCAGCGGGACGCACTTCATCACCGGCGCGAAGGGGCCGACGCGGGCGATGGCAACCGGAGGGTTGCGCTTCTGGAAGGACGGACGCGATGTGCCCGACGTGCTGCTTGGACTTTTCGATTATCCCGAGGGCTTCAACCTGAGCCTGCGCGTCAATTTCGTCGACGGCGGCGCGGAGGGCGAGGGCTTCCTCTTCGCCGGATCGGAGGGAACAATGGAGATTGCCGGCAACTCCGTGAGCGTGAATCGCGTGCCGAGGGAGAAAGAGCCGGGGCTGATGATCGGGTCGTTTACCGACGCGATGCAGAAGCAGATCACCGCTGCGTATCGCCAGAAATATCCGCTGGTGGAGGCGACCGAACCGACGCGTGTGGGGCTGGACAAGTACGTGGCGCCGCGCGACTACAGCGACAGCTATGACCATCTCAAAAACTTCTTCGCCTCGGTGCGGTCGCGGCAGCCGGTTGTCGAGGATGCAGTGTTCGGATACCGTGCTTCGGGCGCTGCATTGCTGAGCAATCTGAGCTACGAGCGCGACGCCATTGTGAAGTGGGATCCTGAGGCGATGAAGCTGGGGTGAGAGCAGAGTTTAGAGTTTAGGGATT
>PMSS01000025.1 GCA_003167515.1 Acidobacterium sp. | reverse complement strand
AGATATTAGAAATTCAGCCCCGTCCCCACTGACGTCTCCAGCACCTTGTCGCCGGTCCTCACTTCCAGCCGGCCCAGATAACTCGTTACATATTCGTCCCGATCCATCCCCGCCAGCGCCATCGCCACCCGCTGAGTATCGTCGTAAAATCCGCCGATCGTCTCATACAGATGGTTGTATTTCCCGTTCGCTCCGCTCAGATCTTCGGGCGTCCGAAAATCCGGGACGCCGCCGCGAATCGGAAACCGCTCTTCAGTCGCGCTCACCAGCGATTCCCCGCCCCGCTCTTTTTCCAGATGCAGCGAGCTCCCGCTCTGCGGACTCCGCAGCAGCGCTATCGTCTCCCGCCGATTGGCCCAGCTCGGCCGATGCCGCATTCCATCCACCAGCGCCCATGCACCCAGCACCACGACGCCGCTCACGCAGACCCAACCCAGCCCGACCCCACTCCCGGAGGTCCCGATTCTTGCGCGAATCGCCCCATACCAGGCCGCGCCAAAATAGACCAGCGCGAATCCGGCCATCCCCGTTGCAAACCGCACGCCGCGAAATTCCCGGTTCCACATCCAAACCACTATTGCCGCGAACCAAAGCACGACAAACGTAACAGCAACGGTTCCAAATTCGGCGTTCAGCTCCCTCAGCAGCGGAGTCAGTTGCCTTTCACGGAACGCAAATCCGGCCGCCCGTGCCGGCAACCACGCCAGAGCAGCCATCCGCACTGCCGCTCCCGACAACGGCAAAGCCAGCGTCTCCAGCAGCCCCGTCTTCGACAGACCCGCAAGATGGGCGCGCGTCACCCGATAGAAGATAAACGGCAAAACCAGCACCACTGAAGCCGCCAGCATCCACGCCAGCGCCTCCAACCCGGCCAACGGAGCCGTCAACGGCACTTTGCGCCAGTTCCCAATCGCCATCGGAACAAATGTCAGCACCATCATCCAGAGAAATCCCCGCCTCACCCGCTGTGTGCCAACGAACCACGCCCCCAGCACCGGCCCTGTCCACACTCCCACCGGCGACCAGAAAAATCCCGCTACGAAAATCCCCAGGACTCCCCAGCTCAGAATCTGTTTTCCCCTGACCTGCCGCACTTTGCTTTTCATCCTGCCCCGTCCGTTCCGCGCGTCCTCTCGAGATCCGCGCCGTTTCAACTCCGCCTCTTCGCTGGCCTGCGCGTCTTCTTTCCCGCTCGTCGCCCGGCCTCCGACTCCATTTGCTCCAAAACCTCCATCGCCCGCTCGCTCCACTCCAGCGCCGCCCGGATCCTTGCCACTCCATACTCCAGCGTCAATATCCAGTAGCGAAAATGCGGATGCTGCGCGTTCTTTTCCGTCCCGATACGCCCAATCTCCTCGATCGTCGCCAGCAGCCGCCGATTCTGCTCCTGAAATTCCCGCAGATGCCGCTCGGAAACCTCCGGCCCCGCATCGCGGCCGAAAAACAGCTTCAGCAGAAATTCATCCCGCGGCGGGTCCCTTCGATACGGCAGCGCCAGCCACTCCCGCAATCGCGCGTGCCCGACCGCGGTCAGCGAATACTCCTGCCGCCCTCCCCGGCCCTTTGCCGGCCGCCCCTTCGCCGCCTGTCCGTGCGGCGTAATCAGCCCCTCCGCCGTCAGCCGCCGCAGCGTCGGATAAATCTGCCCGTAGCTTTCGCCCCAGAAATATCCGACGCTGCCCTGGATCGTGCGCCGCATGTCGTACCCCGACTGCCTACTTTCAATCGACAGCAATCCGAGAATCACATACGCCGTTTGGCTGCTTTTCATAGTATCTGTAAGATACATCTGTCAGATACTTTGTCAAGCGGAATCGCCCTTCGGCGTCCCGCCCCCCACCTACATGCCCCAGATCGCCCGCACCTCCACGATCCCGTGGCTCGCGGCAGGACACTTCGCCGCCCACCCCAGCGCGGCATCCAGATCCGGCACATCGATCAGGTAGTATCCGCCCAGCTGTTCCTTCGTATCCGCAAACGGCCCGTCCAGCACCTGCGTCTTTCCATTCGCTCCCGGACGCACCGTCGTCGCGGTCGCGCTTGGCCGCAGCCGATTGCTTCCGGCCAGCACGCCTGCCGCCTTCAGCGCCTCGGTGTACGCCATGTACGCGGCACCGCCCTGCTGCTGTTGCTCCGGTGTCATCTTCTCCCACATCGATTCGTCGCCATAAATCATTAACAGATATTGCATCGCACTCCTCCACACCAAAGATAGGCAGGCTCAAAGCCCGCCACCGAGATGACGCCACGCGCCCACTCATTTGGACATCGCCGCGTAAAAATATCTGCGGCACGGCCCCTCAACCAACAAGCAACCGCCGATCCCAATTGGTGCCGGTTATAGTTAGCACCATGCGCCTCCACCCCATCCCAGCCGTGGCCGCAGCGGCCCTCCTCCTGCTCGCCTCCGCATATTCTCAAACGCAAACGCCTGCCCAGGCCGCCGAAGCGTACACCACCGCCCACCAGGCCGACCTCATCCGCCAGTTCAGCGATTTCCTCTCCATCCCCAATGTTGCCGCCGATCCCGCCGGCCTAAGCCGCAACGCCGACCTCCTCCTCCACGAACTCCAGCGCCGCAACATCGACGCCCAGCTCCTCACCATTCCCAACGCCCCCGCCGTCGTCTTCGGCCAGCTCAACACACCCGGCGCCCAGCACACCATCGTCTTCTACGCCCACTACGACGGCCAGCCCGTCGCCCCCTCCGAGTGGGACATTCCCACCCCCTTCACGCCCACCCTCCGCACCATCAACGGCGAACCCCGCATCTACGCCCGCTCTGCCGGAGACGACAAAGCCGCGATCTTCGCCCAGCTCACCGCCATCGACGCACTCCGTGCCGCCAACATCCCACTCCACGCCAGCATCCGCTTCGTCTGGGAAGGCGAAGAAGAAGCAGGCTCACCCCACCTCGAGCAAATCCTCACCGCCAACTCCGCCCTCGTCCACGGAGACGTCTTCCTCATCTGCGATGGCCCCGTCGATCAGTCCGGCGCCCAGACTGTCGTCTTCGGCGCGCGCGGCGACACCCACCTCGCCATCACCCTCTACGGCCCGCANNCGTCCTCATCCCGCATTTCTACGACGGCATCGCGCCGCTCTCCCCCATCGAGAAAGCCGCCCTCGCCCGTGCCCCCATCAACGACCCCATGCTCATGGACGCTTTCTGGCTGGGCCACACCGAGAACGCCCCCGCCCATCTCCTTACGATGATCAACGAGCCCTCGCTCAACATCAACGGCATCTCCTCCGGCCAGACAGGAGCTCATGCCGCCAACGTCATCCCGCCCACCGCCGCCGCCGACCTCGACCTCCGCTTAGTCGTCGGCATCGATTGGCACGACCAGCAACAGCGCGTCGTCGATTACATACAATCCCGCGGCTATTTCGTCGTTGACACCGAGCCCACCAAAGAAATCCTGACCTCGCATCCCCGCGTAGCCCTCGTGACCCGCGACCCAGCCAGCTACAACGCTGTCCGCACGCCGATGGATCTCCCCATCGCAAAGGAAGTCATCGCCGCAGTCGAGTCAGCGCGCGGCCAGGTCGTGCTCCTGCCCACCATGGGCGGCAGCGTCCCGCTCGGAGCCATGGAGAGAGCCGCCCACACCCGCACCATCACCGTCCCCATCGCCAACTACGACGACAACCAGCACGCCGCCAACGAAAACCTCCGCCTCCAGAACCTATGGGACGGCACCCAAACCATGGCCGCCCTCCTTACCATGCAATAGAGTGGGCACCCCTTGCCGCCAATGTGGTTGCCCCACATCTGCTGCCGTTGGCGGATCTGGGAATCGCACGATGCGCGCGGCCACCTCTACCGCCTCATGGGCCGCCGCTAACGCCCACGCAACCAAACCCGAACCCCCACCGCCACCAAACTCACCACCGCAGCCGCCTCCACAAAAATCTTCCCTCCATCCAGCAAATCCGGATGCCCATCTTTCAACGCGGGATCCGTCAGGATGCTGTGCAGAAACAACAGCGCCGCCGCCGGAAATACGAGGTAATGCAGATTCCTCCACAGCGGCCGCCCAAGCCGCGTCCGCAGCAGCGACGACACAAACACCAGCACCAGCAGATACAGCGCCCCCGCTCCGGCCAGATTCAGCTTCGGCTGCAGCGGCGAATTCAGCGGCCATACAAGGTCGTACACGCGAAACCGCGGGCTCTTCACCAAAAGCAGAACCAGCGGATGCGTCAGCGCCAGCGCGACCGTGCAATACGCCGTCCACTGATGCAACGCGAACAGGTTCATCCGCAGATGCGGCCAGTTCCTCACCGGACTGTAACGCAGCGCCATCAGCATCCCGATCAGCAGATTCACTGACGCTGCTCCAACCGCCCCGAGCCCGAGGTATGCACAAAGGTCCAGAATCGTCATGCCGGTCGCATCACTCTACCGCACACCGCCCCACCTCTGCAGGTTTGTTCCCGCCGTCAACTCGTGTATTCTGCCCCTTCGATTCCAACTGGCGCGATCCCCCTCGCCGCAGCTGCAATTTCCGTTTCGCAGTTTGTCTCTCAACTCGGCTTCCAATTCTCCATCAGGGAGTGTGCCCGCGTGTCTGGTTTGCCCTCAATCCTCTCCGCCTTCTCTTTCCGCCGCTCCGTTCGTCTCGCCGCCGCCTTCGCGATCTTCACTCTGGCTGCATCGGCGCAGAAAAATCCAGCAAAGCATCCGGCCCCGCCGCCCACACAGACGCCCGCTCCCGCCGCGCAGCCTGCGCCTGAACCGCCTGGCCCAGCCGGCGGTTTTGACGCTCTCACCCTCCGCCAGATCGGACCCTTCCGCGGCGGACGCGTCGATGCCGTCAGCGGCGTCCCCGGCCAGCCCCTCGTCTACTACTTCGGCGGAACCGGCGGCGGCGTATTCAAAACCACCGACGGCGGCCACAACTGGAAGCCCGTCACCGACGGCCACATATGCTTCGGCTCCATCGCCTCGATCGCGGTCGCTCCCTCCGATCCCAACATCGTCTACGTCGGCACCGGCGAGAGCGCTATCCGCGGCAATGCCTCCCACGGCGACGGCGTCTACAAATCCATGGACGCGGGCCAGACCTGGACACACATCGGCCTCGAAGACACCCAGCAAATCGGGCAAATCCGCGTCGATCCCCGCGATCCCAACCTTGTCTACGTCGCCGCCCTCGGCCACATGGCCGGCCCCAACGCAGAACGCGGCGTCTTCCGCTCCAAAGACGGCGGCAAAACCTGGCAAAAAATTCTCTTCAAATCCGATAAGGCCGGCGCTATCGACCTCGCCATGGACGACACCAATCCGCGCGTCCTCTACGCCAGCTTCTGGCAGGTCGTCCGCAAACCATGGACCTTTGAAAGCGGCGGCCCAGACAGCGGCATCTGGAAGTCTACCGACGGCGGCGACACCTGGACCGACATCACCTCCAATCAGGGTTTGCCCAAAGGCCCCCTCGGCCGCATCGGCGTTACCGTCTCACCCGCCAATCCTCAGCGCGTCTGGGCCCTCATCGAAGCCCAGGAGGGCGGCATCTACCGCTCCGATGACGCCGGCAAAACATGGTCGAAACAAGACGGAGACAACTCAATAAAGCAGCGTGCCTGGTACTACTCCCAGGTCTTCGCCGATCCCAAAGACGAGAACACCGTCTACGCCGTCAACACCGCCTTCTTCAAATCCACCGATGGCGGCAAGACCTTCTCCAGAATTCGTAACCAACACGGTGACAATCACGATATGTGGATCGCCCCCGAGGATCCCAGTCGCTTCATCGAGTCCAGCGACGGCGGCGCCCAGATCAGTTTCGACGGCGGCAAAAGCTGGAGCACCGAAGACAATCAGCCCACCGCCCAGTTCTACCGCGTCTCCGTCGACAACGACTTCCCTTACCACATCTACGGCGCGCAGCAGGATAACTCCACCGTCGCCATCCTCAGCCGCGGCAATTCCGGCTCCATCACCACCAGCGACTGGCACGATGTCGGCGGTGGCGAAAGTGGATGGGTCGTCTCCGATCCTCTCAACTCCCGCTACGTTTACGCCGGCTCTTACGACGGCCTGCTCACGCGTTACGACCGCATCACTGACTCCGAGCGCAACATAAACGCCTGGCCCGATAACCCCATGGGCTCCGGCGTCGAAGCCATGAAGTACCGCTTCCAGTGGAGCTTCCCTCTCCTCTTTTCGCCCAACGATCCGCACCGCCTCTACGCCGGCGCCAACGTCCTACTCGCCACCACCGACGAAGGCCAGCACTGGATCGTCATGAGCCCCGACCTCACCCGCAACGACAAATCCAAACAAGGCCCCTCCGGCGGCCCCATCACCAAAGACAACACCGCCGTCGAATACTACGACACCATCTTCGCCATCGACGAATCGCCGCTCAAAGCCGGCGTTATCTGGGCCGGCTCCGACGACGGACTCGTCCACGCCACGCAGGACGACGGCAAAACCTGGCAGAATGTCACGCCCAAAGACATGCCGGAGTGGATCCGCATCATCTGCATTGCCGCCTCACCCTTCGACGCCGGTACAGCCTACGTGGCGGCAACGATGTATCTCTCCGACGACTTCCATCCCTTCCTCTACAAGACCGCCGACTATGGCAAGACCTGGACGAAAATTGTCAACGGCATCCCGGCCGACGACTTCACCCGCGCCATTCGCCCCGATCCCAACCAGAAAGGCCTTCTCTTCGCCGGCACTGAATCGCATCTTTACATCTCGTATGACGATGGCGACCACTGGCTCCCATTCCAGCTCAATCTCCCCGCCGTTCCCGTCACCGACATCGCCTTCCAGAAGCAGCGGGACGACATGAT
>PMSS01000067.1 GCA_003167515.1 Acidobacterium sp. | reverse complement strand
GCCCTCGATCATTGCCCCGATCTCATCGCGCAGCGTCTCTGCCACCCGTTCCTGGTGATATTTCCGCCCTCTCTGCTCCGGCATCGTCCACTCCTCTACCGCCCTGCAAGGTCTAAACCCAGAGACGGAATAAAACCCCTGAGAATATCAGACCGGAAGCGGCCAGGGGGCGTCATCGGGAGCCCGAGCAAAAAAGCGTCCCCTCGTTAACGCCGGATACTTCTTCCACCTGAGCTTGCTCGATGTACAGCTTGTGCATACAATATAGCCGTGGGCTTCGAATGGGATCCGGAGAAGGCTCAGGCGAACTTCGCGAAGCATGGCGTTCGATTCACTGAATCTCTTCCCGTCTTCGACGACGATCTTGCCGTTACCCTGCCGGACGACGAGTCGGATCCCGGCGAGCGGCGTTTCGTGTCCGTAGGAACTGGGGCAAAAGGCCGTGTGTTGGTGGTGGTGTACACCTGGCGGCGGACCAACATCCGCATCATCTCCGTACGAAGGGCTGAAGCGCAGGAACGGGTGGAGTACGAGGAGAAAAAATGAAGAAGCGATACGATTTCAGCAAAGGAAAGCGGGGGAAAATCCTTCCCGAGAACCCAGGATCCCGTGGCAAGACGCGCATCACTATCCGCATCGACGACGACCTGATGGATCATTTCCTCAAAGAGGCTGACGCTTCGGGGGGAACCCTCGGTTATCAAACGCTCATCAACGACGCGTTGCGCCAATTCGTGCAGGGCACCGCGCCAAAGTTCGAGGACACGCTCCGGCGCATCGTCCGCGAAGAGGTCCGCTCCGCCAACTGACCCGTTACTGTCGTCAGTCCCAGAACACCGAGGGCCAACCATGGATCGCCTCTCTCTGCACGCCTTCATGTCGCAGTATCGATACGGCGTCGTCTCCAGCATCTCCCCAGCCGGCACGCCGCAGTCGGCCCTGGTCGGCATCGCCACCAGTCCCGAGCTCGAAATCGTCTTTGACACCGTTAAGTCGTCCCGCAAGTATCCCAACCTGATTGCCCGTCCAGCCTGCTCCTTTGTCGTTGGATGGAGCGGAGAACAAACAGTCCAGTTCGAAGGTATCGCCAAGGAGCCACTGGGACCCGAGCTGAAGCGCTGTCAGGAAATCTACTTCGCCGCCTGGCCCGACGGCCCGGCACGCATGGCCTGGCCCGGCATCACCTGGTTCGTCGTGCGGCCCACATGGATTCGCTACAGCGACTTCGACCAACGCCCGCCCCTCATCGAAGAGATGGTCCTGGCCAGCAAATGAAAAGGGCATCCGCAGATGCCCTCCTTCTTCAACCTCGTTACTCCTACGACGTCGGAGCGGGCAGCGGAGGCAGCGTCACATCGTCTGCCACGTAAGCCTTCAGCGGGGTGCCCTGCTTGATTTCGATTTCCTTGCCGTGCTTAATCAACCCGATAGGGCCGAACAACACGGTGAGCGCAACCGCGGTACCGGTCTTGTCATCCCCTTCTCTGCCCTTGGAGCCGCGCAGCATCACCTTTGTGTCGCCTATCTTCACATAGTCGAGCCGCATGTTGAGTTCTCCGCCTTTGCCCATCATCCCAGCTCTTTTCGCATGTGTAACCTCGCCGTACGCCTTGCAGCCGGCCCGCGCAACCACCATGTTGTCGACGGTCAGATCCTGATCCAGCACCAGGACCACGGGATCCCCCTCATTCGCAGTCTTCGAACTCAAGTCCTGATTGAATTTGAGGTCCACGTCCGAGCCCTCCTTCAGAACCAGCTTGCCGGAAGCCACAGTTGCCGCCGCAGAGGCAGCAGCCGGTGCAGCATCTGGGCTGGATGCGGGTGCGGGTGCCGGTGCTGTCGTGGGTGTGTCCGGCGAGGCGGGTGTCTGGGCCAGGGCCTGCGGCGCGAAACTCAGCGCGACCGCACCAACGAGCAAACCAAACGGGCAGAAAATCGCAATCCTTTTCATACGCACAATTCCTTTTCCTGGTAGTTTCCTGGAATCATACGCCCTTTGCCCCACCTGCGATGCACCTTTTTGCTTGGAGTTACAAGCCAATGCTAACTCGTGCCCTACGCACACCTTTCCGGATAAGACGGTCGCCTATCCTCAAATCACCCGCAGCACCACCACCGTCTCATCATCAAAGCGATCCTGCTTGCCCTGAAACTTCCCTACGTCGCTCAGGATGCACTCCGCCAGCTTCGACGCAGGCTTGTGCTGATGCTTCTTCACCGTCGCAATCAGCCGGTCGTTACCGAACATCTCGCCCGCCGCGTTCTGCGCATCCACAATCCCGTCGCTGAAGAAAATCACCGAATCCCCGGGCTGCGTTGCGATGCTGAACTCCTCCCAGGTAGCATTAGGAAACATACCCAGCGGAAAACCCTCCGCACGTATGGTCTCAATCTCCTCGCCCCGGCAAAAGAGCGGCTGCACCGACCCGCCATTAGCGATCTGAATCGTCATGTTCTCGTCATTCCACACGCCAAACAGCATCGTCACATATTGCGAATCGAGCTTCCGCTCCTGCAGCGCGTCGTTCAGCGTCTTCAGCATCTCTGATGGCGACAGGTGCTGGCTGGCCACCGAACGCATGATGCCGCTCACCAGCGCCGCGTACAGCGCCGCCGCCGCCGCCTTGCCGCTCACGTCGCCCAGCGCAATGGCGCTCCGGTTCGCGTCGTACGGAAGGAAGTCGTAGAGGTCGCCCCCAATAGTACGAGCCGGCAAAAACCGCGCCGCAAACTCCGCCCGCTTGTGTTGCGGCTTTGTCGGAGGCAGCAACCGCAGCTGCACCTCCCGCGCCATCGCCAGATCCCGCTCCAGTCGCTGCTCCTGCTGCATCACCCGCTGATAAAGCCGCGCATTCTCGAGCGCAATCGCTATCTGCGCGGCCAGCGTGGTCATAGCCCGCTCGTGATCCTCGGTGAAATAGTGCAGCCGCGTGTGCTCGATATCCAGCACCCCGACCGCCGTCCCTTTGTAGATTAGCGGCACCGTCATCTCCGAGCGCGTCTCCGGATTCACCATGTGATACCGCGAGTCCTTGCGGACATCCGCCACGTAGATCACCCGCTTCTCCCGCATCGCAGCGCCCACCAGTCCCCGCTCCAGCGGTATGGTCACGCCGATCAGTGCGTCGTTCTTCGTTTCTCCCAAAGCAGCGTCCGTTGCGGCAACCGGCGGCGGTTCCGGTGGTGAAGAATCCCAGATGCTTCGCCGCGGCTCTTCCCGTTTTTCCTTCACATCGGATCGGTGCGTGAATCGAATCGACAGACGATTTTCGAGCATCTGATTTCGGTCGTTGACCAGCCACACCGAAAACATCTGGTAGTCGATGATCCGCCGAACCAGCTGTCCCACCCGCTGCAGCAGCTCGTCCGGATCCAGAATCGAAGTGATCTCCCGGCTGATTTCGTTCAGTACCTGCAGCGTCTGCGCCTGGCGCGCCACGCGCGTGTAAAGCCGCGCATTTTCGATGGCGCCCGCAATCCGCGATGCCGTCAGAGTGAGCAGGTGCAGGTGCTCCGGCGTGAAGTAATTCGGCTGTTCGGCCTGGATGTCGATGACGCCGATCATGCGGTTCTTCGTGATCAGCGGCACCGCCAGCTCAGAGCGCACATCAGGATTGGCGTTGATATAGTTTTCCGCCTTGGTAACGTCATTCACCAGCTTTGCCTGGCGCGTCTGCGCGGCCTCGCCCACAATGCCCTGGCCCATCCGGATGCGCATCCGCTCGACCTCCGGCTTATGACCGATCTGAAAACGCATGCGCAGATCATGGGTGCGGTCGTTGACCAGCAGGATCGCGAAGATCCGATAGTCGATCACCGCCCGCACCATCGCCGCGGTGCGCTCCAGAAGCGTCTTCAGGTCGAGCGTGGTGTTCAGCGTATCGGCCAGGCGGACCAGAAACTCCGTCTGCAGCGGATCGACATGAACCTGGGCAGGCCGCCGCGCCTCCGGAGAAACGGGCCGGTAATCCCCTTCCCATGTCGGTTCTGCCGTTTTCTGCTGGGGCTCGTCGCTCACAATTCTCCTGCTGGCGCACGGCCCCGCCAGGGCCGAACGAATGCCATCATACGGCGTTTTGCTTTGGACTGTTTAGGTTCGCGAGTCTCCGCGTGGCTAGCCACATGGCGGCGTCCGATCGCGCGAGAACCTCAGACCGTCTTCACTTCTCCCAGGATCGCCACGCTCGCGCTCGCGCCGATCCGGTTCGCACCCGCCTCCAGCATCCGCCGAGCATCGGCCAGGGTGCGAATCCCCCCCGAGGCCTTCACCCCGCAGCGGCCACCCGCCACGCCGCGCATCATCGCCACGTCTTCCGCACTTGCGCCGGCCGAAGAGAATCCCGTGCTCGTCTTGATAAAATCCGCGCCCGCTGCGATCGCCAGCTCAGACCCCCTCAGCTTCTCTTCGACCGTGAGCAGGCAAGTCTCAAGAATCACCTTTACGATCGCCCCTGCCTCGTGCGCAACCTCGACCACTCCCTCAATCTCCTGCTGCACAGCCTGGTTCTCACCCGACTTCACCAGCCCCACGTTAATTACCATGTCCACGTCGTGCGCGCCAATCTTCACCAGCACCGCCGCCTCATCGCGCTTTGTCGTTCCCAGCGAGGCTCCCAGCGGAAATCCAACCACAACCCCCACAGGTACTCCCGTTCCCGCCAGCTCCGCGTAAGCCAAAGCCGCCCACGTGGGATTCACCATGGCGCACGCAAACCGATGCTCCGCCGCCTCGCGGCAAAGCCGAATCACCTGTTCGTGGGTCGCCTCGGGTTTCAGCAGTGTGTGGTCGATCACTGCTGCGAGATTCTGCTGTGACGACAAGGCCTGCATCGCAAAAGCCTCTGCGTCGAAGCCTGGTATTTCCTGTTCCTCATCTTCATCGACGAGGTGAACGTGTGTGCTCATCGGGCAAACTCCTTTCCGCCCGCCGTTAACTCTGGCGCGTCCGGCATCAGACAAATGTCCGGCAGATTCCGGTAGCGCTCCGCAAAATCCATCCCATATCCAATAACGAATTGATTCGGAATGGTGAATCCCACATAATCGGCTTCAATTTTTTCCAGACGCCGCGATGGCTTGTCCAGCAGCGCCGCGATCCGCAGCGTCTTCGGCTCGTGCTGCTCAAAAAGGCTGCGAATAAACCCCAGCGTCAGCCCCGTATCCAGAATGTCCTCGACGATGATGACGTTCTTGCCTTCGATCGGCTGATCGAGATCCTTGATCAGCTTGACCGCGCCGCTGGTGCGCAAACCCTTGCCGTAGCTGGATACCGCGACGAAATCGAAGGTGTTGTCCACCGAGATGCTGCGCGCCAGATCGGCCAGAAAAATCGCAGCTCCCTTCAGCACTCCGACCAGAACGACTTTCTCGCCCGCGTAGTCATCATCGATCTGCCGCCCGATCTCCAGCACGCGATCCCGAATCTGCTCGCGGCTGAACAATACTTCAAGCCCTGAATGAATACTCGTCGTGCTCACAGGTCAGATTAACTCCAAAGCCCCCTGTGGAAGATATACTGAGAGACGTCAGGTATGTACCCCTTCATTCATATTGGCCGCTTCTCCGTCGGCACCTTTGGCATTATGCTCTGGCTGGCCGCAGTGGCCGCCTGCTGGATTCTTTACCGCAATTTTCGCCGTTGGGGCATCGACGCCGACGCCATCAGCATCGTCGCCGTCTCCACCGTCGCCGGCGTCCTCGGATCGAAAATCTGGCACGTCCTCGAAACCCCCGGCGCCCTGATGCGTCATCCCGCCGAACTGCTCTTCGACCGCGCAGGCTTCGCCTGGTATGGAGGCCTCATCGTCGGCATCCTCACCCTGCTGTGGCAGGCCCGCGTGTACAAACTCGGCTCTCTCCAGATGCTCGACCTCGCCTCTCCCGCCGCTGCCATTGGCTACGGCGTCGGCCGCCTCGGCTGCCTCGTCTCCGGCGATGGCGACTATGGCATTCCCACCACGCTGCCCTGGGGCATGAGCTTTCCCCACGGACTGGTTCCAACGTTTCGGCGCGTTCACCCCACACCCATCTATGAGCTGCTCGGCGCCCTCCTGATTACCTGGATTCTCTGGCGGCGCGGCGCCCCCGAGCGCCCGAAACCCCTTGGCCAGATCACCGGCGAATATCTCATCCTCACCGGACTCGCCCGTTTCCTGGTCGAGTTCATCCGCATCAATCCCCGCATCCTCTGGGGCATGACCAACGCTCAACTGGCTAGCCTGGGATCCATTGCCTTCGGCCTGGGTTTAGTGCTGCTCGCCCGCGCCCGAACCGGCGCAAAGACCTCCGCGCAGACACGCCGAACCGCAACCGCCCATAGTTCATAAAGCGGCAAGAAGTTCGCCTTCAGGCTTCCCAGGGATTCACAACTCGAATCCCGCACTCCTCGAAGTCAGCAGTATTCCGCGTGGCCAAAATTGCTCCGTGTAGAAANNTAGACGAGTGATCGCCGCGATCTGGACATCCAGTCGGCCGACGATTCTTCCTGTCGCGTATCGTTGTCCCACCATCTCCGCATAGATCTCCGCAGCCCCACCGTCGAAGGCGAGAATGCCACGTTCAAAGTCCTCATTGAACATGGCGTCGGCCTCGGTCTGTAACTCCCTGCGGCGTCTTCCCACGGGCATGCGGGCAATCCCTGCGAGAATTTCCGCCTTGGAGACTGCTGTCGTGCAAAGTTCCTCAACCGGCTGGCTCGCTAGCCAGGCCATCACACCAATCGAGGGTATCGGTGCCATGGTCTCTGACAGCACATTCGTGTCGAGGATGATCACGGCTCGTCGTCGTAGGCACCGAACTCCGGACCGCTGAAATCTACCAGCGGACGGTCCCCGGTTCTGGGTGGAATATCCAGCTCGACCCCACCCAGGGGCTCAAATCGCCTGCGGATCCGCTCCGCCATGTTCCCGCGTGGCGCCGAAGGAGCCGTGGTAAGCGACTTCTCCAGAATCGCCCGAACCTCTTCCTCCATCGAGCGCCCATTCTCAGCCGCGCGCACCCGGAGCTTTGACTTCACGGAATCATCGAGTTTGCGAATCGTCAGGGTCGCCATGAACCAAGACTAGCAGTGTGCAGTCAATGCTGTCAATGCAATCACTGCATGCATTGATAGCACCACGGCCAGCCTACCCGGCATAGCTCCGAATCCACTCCACCACGCTCCGCACGGCGACCCCAGTCGGCCCCGACGCCAGCCACGGCTTCGCGTCGTCGTTCCAGGCCACGGCCGCAATGTCCAGGTGAATCCAGGGCGTCTCCTCGGCGAATTCCTTCAGAAACATCGCCGCGTTAATTGCCCCACCGTAACGCCCCCCGGTGTTCTTAATGTCCGCGATGGTCGACTTAATCACCTCGCGGTAGTCGTCTTCGATCGGTAGCCGCCAGAACCGCTCGCCCGAAACTTTCAACCCCTCCACGAATCGCCCGTACGTATCCTCATCATTCGAAAAAGCCCCCGCGTTGATCTGCCCAAGCGCCACGGCGACCGCTCCCGTCAGCGTAGCCGCATCGATCAGATGCGTAGCCCCCAAAGACTTCGCGTAGGTAATGCCATCAGCCAGCACCAGCCGCCCCTCGGCGTCCGTATTGATAATCTCGATTGTCTTCCCCGGCTTACCCGGTGCCGGCATCGCAATCTGCACGTCCCCCGGCTTCTGCGCCTTGCCCGAAGGCATATTCTCCGCCGCGCAGACAATGCCAATCACCTTCACCTGCGGCTGCAGCTGCGCGATCGCCCGCATCGCGCCGATCATCGCCGCGCCCCCAGCCATGTCGTACTTCATCTTCTCCATGTTGTCCGATGGCTTAATCGAAATGCCGCCCGTGTCGAATGTGATTCCCTTTCCCACCAATCCCAGAACCGGCCCCGCCGGCGCATTCTTAGGCTCATAGGTCATCACGATCAACGCCGGCGGCTCGTCCGACCCCTGCGTGACACTCAGGAACGCCCCCATTTTCAATTCGCGCAGCTTGTCCGCTCCGGAAACCTCGCAGCGCAGCCCGTATTCACGGCACATCTCTGCAGCCCTCTCGCCAAGAATCGTCGGCGTCAGCCGATTCCCCGGCTCATTGATCAGCTCACGAGCAAAGTTCTGCGACTCGCCTACAATCACTCCCTCGCGCAGTCCGGCTTCCGCAGCAACGCGATCCGCCGACACAGGCGCAACGATCTGAACTGACTGCACGCTGCGATCCTTCCGCTCAGAACGGTACGTATCCGAATCGTAGTCCCCCAGCACCGCGCCTTCAGCCACCGCACGCATGGTCAGCTTCGGACCCAAACCCTCCGCCACCGGCACCGCAATCGCAACCTCCCGCAGCCCGCGCGGCTTGGCAAATCGAACCGCCGTTCCCGCCCCCTTGCGAACCTCATGCGGAGTCAGCTTCGCCACCTTCCCCAATCCGACAATCAGCAGCCGCTTCGCCTTCAACCCAGTAGGTTGGTGCAGCAGCAGCGTCTCGCAGCATTCGGCCTTGAACTCGCCTCCGTCGAGGATGGCCCGCGCGGCCTGCGCCGGAACGCCGTCGCCTGCCAGCAAGCGAATCTCAGGTTTTACAGCTTTGTTCGCGGACGCATCAACCGCAAACACAGCAAGAAGTTCGGTTTCAATCTCAGAGGTAGCAGCAAAAAGAATTTTTGTATTCATAGGGATTTTTAGAGTTCTGCGAGGTGTCTACCAGATCACTTTAATTTCGGAATAACGCCGGAAAATCCGGTCGCCAGTCACGATCGGCAGTTTCTCGGCGACGGCTGTGGCCAGAATCATGCGATCAAACGGATCGCGGTGGTGCAGCGGAAGCGAAAATATTTTGAAGGCATGCCTCGGTTCGAACGGTAGCTCCGTCAGACGCAGGTCTCGGATGGCCTCGCGAACCGCGCCCTCGTCCATATCCAGTTTTCCGATTGCGTACTTCACCGCGATTTCGATGATGGAAACGGAACTGATAAGCCGGATGGTCTCGGGATCGTCAATCAACTCAAGCCAAAACGAGACAACTTCTGCAGCTCCCCTCGATACGCGAGATAGATGATCTGGGTGTCCAGCAACACCCCATCCATTCAGTAGCGGCCTTCAACAAAGGCATCTGCTTCTTCATCCGTCATCGCGTCAAATGCATGGGGATCGATCAGCCGAACCCGTCCCTTGCCGGTTCCGAATCTCGGCCGACGATCCTCCGCGGGTGCCGGCGAGATCACCGCAATCGGCTTTTTGTATCGCGAAATGACGATGGTTTTCCCCTTCACAACATCCCTGAGAAGCTTCGGCAGATTCGCCTTCGCATAGGCGGCACTGACAGTAGTCATGAAAATATTGTACAACAAATGTTGTACATCTTTATGCCTTCCGGCTCCGGGCAATCGCCGCCCGCGCTTCCTTATCCGCCTCCCTCCGCCGCTCCGTTTCCCGCTTGTCCCACTCCTGCTTCCCGCGCGCCACGGCCAGCTCGCATTTCACGCGCCCGTTACGAAAATAAAGCCGTGTCGGAATGAGCGTTAACCCTTTTTGCTGCGTCTTTCCCGTGAGTTTACGAATTTCCTCCTCATGCAGCAGCAGTTTCCGCGTCCGCAACGCGTCGTGGTTGTTGTAGCTGGCGTGGGAGTACGCTCCAATATGCGCATTCAGCAGGAAGGCCTCCCCATCCTTGACCAGGCCGTAGGCGTCCTTGAGATTCGCCTTACCCTCCCGGATCGACTTAACTTCGGTCCCGCGCAATGCCACGCCCGCCTCATACTTCTCAAGTATGAAGTAATTGTGCCCCGCCGATCGGTTCTGCGCAGCGTCACGGCTCCCCGACGCCACCGGATCGCGCGGCTTGGCCTTCGGCGGAGCCTGCTTCACGGGATGGCTGGAGGGGCGGGCCATGTGTCTCGTCGCAATCTCTCATCCTATATCGTCGCCCCAAACGTTGCCGCCAAGCCGCAAAATGACTGTCCCGGAACTCCCCGCGAAGTTGCACCCCATATTGGGCGGCGAAACAGGACTGGGATGCGATACTATACGCGGCGCAAAGTGGCTGCACCGGGGAGTGATTCTTCGCTCGCGGTCGCTCTTGCGCGCAGGATTCTCTCTCCTCGATTTGGAGCCGCATGAAGCGAAGTCTCGTTATTTGGGCTTTCCTCGCCGTCATTTTGGCGGCCCTGCCATCGGCGCACGCGCAGTCTGCGGCGCACTGGTTCAAACAGGGTCAGGCCGCTGAGACAAAAGACGACACGCAGGCCGCCTACGAGGCCTACTATAAGGCCTACCAGAAAAAGCCAGGCGACGAACGCTACAAGCTCGCATGGGAGCGCACTCGTTTCTCCGCCGCCTCCCTCCACGTCGAGCACGGCGAGCGCCTGCGCGATCAGGGCGACGACACCGCCGCCCTCACCGAATTCCTGCGTGCCCTCGAAATCGATCCCAGCAATGAGCTGGCCTCCCAGGACATCAAAGCAACCCGCGACAAAATCAATTCACAGAGTCCAGCCCCGGAGAGCGCGCCCAAAACCACCGACGAAGCTCTCGAACTCGCGGCCCCCATCCAGCTCAGGCCCATTTCAAATGAGCCGCTCACCCTGCACATGGTCGAGGACAGCCGCATCGTCTACCAGGCGGTTGGCAAAGCCGCCGGCATCAACGTCCTGTTCGACCCCGCCTACACCTCCAAGCGCATCCAGGTCGATCTGAACATGATCACCCTGCAGGATGCCCTGCGCATTGTAGCCACCGTCTCCAACACCTTTTGGCGTCCCATCACCTCGAATACCATCTTTGTCGCAGAGAACACCCGCAGCAAGCACACCGAGCTGGATGAGCAGGCAGTCGAGACCTTTTATCTCCACAACGTCGCCCAGCAAAACGACTTCACCGAAGTCCAGACCGTTCTGCGCAATCTCTTCCAGGGCGCCAGAATCAACGGCGTCGCCAGCGAAAGCGCCATCGTCATGCGTGGTACTCCCGATGAGCTTCTGCTGGCACGCCGGCTCATCGACGACCTCGACAAAGCCCGTCCGGAAGTCGTCGTCGACGTGGCCGTCCTCGAAGTCAGCCGCGATCTTCTCCGCAACATCGGCGTTCAGCTGCCCCAGACCGCCAGCATCAGTTTCCAGCCCTCGAACGCCAATTTGAGTAACACCACCAGCTCGACGAACAACACTTCCACCACAACCCCAGCCGCCTCCACCACGACCAGCAGCATCACGCTCAATAATCTGGCCCACCTCAACTCGACCAACTTCGCCGTCACCATCGGCCAGGCCGCCGTGGACCTCCTGCTCACCGATACGCGTTCCCGCATCATTCAGAACCCGCAGATTCGCGCTTCCGACGGCCAACAGGCGACCCTGAAAATCGGCGAGCGGATCCCAATTGCCACCGGTTCTTATCAGACCGGCGCCGCCACCGCCATCGTCAGCTCACTCGTGAACACGCAGTTCCAGTACATCGACGTCGGCGTGAATATCGAGATGACACCGACTGTGCACTATAACCGCGACGTCACGCTGAAGATTGCGATTGAAGTGAGTTCGGAGAGTAACAACGTTACGATCGAGGGCGTCACCGAGCCGATCATTGCGCAGAAGAAAAGCGAGCAGACCATTCGGCTGCGCGAGGGAGAGGCGGCCATTCTCGGCGGAATCCTGAATCAGCAGGACATTCAGAGCTGGACAGGCATCCCAGGGCTGAGCTCGATTCCGATTCTGAAATATCTCTTCGGATCGAAAGATCACCAGATCACGGACGACGAGATTGTTTTCCTCCTCATCCCGCACGTTGTGCGCTCGCCGGAATTGACAGCGTCGAACCTGCGGCCGATTGACACCGGCGCCGGCCAGCAGATTGAACTGCGGCACATGTCGACCGAGGGGGATCTTTCGCCCATAGCTCCGCCAATTCGTCCCGCAGCAGCGCAGCCGGGAATTGGCATAGTGCCGGGGCAGAGCGCGCAAGCGGCCGCACCGGATGCATTGGCGCAAATGCGAACTTCCGCGCAGGCCGGTCCGCCCGTTTCGACACCGAATTCGGCGGCTCTGCCTGGAACTGGATCCGGACCTGGGTCTAGCCCTGGGGCACCACCGCCAGGACTGCGCTTCTCGCTGGTGCCGTCGTCCGGTCCATCAGTGGCAGCGGGCAGCACGTTCCAGGTTCCCATTGTGGTGACCGGGGCGAGAGACATTGCTTCCGTGCCGCTGCAGGTCCAATACGATCCGGCGAAGCTTTCTTTGATGAATGTGGGCGATGGAGATTTTCTGGGCCGGGATGGGCAAGCGGTGGCGCTGGTGCATCGCGATGACGGGCCCGGCACGCTTACGATCAACGCTTCACGCCCGCCGGGGGCGGTCGGCGTGAGCGGAGCCGGCGTGGTCTGCGTCCTGACCTTCCAGGCGAAGGTGGCGGGCAACACGCCCATCAGCATCACACGGCCTGGGGCCATGACGAGTGCGCAGCAGCCGGTGCCGGCTGAACGGGCGCAGACGACGATCGTGGTGAAGTAGGGTGCGGCGCCGATGAGCAGCAAACGGCCAATCCGAAAACGCACGGAGCGCGGCCTGACCTTGATGGAGCTGATCGTGACGGTCGCGATCCTGGCGATTCTTGCCTCGGCGGCGGTGCCCGTGGCGCGATTCAAGGTGAAACGAGACCGGGAGCGCGAACTGCAGCGCGATTTGTGGGAGATGCGCGACGCGATCGATCACTACAAAGATGCGGCGGACCGCGGCGCGTTCCAGACCAAGGTGGACAGTCAGAATTATCCGCCCGACTTGGACACGCTGGTGAACGGGGTGGACGTGCAAAGCAAGAAAGTGAAGTTTCTGCGCCGCATTCNNTGCGCTCGATGCAGGACGATCCAACCTCGGACTCGTTTGGCGGGCAGAGCGTTTTCGACGTGTACTCGAAGTCGCAAGGCACGGCGCTCAACGGCACCAAGTATGCGGATTGGTAGGACAGCCATGCGCAAAATGCGGAGACAAGACGCAGGC
>PMSS01000079.1 GCA_003167515.1 Acidobacterium sp. | reverse complement strand
CCTCGACGCCTGGGTGGAGGAGTACAACACCAATCGCCCGCACCAGAGCCTCAAGATGGCGACGCCGGCGGAGCGCTTCTATGCCCGCAACAGCGAGTCACCGAGCCCGCGGCTCGACCTTTCTGCCCTCGACCAGGACCGCTCGGGCGACGACTGGGTGAAGCAAAGCGGACTACAGGGCCGATAGCAGGCGGGATTCGGGAAACAGGCGAATCAAACATAGCTCTGGAGGTACGGTGAAAACTGCGCCGGTAACTCGTATTGCTGTACTTGCAAGCTGTTTTAATCGGAAAGCGGTCACGCTTCGCGGGCTTGAATCGCTCTTCAGACAGAGGCTGCCAGCGCGGGTTCAGGTGACCGTTTTTCTGGTAGACGATGCAAGTACGGACGGAACGGCTGCTGCTGTGGAAGAACGGTTTCCGGCGGTGCGACTCCTGCGCGGAGACGGTTCGTTATGGTGGGTCGGAGCCATGCGAATGGCCTTTGGCGCAGCCATGGCGGAGGGCTTCGATGGGTACGTCTGGTGGAACGACGATACGCAACTGACGGATGACGCTCTTCTTCGTTTACTGGGTTGCGCAGAAGAGATCGCAGCGGGGCAGGGGCCAGCCATCATCGTGGGAAGCACGTGCGATCCGGAGACGGGTGCGCGGACCTATGGAGGGTGGGTCGAGCGGCGGCGATGGTACCGATTCGCGCTTGTACCAGTCGATCCGGACGATCAGCGGCCAACAGCGGTCGATACGATGAACGGCAATCTAGTCCTGATTTCGGCTGCAGTGGCGAAGGTCTGCGGCAACATGGAGTCGAGTTTTCGGCACCGTCTCGCTGATCATGACTATGGACTGCGAGCCAAAAAGGCCGGTTTTCCAATCATCGTTGCGCCTGGCTATCTGGGAACCTGCAGGCAGAACTCGAGTCAGGGAACGTGGAAAGACGGTGCCCTGTCGGTCGGACGGCGCTGGCAAGACCTGATGTCTCCGCGTGGGATGAATCCGAGAGAGTGGTTCCTTTACACGCGACGCCACTACGGTTGGTTATGGCCTTTGTATCTGGTCTCTCCTTATGTAAAGACTCTGGCCGGAGTCGATATGCGTGAGCGCACACACTGAGGAGCTGTCGCGACTTCTTCAGGCTCTGCATTTCTGGAACATCCGTTTTGCAAATACGGCGGGAGTTATGCGCCGATTAAGGGACCATTTGATATGAGTGAACGCGTCTCCGTTATCATGCCGTCTTACAACACGCGACAGTACCTTCCTGAGGCCATCGACAGCATTCTCGCTCAAACAATGGAGGACTTCGAGCTGATTGTTGTCGATAACGGCTCAACGGATGGAAGCCAGGATTATGCGAGATCTGTATCGGACCCAAGGGTGCGAGTCATCACCGAGCGTTCTCGGGGAGCCGGGCACGCCACGAATGCGGGCATTACCGCCAGCCGAGCCAGTCTGCTCGCGGTCATGGACTCGGACGATGTTGCTCACCCGGACCGTTTGAAAATCCAAGCGGAGTATATGGATGCGCATCCGGATGTGGTGCTGCTGGGCGCAGGTTTCCGGTTTCTCGTGGGAGCGGCGATCGTATCGCCTCCGCGACAGCCCCAGGATCACGATCAGATCAGGCGGGCGATTCTGGACGGGCGACCGGCGATGCACAATCCATCGACAATGTTCCGCAAGGATGCAGCGTTTGCAATTGGCGGGCATCATTTCCCGGGGCCAGGCGCTGACTGCGATTTCTTCCTGCGGATGAGCGATGTGGGCAAGCTCCACAATCTGCCCGATGTACTGCAGTTCTACCGGTTGCACGACCAGATGACGACGGTGGTGCGCGTGCTTGAGGTCAACCGGATCCTGGCGTACGGAGTGGCATGTGCGAAGGCAAGAGTCGAGGGAAGAAGCGAACCGAGCGTTGCGGAGTTTGACAAGGAATGGTCGCAAAGATCCTTTCTGCCAAAGGCGCGGGCCCGCGCAGATTGCCGCGCCTCCGCTCTCTATAGAAGGGCGATCCGATTGCGCGCCGAGGGGAAATGGCTGCGGGCTGCAGTGGTCACTGCGCCCGCGGCCCTACTTAGCCCGAACCGAACTCTGTGGCATATCAAGCGCCAGCTTCGATTGGTGTAACGGTAGGGGACCTTCAACGAGACCCAGCAGGTACGGTCGGATCGTTATGAGAAATGCAGCGGCAGAGGAATTCGTTGTCGGCATGAAGGTGAATGCCACCAGTCTCCAGCATGCTGCGGGAACGGTATGCGAGTGGGCAGCGGGCAAAGAGTCGCGGTATGTATGTGTGGCGACCGTTAACAACGTGATGGAAGCGTTCGACTCGAATGAATTCCAAACGATCATGAACCACGCCGATCTGGTGACGCCCGATGGGATGCCGCTGGTTTGGTCTCTTCGACTTCTGGGGCATAAAGATGCGACGCGGGTCTACGGCCCGGATCTGACTCCGATCGTGATTGAGGGAGCGGTGGAAGCGCGTATACCGATCGGGTTTTACGGCGCGTCACCCCTGGTACTGTCACTTATGGTCGAGAACGTCCGCCGACACTTCCCGAACGTGGAGATTCCGTTTACCTATTCACCACCTTTCCGTGAATTATCTGTGGAGGAAGACGCGCAGATCGTAAGGGAGATTAACCAGTCCGGCGTCCGCATTATTTTCGTGGGGCTGAGCACGCCGAAACAGGAGCGTTGGATGGCAGACCATAGGGGACGAGTAAATGCCGTGATGATTGGTGTCGGCGCGGCCTTCGATTTTATTGCGGGCACGAAGCCGCAGGCTCCGCGGTGGATGATGCGCATAGGAATGGAATGGTTCTTTCGCCTTACCATCGAGCCGAAACGCCTCTGGAAGAGGTATCTTAAGCACAATCCGCGGTTTATCTGCCTTTTTGCATGGCAGTTATTGTGGTATTCGCCGAACTCGCAATGAGTAATAAATAATCAATGGCAACATATGGTCACAATCTACATGGTAATGGGGGATGAGAATGAAGAAGGTTCTTGTTTCAGGCGCGGGCGGATTTATTGGCGGGCATCTTGTGAGGCGGCTCAAGTCGGAAGGGTACTGGGTACGCGGGGTCGATATCAAGCGGCACGAGTTCGCCGTCACGGCCGCTGACGAGTTTATTGTAGGCGACCTGCGTGAAACGGACGTCGTGCGGGGGATCGTTGAAGGTATCAGCGAGGTCTATCAGCTGGCCGCGGACATGGGGGGCGCAGGCTACATCTTCAGCGGCGAACATGACGCCGCCGTGATGCATAACTCGGCGACGATCAACCTGAACATGCTCGAGTGGGGGCGCCAGGCTGGGGTGCGGAAGTTCTTTTATTCATCCTCCGCGTGTATGTATCCGGAATATAATCAGCTGGATCCGGGTAATCCGAATTGCTCAGAGGAATCGGCGTATCCGGCGGCACCTGACAGCGAATACGGCTGGGAAAAGCTATTCAGCGAACGTCTGTATATGGCCTACATGCGGAACCACGGCGTTCAGGTTCGCATCGCGCGCTTCCACAACATCTTTGGGCCTGAAGGGACATGGTGCGGAGGCCGGGAGAAGGCGCCCGCAGCCACGTGCCGCAAGGTCGCTGAAGCGGACGACGGCGGGTTGATTGAACTTTGGGGTGACGGGAAGCAAACGCGGTCATTCCTCTACATCGATGAATGTGTTGACGGTGTCCGGCGGCTGATGGAGTCGGATTTCACGGGTCCGGTCAACATTGGTTCGGACGAGATGGTCACCATCAATCAGTTAGCTCAGATGATTGCGAAAGTTGCCGGGAAGAGAATCACTATCCAGCACATTCCGGGCCCCCTGGGTGTTCGCGGCCGTAACTCAGACAACCGGCTGATCCGGGAGAAGCTGCAATGGGCCCCCTCGCGGCCGCTCGCGGAGGGCCTCGAGAAACAGTATCGCTGGGTGGAAGCACAGGTGAAGAACGCCGTGGCAGGTCTGGCCGCGCAGTAGGGTTGCGGCAGCCTGTGCCAACGCAGGGATCGTGATCCTGCTGTGGGGCACTGGCGCGCGTAGCGGAAGGGAATCGTATCGCGCACCAGCCTCGACGCAGGGAACCAGCGCCTCACATTTGCTTATCAACAGTTCGGTGACGTGCAGCGTAGGAACTATCCGATGGACAGCGCAGCAACAAATCGCGTGGAGCAGTTGCACCGCTCGGGTGAGGGCGCTCCCTTGCCGGCGTATTCCATCCACATGGATGCGATACGCGCGCTCGCTGCCTTTGTCGTGGTCGCTGGCCACGCTCGCCTGCTGTTCTTCGGGGATCACGGGCAGCGCGCCGTTTACAAGTTACGTAGCCTGAGCGGCGCGACCACCAGTGCGCAGATCCCTGGAATGGGACATCAGGCGGTGATTGTTTTCTTTATACTGAGCGGCTTTCTGGTAGGAAACAGCGCCTGGCGCATGATTCGCGAAGGCCGGTGGCGCTGGCGAACGTATCTGATTCAGCGTGTGACGCGGCTGGGAATTGTCCTTCTGCCGGCTCTGATCCTGGGCTTCGGCCTTGACTATGCTGGGACTCATTACCTGGCCAGTTCTCACAATATTTATACAGCTCCTGCCGGCCAAAGCATGGTAACGACGAGTGTGGGCCAAGACCTCAACCTCAAGGTGCTGGCTGGAAACGCTCTGTTCCTGCAGACCATTTACGTGCCGGTACTCGGAACCAACTCTGCACTCTGGAGCCTGGCCAACGAGTACTGGTATTATCTGGCGTTTCCGGCACTGCTTGTGGCCATTGTCGGATCGCGTTCGATCTTAGGTCGCCTAATCAATCTTGGGGTCGGGGTTTGCATTCTCGTGGTTGTCGGGCCCAAGATAGCGATGCTGTTTCCGATCTGGATCCTAGGATTCGGGGTCTCTGTCACGCCCCTGCTGATCCCTCATCATTATCGGCGGGTTGCTATGGCGGCGGCTGCAGTGCAATTCATCGGAACCAACGCCCTGGCTCGCATACATGCCTTCCCTTCGCTGGTGGCCGATGCGCTGCCGGGTGTGAGCTTCGCACTTTTCCTCTATGTGATCCTCCACTACCGCGAGCCGTTGCGATGGGGTGTGTATACAAAGCTTGCGAGGGGATTCGCAGGTTTCTCGTACACGCTGTATGCCGTTCATCTTCCGTTTGTGACTTTCATGACGGGGTTGATCATCAACCCCTGGGGCCCATGGCATAAAGACATACGTCATCTTCTGGCAGCGGGTTTCCTAGTCTCAGTCGCCTACGTGTATGCGTGGCTCCTGTATCTGTTATTCGAGAGGAACACCGCGTCCTGCCGCCGGTATCTGAGCCGCTCGCTCGCAGGTGGCGACACGCCGAGGCCAGCCGTTTACCCGAAGCAGGTTGCTGACCAGGCGTGAGTGCACTGAGCAAAGCCTCGAAGTCATCGCGCCGCTCAGGAGCAACGTCCAGATATAACGCATGTTAGTCCGAATCGAGCGATGCGCTCGTGTGCGGCATTTCGCGATGTGAGGATGTGAAAGAGTGATGCCGGAAGTTGCACAAGCCGTGCAGAACAAGCGCGTTCTGTGGATCGAAGTGTGCAAAGGCGTTGGGATTGCGGCGGTTGTCATTGGACATACCGTCCTGCAGTGGCAATTGGTGCAAGCGCTATTCCTATTTCACATGCCGCTGTTCTTCTTTCTGAGTGGGTATCTTCATCGCACAGAGCCCGCGCTGCTCCTTTATTTGCGAAAGAAGGCGGTTCATCTCCTGCTCCCTTATTTCAGCTTCCTGCTTGTACTGTCACCTCTTGAAGTTCTCTACTCTATACGGCACAACGAATCGGTACGTCAGGCGCTTGAAAACTGCGCGTTTGGAGGTGTAAGGCTGGAAGGATCGCTTTCGATCTTCTGGTTTGTCACCTGCCTCTTTATTACCCAGCAGGTTGCGAACCTACTCCTCACAAAGTGGAGTGGCCGTGTTGTCGCTGTGATTGGGATGATGTCTCTGGTCACAGCGTATGCCACGGCAGGCGCGTTCCATGTGTGGCAGATTCCCTGGGATGCGAACGTCGCGCTCGCCGCTTTGCCGATGTTTTTGGCTGGCGCTGGCTATCGGCGGATACCACAAACGCGCGTGGTGACAGCCATGGCGGTCCCGATTGCACTGACTGGTGCAGTGATGGTGTGCAGAGGAATTGGGTTGGCCTATGACATGCGGGACGCGGTTTATGGCAAAGCGCTGCTGACCCCCGAGATCAGCCTCGCGTGGGTTCTGAGTGTCTTTGCGGTATCGCGGTGGATAAGCGACTGGCCAGTCATCGCGCGCGGCCTCGCATCGCTGGGGCGAAGGTCGATGGGCATCATGTTTCTGCATGAAGCTGTGAGCCTGCCGCTGCTGCACCGGCATATCCACTCCAGGTGGATGGTGGCATGTTGGGCTCTGGCGGGGTCCTACCTCCTCACGGCGCTGATCGGTCAGAACGCATGGCTTCGATTGGCGTTTTTAGGGGAAGTACCTCGAAAAAGCAGCGGCACATCTGAGAAACGCGCTGCGCGCAATTCTGTGCCATCCGCAATGAGTGTGGCGGACGCCAATTCGCGGGCTGCCACAGAACTGGCCGAGTAGAGAGATCTTTCGCTACCACGCTCCCTCTTACACTCTGGAGACTAGGGCCGCGCAGCGGCCGCGGCCACTTTCCACCCTATGATAGACAACTTGCAATATAGATTACGTGTCGCGGGGCCGTACCAACTCCTTAAGGATGCCCGCGATAAGCTGTTCAGTTCGCGGCAAGATAGGATTCCGATTCGCCACGTTGGAGACGCCACCGGGAAACGACGGGTTCTCTTCGTCCATCAAGGAGCTTGGGCAATTTACAACGTCGGTATCGAATGGTTTTCGGCGATTCCCGGTGTCACATGCACAATGGTAGATGTCGAGGACTTCATCGCGAAACCGGAGCTTCAGCATGAGCACGATTTGGTCGTGTTCGGATATACGCAGATCTTCCGCGCTTGCCTCAGGGTCGTTCGTACGCGACCCTCCATAGTCTGCGTCCATGATCCCCGTGAACTGTTCGATGAGGTACCCGATTGGAGATCTCATCGCGCGAATCCCGGCGATATTGAACTATTTAAAGAAGCGGACCTCGTCGTGTGTACCTCTCATGAGATGAGAGACTGTTTGGCAGAGGAAGGTGTAGTTGCTATCTGCGTGCCTACTACCTCTTTACTGCCGGCTATTCCGTCACCTCTTCTCGAAACGCGCGGTCGTTTGAGAGTAACCACGGTTGGTCGCATTTATCGACGCAAGCGATTCGAACTGTTCCGTGAAGTTGCTACAATGAGTCGCACAAAAGGGCTGCCGATCGATTTCTACGCAAAGTACGATCGCCGTCCCCTTCCCGAACTGAAGTATATCTCATATCTAGATAGATCGCAGATATACATGGTCACATCCTTCCAGGAAGGCGGGCCGTTGCCGGCCATGGATGCGATGCAGCGCGGTCTCGTTGTCCTCTCAACGCCGGTAGGACAGATGCCGGAAATTGTCGTGGACGCGAGTAGCGGCTTCATCTGTTGTACGGCAAGCGAGTTCATCGAGCGATTGTCGATGCTTTCGAATGATCCAGCGATGTTATCGCGGATGCGGAGAGAGTCGCTTAACCGTATCAATGAGGTACGCTCTGGCAGAACTATCGCAGATGCCGTTG
>PMSS01000078.1 GCA_003167515.1 Acidobacterium sp. | reverse complement strand
GGGACGACCGGCGTAGTGGAGTCACTGGAGCTGCCTCGGGAAATCCAGCATCACCTGATGCATATGGGGTTTGTTCCGGAGGCGCGGGTGGTGGTGGTGCGGCGGGCGCCGGCGGGGGATCCGACGGTGTATTCGATTGACGGGTTCGAAGTGGCACTGAGGCGCGACACGGCGCAGGCGATTCGGGTTCGCGAATACGAGAAGCCTGATACGAGATAAGCAATGAGTGATTGCTGCAGCACGGCGACGATTGAAGTCCCGATTGAACCGCGGGTGGCGGGACGGATTCGTACGGTGGCGCTGGTGGGGCCGCCGAATTCGGGGAAGTCGACGCTGTTTAATCGGCTGACGGGGCTGCGGCAGAAGGTCGCGAATTATCCGGGTGTGACGGTGGAGCAGCGGGTGGGGCGGCTGAATGGGATCGGCCGCAGCGATCTGACGCTGATCGATCTGCCGGGAATCTACGGGCTCGATACGTATTCCGAAGACGCTCGTGTTGCGATCGAGGTGCTGCGCGGCGAGATGCCGGGAACGCCGGCACCGGATGCGATCCTGCTGGTTCTGGACTCGCTGCAGCTAAGGCGGCAACTGATGCTGGCGGCTCCGGTGCTGAGCCTCGGACTGCCGACGCTGGTGCTGCTGAACATGAGCGACCTGATGGAGGCGCGAGGCGGGGTTGTGGACACGCTGGCGCTGGCTCAGGAGCTGGGCGTGCCGGTGGCGAAGATCAGCGCTACGCGAGGCGCGGGGCTTGATTCCATCACACATTTTCTGAATCGCAAGGCGGAGCCGCTGCCGCAGCAAAACGGCTCGCTGGGGACGCCTTCGGAGAAGCCGGCACTGGGGCGCATTGAGCTGCCGGTGATGGGGAATCCGCGTTCGTACCGGCAATGGGCGACAGGCATCAGCTTGCGCACGAAATACAAGGCGCCGATTTCGAGCGAGTGGACGAAGCGGATCGACGGCGTGCTGCTGCATCGGATCTGGGGACCGCTGGTTTTTCTGGTGGTGGTGTTTGCGGTGTTTCAGGTGGTGTTCTCGATCGGGCAGCCGCTGAGCGACGGGTTCGGCGATCTGCTGAATGGCGTGGGCAAGCGGATCGGGTTGATGATGGGCTCGAATTGGCTCGAGTCGTTGCTGATCGATGGTGTGTGGCGAGGCGTGGCGTCGGTGCTGGTGTTTTTGCCACAGATACTGTTACTTTTTCTGTTTATTGGTGTGCTGGAGGACTCTGGCTATCTGGCGCGGGCGGCTCTGATTGCGGATCGGGTGATGCGGTCGATTGGGCTGAACGGGAAGGCGTTCATTCCGCTGCTGTCTGCGTATGCGTGCGCGGTGCCGGCGATTATGGCGACACGGACGATCGAGAATAAGCGGGACCGGTTTGCGACGATCCTGGTGGCGCCGTTTATGACCTGCTCGGCGCGCCTGCCGATTTACATGCTGATGATCGCGGCGTTCATACCGAACAAGCCGATACTGGGGGATTTGTTCGGGCTGCGGGCGGCAGTGATGCTCTCGCTGTACGTACTGGGCTTTGTGGCGGCGCTGGCGACGGCGTGGTTGCTGAAGTCGTCGATTTTGAAAGCGTCGTCGGCGCCGTTCATTCTGGAGCTGCCGCAGTATCGGCTGCCTACGGTACGCTCGCTGAGTTTGCGGTTGATGGATCGCGGCAGGGTGTTTCTGCGCCAGGCGGGCACGGTGATTCTGGCCGTGACGATTGTGCTCTGGATACTGAGCCACATTCCGTTCCATGCGGACCTGGCGCAGAGCCTGATTGGACGGCTGGGGCAACTGATCGAGCCGGTGATTAAGCCACTGGGGTTCAACTGGAAGATTGGCATCGGGCTGCTGACGTCGGTGATGGCGCGTGAGGTGATTGTGGGCACGCTGGGCACGCTGTACGGGGCCGATCCGGCGACGCAGTCGCTGGGTTTGCAGGCGGCGCTGCGGCATGACCTCACGCTGGGCGGCGCAATGGCGCTGGTTGTGTTCTTTGCATTCGCGCTGCAGTGCACCTCGACGATTGCGATCGTGCGGCGGGAGACGAACAGCTGGCGGTGGCCGGCCCTGCAGTTTGTCTATATGAGCGTGCTTGCGTATGTTGCGGCTTTGGCGACGAACCAGGTGATTCTGCACCTCGTGCGGTAGGCGTGGGTTAGCTGGGCTGGGGGCGCTTCGCGCCAATCCTTTTCAAAAAACAAGAGAGTGTACCGAGAGGATGCTGCGGAGGCAGGCCTTTTGTTGCCGGCTGCGACTGCCCCATTTCGTTCTGCTGTGCTGATTCAGCGGTTCCTGCCCCCCTGGTTCCGGAGAGGTTCTGGACGACGGTGCAGGGAATTGGGAGAATGGGGCGGTAGTTCGAAGGGGGTACGACATGCCGACGTTACGGAACGAATCGGTACGGCAGGAGTTGGTCCAGCGGCTGGCGCGACTGACGCCCGAGTCGAAAGCGCGGTGGGGGAGCTTCGATGCGCCGCGGATGATGTGTCACCTGGCGGATGCGCTGAACGAAGGGCTGGGTGGATTGCAGATACCGTCAGCAGGGCCCGGCATGCTGCGGCATTTTCCGATGAAACAACTGGCGATTCATGTGATCCCGATGCCGAAGGGGGCGAAGGCCCCGCGGGAGTTGCTGGAGACGGTGCCTGGGGATTTCGAAAGCGATCGGCGGCGGGTGGTGGAGCGGGCAGAGCAACTGGCGGCCGCACCGCGCGGTGCGGGGCCGGCGCATTTCTTGTTTGGGCCGCTGACGAATGATGAATGGAATGCGCTGAGCTGGAAGCACGTCGATCATCATCTGCGGCAGTTCGGAAACTAACGGTTCATCGATATGTACTCGTTGGCACAATCCGCAAAGGCTCTGCTTGTTTTTGCGTGCCTTATAACTCTGGGGAAAGCTTCGCCTGTGGCGGCGCAATCGTGCGGATCGGCAGGGCTGGCGGTGCAGGTGCTCGGCTCGGGCGGGCCTGAGTTGCAGGATAAGCGCGCATCCACGAGTTACCTGATATGGGACCACGGTCGTGCGCGCGTGATGGTTGATGCTGGGGGAGGAAGCGCTCTTCGCTTCGGGGAGAGCGGAGCGCAGATGTCGCAGGTGGATGTTTTTCTATTCAGCCATTTTCATATCGATCACAGTGGCGATTTTCCGGCATTGATTTTTTCCTCCTGGTTTGAAGACCGCACACGGCCGCTGCCGGTGTTCGGGCCTCCTGGAAACGAGTTCATGCCTTCGACCACGGAGTTTGTGCATGACCTGTTCGGCGATCCACACGGGGCGTGGCGTTATCTGAGCGAGTTAGTGGAGCCGGGCGAGGGAGGAAGCTATCAGCTACAGCCGCACAATGTTGCGGCGGGATCGATGCCTGTTCTTGTGGGGCACATCGGCGACATTACGCTGTACGCGGTCCGCGTGATCCATGGCGCATTTCCCGCGCTGGCATGGCGAGTTGAAATGGGCGGCAAGCGCATCGCGTTCAGCGGAGATACGAACGGCGAAGGGGAAGGCCTGACGCAGCTGGCTATGAACGCAGACTTATTTGTCGCGCATAACGCTGTGCCTGAGGGTGCCACCGGGGTGGAAAGACGACTCCATATGCCGCCTTCGGTCATCGGAATAACGGCCGCGAATGCTCATGTCAGGCAGTTGGTGCTGTCGCATCGCATGCTGCGAACTCTGGGGAAGGAGAATGAGACGCGGACGGAAATCCAGCGTCGGTATTCTGGCCCCATCTCATTCGCTAACGACCTCGATTGCTTTTCCATACAATGAGCCGCTGTGCGCACATCGCATCTTCCGATGACGCGCCGCGCTGAAGTCTGCGGGAGAGAAGGGTAAGAATTGATGCCCTCCAAAACCGCTCACATTTGTTAGAGCTACTTCGAAGGCTGGCTGGATTTCCAGGACTACCTGTACGAAATCCGGACACTCCTGATATTAGAAAACACCAATAATTAATCCCAAAACAGGAAAATATGCTGACGCTTTACCAAAATGGTCCGATGAGAAGCCCATTGCCGCTAAATCTCGACTGTGCACGGAGAAGGGCCTTCTATGCGTACTTTGGGCGAACTAAGGATCGGTTGGGCGTCAGGACTTACACGTCTTTTTCATTCTGCTGCATCTCTGGGTGTCGTAACACTTATTCTGTTGTCCCCGACTCTCCAGCTTCGTGGCCAGGTAACGGACTCTGCTCCTGCACCGGCTCGCATCAAGAGTCGCGTGGACAACTCCGAGCTGACGACTGTCCCAGGCAGCACGCATCCAGCCGTTCGCAATGCCATCGACAATGGCCGTCTGTCGCCATCGGAGGTTATGGGAGATCTGATTCTTGTCCTCTATCGTTCCGAGGCGCAGCAGGCCGCGCTCGAGTCCTTGAATGTCCAACAGTACGATCCCGCCTCGCCTGAGTATCACCAGTGGCTGACACCGGCCGAGTTCGGCGCAACCTACGGTGTCGCAGAGAGCGATCTGGAGGCGGTGACCGACTGGCTCGAAAGTCAAGGGTTTACCATCAACGAGATTTCGGCCTCGCGAACCAGCATTCGCTTCAGTGGTAACGTGGGCCAGGTCGAAGCGGCGTTCCATACCGAGATACACTCCATCACCTCAGGCGGCGTGGCGCATATCGCCAATGTGAGCGATATCAGTATCCCCACGGCGCTGACGCCGGTGGTAGTTGGCGTCAAAGCATTGCATAACTTCTTTCCCAGGCCGCAGCATCACAAACTGTCTCAGCTGGGGCTGAACTCCTCTGGCCAAATGTCGCCGCTCAGTGGGCCGGGAGATTTTCCCAGGGCGAATAAGGACGGCGGTCTCATTGCCGGGCCCACAGAAGTCACCGGCATGCGGAGCCTGCAGCCGCATTACTCCCCGGGAGACGGCTACCAGCTACTCGTGCCGTATGACATGGCCACTATCTATAACTACAAGTCGCTGTGGACCGCTTCGACACCCATCAATGGCACGGGCCAAACCGTGGCCCTTGCGGGAACCAGCAACATTGTGCTGAGCGATGTGGCGACTTTCCGATCGGCCACGGGACTGCCGGCTAAAGTCCCCACGGTTATCGTCACTAACTCCGATCCCGGGACCACGAATCTGCTCGACGATCGAATGGAGAACACGCTGGACGTGGAGTGGTCAGGGGCAGCGGCTCCCGGCGCGTCGATTGTGCTGGTTACGAGCAGCCAGACGAGCCAGACTACCGACGCCTTGTATGCCAGCGAGAGTTACATCATCAACAACAATGTAGCCAAGATCATGAGCGTCAGTTACGGCGAGTGCGAGCTGGGGATGGGTACTGCCGGCAATCAGGAGTACTCCAACCTGTGGCAGCAGGCTTACACTCAGGGCATCGCCGTGTTTGTTTCGAGCGGCGACTCGATGGCCGCGGTTTGCGACGATGGCTACTATAACCCCAGCGCCGATTACGCCGTCGAGTTTGGCCTTACCGTCAGCGGCATGACCAGTACTCCGTATAACGTGTCCGTGGGCGGCACCGATTTCAACTCCACCAGCGCTAACTGGGGCGGCAGCAACAGCAGTCCGAATATGTCCAACGCCGTCGGTTACATTCCGGAAGTGCCCTGGAATGATACGGTGACCAATCCCATCCTTATCAGCGATTTCGACGGCCAGCTTGGCGTGAACTATAGCGCCGAGAAGTGGGCCAACTGGCTGCTGGCCAACGAGGGAATCGGCGGCGGCTTGTATGAAGAGGTGATCCCGCCCACTGGCGGTTCGGGCGGCGTGAGCAATTGCACCACATCGAATGGCAGCACTCCATCCTCGTGCGGCGGCGGCTACGCCAAACCCAGTTGGCAGACCGGGGTTACGGGAATCGTGTCTTCCGACAAGCGCACCGTGCCCGATGTTTCCTTCTTCGCCTCGAACGGCTTCCTCGGCGTTACGTATCTGATCTGCGATTCGCAGCCTCCGGGCTTCGACAGTCCTATTGCCTGCAGCTATCCCGCCAACGCACTGGACATGGCAGTGGGCGGAACCTCGGTTTCGAGCCCGGTGATGGCGGGTGTGATGGCGCTGATCAACCAGAAGGCGGGCGCATCCCAGGGCAATCCTAACTCGGTTCTCTACGGCCTGGCCGCGAAGCAGAGCTACGGTAGCTGCAGCGCGGAATCGGCGACTAACTCGGGCTCCTGCTACTTCAACGATATCGATACCGGTACGATCGCGGCCGTTTGCTATGGCGGCACGACTAACTGCACCCCGCAGACTTCCGGCGATGGGCTGGGAATCCTGCCAGGATATGCGGCGACAGCCGGATACGACAAGGCCACCGGCCTGGGCTCGCTCAACGTCGCCAATGTGGTGAATGGGTGGCCAAAGGCCGCTACCTCTGCGCCCGCGTCCAGCCTCTCAGCTACAAGCCTCACGTTCTCTTCAACGCCGGTCGGTGCCACAGCCGCAACCCAGGCCGTCACGCTCACTAACTCCGGAGGAACCAGCCTGACCCTTTCCGGCGTCAGCATAACTGGCACTAACTTTTCTTCGTTCTCTCAGACCAACACCTGCGGCACAACGCTGGCGGCCAGCGCCTCCTGCACAGTTACTGTCACGTTCAAGCCTGCCGCGACCGGCACGCTGTCGGCTGCGATCAGCTTCGCCGATAATGCTGCCAATTCTCCGCAGACGGTTGCGCTCCAGGGCACAGGCGTTGCTGCGACCACATCGATCAGCGCCTCGCCCACCAGCCTCACCTTTCCCTCGACCGCCATCGGTACTGCGTCAGCAATGCAGACCGTCACCCTGACCAACACGGGCTCGACCACTATCACTCTTACCAGCAGCCCCACCATCACCGGTATCTACGGTTCGCTCTTCCATGGCGCAAGCTCCTGTGCGGGCTCGCTGACAGCGGGAGCATCCTGCCTCACAAACTTCACTTTCAACCCGACTGCGGCAGGAACCTTCACGGCGACTCTGAGCTTTAACGACAGCGCTCCCGGTTCTCCGCAGACTGTAACCCTCAGCGGCACGAGCGTGACAGCCCCGGCAGTCAGCCTTTCGCCTACCAGCCTCACCTTTGCCTCAACCAACATTGGCTCCTCGTCTGCCGCGCAGGCGATCACGCTCAAGAACACTGGAACGGCAGTTTTGACGATCTCGGGCATCTCGTTGACC
>PMSS01000348.1 GCA_003167515.1 Acidobacterium sp. | reverse complement strand
AAAGCAAACGGAGAGTATTCCGATCACTTTCTTCGAGACATAATTCAACTCCTGGGGCCGCAAACAGGAGAATCGAATCAACGGAATCGTCCAGGAACTCGGGAGAAAGGTCCAGTTCTGGTTCCCAGTCCGGGTCTCTTAGGCGCTGATTCAGGTAGCTCATTGCCCGCTCTTGAGACCTGGGATGCACGCAGCACTCGCTCCAAACCCCAAAACTNNCCAGGTTCACCCCACAGCCGGGGACCCCGACAGGCCCGACTTTGGCCTGGTGGGGTGGACAGCAAGAAGCAAACTCCCCCGTCATCCCCATCGTCAATAAAACTTGACCCTGGGCAGTGTCCTAATTCAGATCCGCAGCTCTTAGCCTCCGATTGCGGCATTCAAAATGCCCCGACTCCACTCAGACACGCTCTTGCCGCCCTGCTTCGCTGCCTTCTCGAACGCCCGCAGTTCTTCGGACGTAACCCGCACGCGCAGGAACTTCTTCTTCGACTCGCCCCTCGGCATTTTTGGGCGTCCTGGCTTCCTAGTTTTCTTTGCTTCTGTCACGTTCTCTCGACTCCTGGACAATGGCTGCTCCGACGGCTGTCTCTGGCGAAACTACAGGTGGAATGTGCAGCACGGTCACGTACCGCTGCGATTTGCTTGTCTGTGTTCAGGACGTTCGCCATATCGTTCAGCCTCGATATAATTACTGTACCCCGATATTGCGTGCCTGTCAACTGTTTTTGGGGTACACTTTTGACATCGTGCTGCAAAAGTTGTTCATAGTCGCGGTGTTCCTGAATCTGCTCGCGTACCACTATGACGACCAGCGCCGTCAGGCAACCAGCGCTGCCAAGGGCCAACAGCCAGCCGCTTACGCTCCGTCTGCTCTGGTAGAGCAGACAGACGGCCCCGCACTCCAAAAGAGAGACCCCTCCCAAAAGGCTGAACACGACCAAAGCATCAGAGTTGTCAGCCTTCCGGCGAAGGACAAGTACGACTACATCTCCCTTGGAGCCACCATCCTGCTCACGCTCGTGGGAATCGTCGGCGTGGGAGCCGGCGTCTGTACTCTCCGCACCATACAAGATCAAACGAACGAATTGATTGCTCAGAATCGGACGATGGTGGCTAAGGAGCGTGCAAGACTTGACCTTAAAGCGGTGTCGTTTGCAATTGATAATCCCGTGGATAGGTGGAGCTTTGAAGCGAGTATCGATCTGAGAAATATTGGGGCGTCTAACGCCTATCTCGGCAAGAACGCTGGAGCAATGTACGTGACCAGGTCCAGCGAAGACCCCTCTGCGGCACTCGAAGACAGTGTTCTTATCCTGAGCTTGCCCGACAAACTTCTCGCTCCCTCTATATCTCCCTTCTCCGTCCCATTTTGGTTCTGGTCGTCCCTCCCGGATGATGAGCAGAACCCGCTCCCGGTGGGCTTGCCAGCTTTTACTGCGGAAGTATTCGCGGGAACCCTCTTCATTCACCTTTGCGGGTTCGTGGAATACGAAACTCTTGGAACCTATTGGCGGCGCGAATTCTGGTATGTAAGGGAAGAGGGCTTCGGGATGCCACGCCCGTACCCGAATTCGCCACAAACCGCGCAGGACAAGCTGCTGTCGCGCTACTGGCGGGAACGCAAAAACGCCGAATACGAGATAAAGCAAAAGCCAAATTAGGACACTACCCTATCCTGGGGCCAACCCAAAGTACTGCCGTGTACCATTCCGTTTTTGTATCAGGGCAGACCTTGGTCGTGCCGTAGGGACTACAAAAGTTGTCGGGGTTTTAGCCCCTGAGGCGTCTTGAAGGACACCGCTTCACAGCTTGGGAAAAAAACCGCACAACCAAACCCAAACCAAACCCGGAGAAGGCCAGGTTCACCCCATAGCAAGAAGCAAACTCTCCTGTCACCCGATCGTCAATACTACCTGATCCTGCGCTTCAGCCCGAAAGTACCGTGCTGAGGCATTTTGAAACCGCCGAATAAAAGCGAAGCCTGCGCCGTAGCGAGGTAACATTACCACCTCACGGCGGCTGCAACCTGCGGAGTGCATGCGGCCTAACACCGCCCCCGCCCTGGAGCTCAACCTCCTCGGCCAGAGCGGTTCCCCGAATTTGTCAAGTTTCCACCACTTATCCAAAGTAATGAGCATTGATAGATCACGACTTCCACGCCAGGAAAGTTGGCAGTTTTATCCTCCGAACCTGCTATTCTTAACTTATAGAGTAAAAAAAGAAAAGAGCCCGCCATCCGCGGGCTCTTTCTATTATGGAAAGGACAAGCCAACCATGCCCGCACTCGCGATCGCCGCAGCTGCGCCCGGAAACAATGGCGCTCCCGCTCCTGCCCCTCGCACCCCTGACTGTTCAGCTCCAGATAGCATCATCCCTGGCAGCTTCATCCCATCACTCGCATTCGCGAATGAATCAATCGCACCCGCGAGTCAACTGACCTGTTTTCATAGCCCGCCAGGTACCGTAAGAAAAGAGTTACTGTCCAACTCCAACATAACAAGAGACATGCAGAACCACCCCCTGGGGGGCGGGGTGAGCCGTCAAAACGATTCCAGAATGTCCGCAACCGCCGCCGCGGCAAATTCCCGCGCCAGCCGCCGCGTCGCCGCCGAGTCTTCCTGGATGAAACTCGCCAGATCCTGCGTCTGCTCGTACTGCTGCCGGAACAGGTACGAAGGATTCTGCCAGATCGTCTTCCCCTGCCGATCGACGAGTTCGAGCTTCGTCGCAATCGTCACCAGATAGCTCGAAGTCTGCCCGGTGGTATTGTCGTAGGTCAGCGGAGTGATCTGAAAACTCGTGATCGTCCCTCGCAGCGTCGCATCCGCGCTCGGATCTTCGCCCGACACGATGCGGTACGAGCTCCGGCTCGTGAATTCCCGAATCACCGCCTCGGTAAAAATCGCCTGCGTCTGATACGACTGCGTGTTGTTTTTGAACGCCGGTATCGCCAGCGTATGAACCGTCCCCGGCAGATGAACCGCGGAATTGACGGTGTGATAGCCGCACCCGCTTAAAAGGAGAAGCGACGCAAACAGCAAAGCAGAAAAACGCGAACACATGGCTGCAGACATTCTCGCAGATGCGCAGAAAAGTGAAAGGCAGCTCGCGAACGAGCTGCCCCTGGATTTGAATGAACCTTGAATGAGCCCGATCCGAAAAGATCCACGTTTAAGCCGGTGAGGACTGCTTTCCGGCAACCCACCCGACCGTCCCGGCTCCGGCTTCGGCACCTGCTGCACATCGGCAACTCCCGTACCCCCGCCGCCCGAAGGCCGCACAGAAGCAAACTCTCCAGCGCTTCAAACGTCAATGCGACTTGATGCCCCGATTCAATCCGAAGTACCGTCAAACCCGCGCGCCACGAAATCTGCATCCGCCAGGTTCATCGGGACTCCCGAAAATCTATCCGCGCACGGGTGCACTACACTCCCACCATGCGCAGCCTCGTCCTCATCCTCGCCTGCACCGCAACCTTCTCCCCAATCCACGCCCAAATGCAAGCCCAAACCAAGACCCCCGCCCCCGTGGCCTGCCCACCCGCCGCAACTCTCGACCAACTCATCACCGCCATCGACGACGCCATCTCCGGCCCCGCCAACAAAGACCGCGCCTGCTTTCGCCAGATCCTCCTTCCCAACGTCCGCCTGATCCCCGTCGGCGCTACCGGCCCCCACGTCCTGACCATCGACGACTGGATCGCCGCCGTCGCCAAAAACAACGACGCCATCGTCACCGAGCATCAGCTCAAATATCAGTCCGAGACTTTCGGCCACATCGCCCATCTCTGGAGCACCTACGCCACCACCCTCGCCGGCAAGCCCCTCGCCCGCGGCATCAACTCCATCCAGGCTGTCTACGATGGGCAGAGCTGGCACATCATCGAAATCCTCTGGCAAGCCGAAAATGCCACCGAAAAAATCCCCGCCCAATACCTCCCCTGACACGCACCCACTACTCGTCCCGCGCCCCACCCCCGGCCTTAAAAAACCTCGGATCTAAGTCCCGCTTTGAAGGGGCACGGCTTCAACAGCTTCCGGAAAACTCGGTAACTCGGAAGCGGTATAGCTTCACTGCTCCGAGGCGGCATAGCTTCACTGCTTGGGGGGCGCACAGCTTGATTGCTTTGAAGGGGCACAGCTTCACAGCTTGCGGAAAAACTCGATTCTTTGAAAGGGTCCGGCTTAAGCCGGACCGTAAAGTCTGCGGAATGAATTTTGCTTTAGCCGCTGAGGGACGGCTTTTGCGTCATCGGCGTCTTTTTCCGCAAGCTGTTCAGCTGTGCCCTAAGAACTGTAAATCGCTCCGGCTTTAGCCGCTGAGGGATGGTT
>PMSS01000270.1 GCA_003167515.1 Acidobacterium sp. | reverse complement strand
GTCTGACCGGGAGCCAGAGTCAGGGGCGTGCTGCCCATTCCCTGCCACGAGAATCCCGATCCTCCCGTCATGACAGCGTAAATCGTCAGCGGTGCCGTTCCTGAAGAAGTCAGCGTCACTGCTTCCGTGGCAACTTGATTCAGGGGTTCAGTTCCGAACGCTACGCTTGTGGCGCTCAGACTCAGCGCCGGCGTCGTCGTATTCAGCAGTACCGTAAACGTCTGCGAAACCCCGCCCGCTGTCGCCGTCAGGGTCGCGGTCTGCGTGGTGCTGACAGCCGTCGCCGTCGCCGTAAACGCGGCGCTCGATGCTCCCGCTGCAACCGTAACCGACGACGGCACCTTTACCGCGGAATTATTGCTGGCCAGGCTCACCGTCTCCGCGCTGTTGGCCGGAGCAGACAGCGTCACCGTGCACGAGTCCGTCCCCGCTCCCGTCAGCGATGCGCTGCTGCACGAANNATTGTGGAGGCCCTCGTGGAACCGAAGGTGTAATTGCCCAGGTTATTCGAGCCCACCCCCGTCGTCCCCAGCCACAGCTGATACTCACTGACTGAGCTGTTGGTTGCCCACGTGAAGGTCACTGAAGATCCGCTCAGAACACTGCCCGCTGCTGGACTGGTCACCGCCAGCGAAACGCTCGCCGCCCGGCTGGCAGCGTGCATACCGAGAGGGAGGCAACACAACAACATCCCCAGGAATACCGGACGCCATGAACGAAGGCGGCGGACTCTCAAACCTGCATCGGAAAAACCTGTTTTGGAAATCGGTCGTCTGTTAAAAAAGTCAATCGCGCACGCCGCAACTCTGCGAGCGAAGGGGGGAGGAAGAAAATTCACGTACATGCAGCAGCACCTCTTAAAGTGCCGGCACGTGCCGTCTCATCTGCGCGCGGATTCCTCTACGAATGGTCGTCCGTGGGGGATCGGATCGGCTGCGTACCTGGCCTGTCTGATTAAGAAAAAGACCGCTGGATGCCCATCGATGGCTTAACCTCAATTGCCATAAACGGACACAATGAGCGAATTACCTTTCTCTCTCCCGACTGAGATGCCAACGGCACAAATGCAGCATCGAAATGCGACTGCAAATTTGGCTCATTTGAAAAATAATCTCGCTGCTCGCGGAGAAATCGTCAGGGCGATTCGAAGTGCGCCTCTCCTTGATTGAGCCTAATACAGCCCGGCGCATGCACAGGGGCTATGGTTGCCTCTGCCATTTGCGACTTTGAGTCTTCCACCTTAGGGGAACGCCGGACCCGTCCGGCCGCCGAAATTGATTATAAGACCGTCCGAAGGTCATAAAACCGTCCGAATTTCCACCGATTTGCTAAGCTGGACTTACTTCCAGAAGGTTGCGACCCTCCCTGAAGGTTGTGCTACTTGAGAAGCAGTAGCGTGAGTACCAGGACCACGACAGCCGCTACAAATCGCCAATCAACGACGAGTGTAACGGCAATGCGTGTCCATGACGTTTTACCGTCCAAGGGCCTCACCTCCTTTCATCGGAACGGCCCGCAGGTCGTTGCATGCGACCTGCGAGTCGTTGGCCCAATCCTCCGGACCAATTTTCAGCGCAGCCGCTTTCGCACTCTGAAAGAAGGTAGTTCCAGCCTAAGTTTTGTTGGCTTGCCGCGACAGATTACCGAAGAGCCGTGCGCCCAGCGGTCTTCACGCCCGCTCCGCTTTCACATCGATCCCCAGCTGCTGGCACTTCTTATAGAAATGGCTCCGCTCAAGCCCCAGCGCCTTTGCCGCATTCGTTACGTGCCCCCCACTCCGCTCCAGCTCGGCCAGCAAAGTCGTCCGCTCAAACTCCGCCACTCGCTCCGCTAACGAACCACTCCCCGCCCCCGCATCCGCATTCCCCTTCATGCCCCGCGAAGTTAACGTCTCCCGTCGTGGAAGTGCCATCTCCACCGTCGCGGCATCCACTCCATCAACCGCCAGCAGCAGCAATCGCTCCACCGCATTCCGCAACTCGCGAATATTTCCCGGCCACGGATACTCCCGCAGCGCCTCCACCGCCTCCGGCGAAAACGCCACCGGCTTCCATCCGTTCTGCGCGCACACCTGGCGCACAAAGTGCTCCACCAGCGCAGCAATATCCTCACGCCGCGCCCGCAATGGCGGCAGCGTGATCGGAAACACCACCACGCGATGATACAAATCCCGCCGAAAGCTCCCCGCCTCCACCATCTCCTCAAGATTCCGATGCGTCGCCACGACCACCCGTACATCGACCGCCACCGGCTTGTCGCCCCCCACCCTCTCCACCTCGGACTCCTCCAGCACCCGCAGCAGCCGTGTCTGCATCGCCAGTGGCATGTCGCCAATCTCATCCAGAAAAAGCGTCCCATGATGCGCCTGCTCGAATTTCCCTATGTGCCGCTGCGCCGCCCCGGTAAACGATCCCTTCTCGTGCCCGAACAGCTCCGACTCGATCAGCTCCGCCGGAATCGCCGCGCAGTTCAGCGTCACAAACGGCCCCGCACTTCGCGCACTCTTCTCGTGCAGCGTCCGCGCCACCAGCTCCTTGCCCGTCCCCGTCTCGCCGTAAATACATACCCGCGACTCGCTGGCCGCCACGCGATCGATCTGAGCCATCACCCGTCGCATCGCCTCGCCCGTCCACACCAGCTCGTGTTTCCCCACGCGCCGCCGCAACTCGCGGTTCTCCGTCTCCAGCCGCTTCAGCCGCAGCGCGTTGTCGACGGTCAGCAGCAACTTGTCCGTCGACAGCGGCTTCTCCAGAAAATCCAGCGCCCCCAGCCGCGTCGCCTTCACCGCCATCTCGATATGCGCCTGACCCGACATCATCACCACCGGCGCAGCAACGCCGTTCGTCTTCAGATCCTCAAGCAGCGCCAGCCCGTCCCGCCCCGGCATCACCACGTCCGACAAAATCAAATCGAACGGCCGCGACTTCGCCAGCTCCAGCGCCTTCGCCGCGTTATCGCAAACCGTCGCCTCATGCCCGGCCAGCCGAAACGCCCGCGCCAGCGACGCCAGCGTGTTCGCCTCGTCGTCCACAATCAGGATGTCGGCCTTGCTCATGCCTCCGCCTTCTCCACCAGCGGCAACCCGATCGCGAATCGCGCCCCGCCGCTCTCCACATTCTCTACGCCGATCGTCCCATTGTGATCGGCGATCACCGACTGCACGATCGCCAGTCCTAGCCCCGTCCCGTGCTGCTTCGTCGTGTAATACGGCGTGAACAACCGCTCGCATTCTTCCGGCGTCAACCCTGCGCCCGTATCCGCTACCGAAATGCGCACCATATTCCTGGCCCGCGTCGCGGAAACCGTCAGCGTTCCCCCCTCCGGCATCGCGTCCATCGCATTCAGCACCAGATTCGACAGCGCCCGGTGCAGCAACTCGGAGTCACCCAGAATCGGCAGCGGTTCCGAGCTGATCGCCGTTCCCAGTTCGATGTGCTTCTCTTCCAGTGCCGGTCCGTAAAGCTTCACCACCCGCCGCACTGCCTCGCGAGCATCCATCTCCACACTCTGCGGCTTCGGCAGCCTCGAAAAATCGCTGAACCGCCCCACAATTGTTTTTAGATTTTCAATCTCCGCCGTCAGCGTTGCGGCGCTCTCCTTAAACACCTCGTCGAACTCCTTCTTCGGCAGCTTCTTCGCCTTCACCATGTTCTCCACGGTGATTTGCAGCGGAGTCAGCGGATTTTTCAGCTCGTGCGCCAGCCTCCGCGCCAGTTCCCGCCACGCCGCTACGCGCTCCGTCTGCACCAGCCGCTCCCGCTGCTCCGCCAGCTGTCGCGTCATGTTATTAAAGCTCCGCGCCAGATCGCCCACCTCATCGAGCGTGCGGATATCCACCCGCGTCTCCCAATCTCCGGCCGCAACCTGCTGTGCCGCTCGCGCCAGCTCCTCAATCGGCCGCGAAATGCGCGCCGCAATCCACAAGCTCGCCCCCACCGCAAAAATAATCCCAAGTCCCGCGATCCCGTATGCAATATCGCGAATGTGCCTCTGCACCTCCACCATGCTGCGCCGCGAGTTCGCCACCACCAGCACGGCCAGAACGTCCCCGCCCGCACCCGTCAGTGGAATCGCCGTCACGCTCAGGCTGTCCTCCTGGCGAGGCGTCACATAAACAACGCCCTCGGCATTACGCCCATTCGTGCGAGCATCGTCCACCAGCGCGCGAAAATGCTCTGCCGTGTCCACCCCCTGCGTCGCCCCCGCAAAGTTATGCGCGTCGAACGGCCCCGACACATTCCGGTAAATCAGCAGCTGCGTTCCCGCTGGCACAGGAAAGTCGCGCAGAAACCCAGCGTCCAGCTGTCTGCCCCCCACCACGAACAGCGGCGCATCGGACCCGTTCACCGCGCGCACCGCAAACAACCCAATCTGCGACGACCCATCAGGCACATCTTCCTGCTTCAGGAACGCGGGCTTGCCCGCCGCTGCAATCGCCGGCTCCTTATACCCGAACCGCGCCGTCCACTGCAGTGACGAGATGATGCTCCCATCGTGGCCAACAATCTCCAGGTAGTCGAGACGGTACTCCTGCGCCAGCGGCACAGCCACGGTCAGATACGGAGCGCTATCCCCTCCGTTCGCAAGGTCGAACGCCATCCGCCGCAGCGCATCGCTGGCCGCCATCCGGCTCACCGCCTCGGCCGTATCCGCGCCACGCTGATTGAATTCGTGCTGGAACTGGCCCACCAGCGTATCCGTCTGCTGCCGGTCCAGAAATTCAAAGACGTGGCGCACCCGCACGGACCCGGTCCAACCCACCGCTGCCACCACGCCGAACACCGTCAGCGCCAGCATCAGCAGCATCTTTTGTCGAAGGGTCACTTCCCGCCTTCCACCGACGCGTCAGCCAGCAGCGGTTCGCCGTCCACCGAAAGCCTCAGATCGCGCACCCGCTCACCTGCGGCCCACGCACGCGGCAGCCACAACAGCGGCACGATCGTCTCGTTGTCGAGAATTCCCCGCTCCACCTCCCACAACGCCGCCGCATCTGTGCCGTTCACCGTACCATTTTGCCCGAATCGCGCCAGCATCTCATCGAACGCCGCCCGCGGACTCCCCGCCTCGAGATGCGCACGCCGCAATTCCAGCGCCGCCGTCTGACGTGAACCCGCAGCAGCCGTCTGCACGTTGAAACCCGCCTCATGCAGATTCAGCGCCAGCCGCTCCGCCGCCAGCTGCATGGGAGCGCTCGTATCCGACGCGCCCAGCGTCAGACCCGAAGGAGTCGCTCCTCCGCGTAGCGCGCGCGCCCGGTCGAGCTCCTGGTCCGAAGGAAACAGAAACGAATACCCGCTTAATCCCTCCGGCAGCAGACTCGCCGTCACTTCGCCCTGCTTCTGGAAAATCACGTTGTACAACGCCGTGCGATCCACCGCCAGCGCCGCAGCCTGCCTCATTTCGCGGCTTGCCATCGCACCGTCCGGCGCAATCGTCAGCGCCAGCAAATCCACCGGCCGCGACATCAGCACATTCAGGTGCTGCTCCTGCGCCTGGCGTAGCAGCTCCGGTGGAACCTCCACGATGTCCGCCTTCCCCACGCTCAGGTCCAGCCACTGGTCGCGAACCATCCGCCGCGACCGCACTTCCACCGCATCCACAAACGGCCTTCCGGCCCAGCAATCGTCATTCGCCACCAAGGTGAGCGCGCCATTCGCGAACCCCGTCACCCGAAACGGACCTGTCCCCAACACCGCTCCAGAAGCATCCTGCCGCGCGATCGCGAACTCCGTCTGCCCCAGCAGCTCCGGCAAATCCGGCACAGGCGAGTCGCTCGTGAAGACCACTGAAGGCCCGACCCCATGCACCGCCCTCCACGGACAATTCGCCCCCGCATGCGAGCACGTATCGTCGAGCGCCGCAGCCACCGCGTCCGACGTCAGCAACGTTCCATCCTGAAAATGAACGTCAGCCCGAATCCAGAACTCCCACCGGTGATCCGCATTTTGCGAATCCCATCGCACCGCCAGCGCAGGCAACGCCCCACCCGCATCGCCCACTGTGGTCAGCGTATCCAGCACCAGCCGCCGCGCAATGCCGTCCGGCGCCTGCCACGGATCCCCCTGCGTCTCGATGCGCAAAGTCCCGCCGTAATGCGGACGCGTCCTCGCGCAGGCAGGCAGCGCCGCGCAAACCAGCAGCGCGCTAATTACAAAATGCCGACCCATTCCATACCTCGTAGCGCAAAGGCCCGTCCCGCCTCACGATCACCGTTGCACTCGCGCCGTCATTGGCCGCATGAATTGCCGTCACCGCGCCCTCAACCGGCAGCGGCGCGCTCACCGCAATCGCCTCGCGTCCGACAATCTCGTACGCGCGCAGACTGTCACCCGCCGCCGCCGCGCCCGAACCCGACACCACCACCTGCACTCCCGAGCCGCACCCCGAGCGGATCACCGCAAAGTCGCTGCCCCAGTCATTCGCACCGCCCACCGGCTTCAGAACGTTGCTCTCCATCAGCGTGACCTTGCCGTCCACGCCGTCCATCAGCATCCCCGTCCCCGTCGGCCGCGGAATATCCGACGCCTGGTAAAACGGCGCCAGCTCCATACCGAATCCCGGCGTGAGCACTCCAGTGAAGTAGTCGCGCAGCGCGTTGTAAAACCCCCTCTGCGCCGCGCCAACCAACCCCCCAACGAACCACGGATCATCGCTGTCCGCGCAAGCCACAGCAATCTGCGCCCCCGTGTTCGTACCGCTGCACAAAACCCCCGGCAGATACGCATCGAATAGATGATCCCCCGCCGCCACCAACTCCCCCCGCATATCCCGCGGAAACGGCCTCCCGTGCCCAATCGCAAAATGCTGATCCTCAATCCAGCCCGCATACCCCACGCTTCCCGATACCAGCGGGGCAGCATTCCTTATGTACGTCACAATGCGCTCCGGCTCCAGCACCACGAGCCGCTCGACGCCGCCGATCGAAAACGTCTGCGCATCGAGCACCGCCTCCGTCTCCGTGATCACCAAACTCCGGCGCAGCGTCAGACTCGGCCCGCCCGCCGCCGCCGTCGTGCCCAGACCAACCGGCAGCATCGTCACCCGCGCCTCCGTCCCCTCCACCACTTCCGCGACCCACAACCCGCCATGCAAATTCTCAGAAAGCGTCACCCTGATCAAAGTCGCGCTGTCGCCCCCGCCCGCAACAACCCCGAACCCGCGCAGATCGCGCTCCAGCAGCCGGCGGATCGCCGGAACCTCCCCGCTCGCCAGCGACGAATTGTTGCGGACTACCAGCCTCGCCGGTCCAGGCCCCGCCATCGCCGCAATCTGCTTCGACAATTCCGCAGCCGGCTGCTCCCAGTTCGCCGCGTGCGCCGACGGCAGCAGGCACACGAACGCGGCCACCACCGCCCAAAAACTCCGCCTGTAGATCATTCGCTGGGGCGGATTATATCCTGC
>PMSS01000223.1 GCA_003167515.1 Acidobacterium sp. | reverse complement strand
CAGGCCGAGGCACTCATTGAGGCCATTTCCCCGAGTAGTGCCTGGGTTGGTCGGCCACCCGGAACTTTTTCCCCGCGTTCCCTCGGCTGCCATACGCCTCCGGCGCGGATGATGATCGACAAGCGTCACACCCTCCGAGACGGCCGATTTTCACCGCTACTCTTGGCAGCATAACGTTGCACCCCGTGGCACCATAAACCTGCAACCGACGGCAGGATTCGTCGCATTCGGCAGTCTCGCCCACAACCCGCCCCGAAGCACCACCGCCATCCCCCGGTAGTGCAATCGAGACTTCCCCGCCGCGATGCAATACTGGCCTGGCGCAGGATGCCGAATGACCATCCGGGCCAACGCCCCAGCACCGCAAAACCCTCTCGCGCGTATCCGCGAATTAGACGGATGGCGCGCGGTGAGCATCCTTCTCGTTCTCCTGCACCACCTCTTCTTCTTTCAGCATCCCCAGTTCGCGCAGCGATTCCCGCCGCTGCGCCACTTCTTCGCCTATGCAGGCCCTCAGGGGGTCAGGACCTTTTTCGTCATCAGCGGATTCGTGATTTGCCGCCTCCTGATTTCTGAACAACAACGCTACGGATCGGTCTCCCTCAAAGGCTTCTACACCCGCCGCGTCTTTCGCATTCTTCCGCCCTTCTACCTCTATCTCACCACCATTGCCATATTGACGCTCACCGGTGCGCTTCACGAATCCCGGCACGCCATCGCTGCTTCTGCCGCATTTCTCTACGACCTCCGGAGTCTCCAGGTCAACTGGCTCGTCGGCCACACCTGGAGCCTCGCCGTCGAAGAGCAGTTCTACCTCATCTTCCCCGTATTGTGGATCATCACTCCACAGCGGCGACGCGGCCCCCTCTTCACCTGCGTCTTCCTGCTCTGCGTCGCGTGGACCCTCTCCTGGGCCCTGCCCCGCGGAGACGGCGTCGTGACTGAGCAAGCTCGCGCCGGTTTTTCCTGCATCTCCTGCGGCATCCTCATGGCCATCTACGAGCAACGAGCCCGCAACCTCGCCGCCAGAGTCCACCCCGCAGTCGTAACGCTCGTCGCTCTCATCCTGCTCGACCACCCCGTCCCCGCCGACACCACCTTCGAACGCCTCTTCGATTCCCTCTTCGTCCCCCTCGGACTCGGCCTGGTCATTCTGTACAGCCTCGAACGCGCCTCCTGGCTCAAAGCCGTCCTCTGCAGCAGACCCGTCCAGGCCGTCGGCCTCACCTCCTACGGAATCTACCTCTGGCAGCAGCTCTTCACGATGCCCGCAATCGATTTCCCAGCACAGCCCACCTTCACCCGCTTCCTGCTGCCCCTGCTCGCCATCACCGTGCCCATCTCGTATTTCTTCGTCGAAAAACCCGCCATGCGCATAGGCAAGGCGCTCTCCACAAAACTCCGGCAGAAGAACCCATCCACGCCTGACCCGTCCCTCACGAAAGCTGCTTCGCGTCCCCGCCCAACCGCCGGATCATCAGCAGTGTCTGATCATCCGTCTGTTTCCCAAATTTTCTCGCCCCAGCCAGAATCGTTCCCGCCAGTTCCTTCAGCGGCGCCCGCGGATTCGCCGCGATAGCCCCCTCCACCCGCTCGATCCCAAACTCCTCGTCCTGCCGGTCGCATACCTCCAGCACTCCATCCGTGGCCACCACCAGCAAATCGCCCGCTCCCACCTCGATCGCCTCTCCCGTAAATCCTGAAACCGGCAACAATCCCAGCGGAAACTGCGCCTCCTCCACCCGCTGCCAATCCCGCCGCACCGGGCTCCAGTGCAGCACCGGCGGGCTCGCCGCCATCGCATACCACACCCGCCCATCCGCATTCAGCCGGAACGCCGTCAGAGTCGCATACATCTGCGGCTCCTTCACATCCGGCAGCACACGATTCAGCTTCTCCAGCAGCAGCGGCAGCGTCCCGCTCGGATGCCCCGTCGCCGCATCCAGCAGCGCCGTCCTCGCCGCCGTCTTCAGCATCCCCATCAGGATTCCCGCCGGCAGCCCGTGACCCGCAATGTCCGCCACATAAGCCACCATGTCCCCATTCGGCAACAACACGGCATCTACCAGATCCCCGCCCACCTTATCGCTCGGCTCCGAAATTCCGTAGACCTCGAAGGACTCTGACCGCAGCACCACCGTCGGCACCAGCGTCTTCTGGATCCCATGCGCCAGCTCCAGCTGGGTACGAATCCGCCCCGTCTCGATGCTTTCCGCCCGGAAATACGCCACAAAAAAGGCGTAGGAGACGATCACCACTACCAGAATCGAGGCACCGGCAAAGCGCACCCCGGATTCTGGCGACACCGGAGGCAACATGAAGGTTCTGTGCATCCATCCAGCGATCCAGTCGATGATGGGCGTGGTCACAAATTGCAAAGCCACCATTCCCACGAGCGCGATCGGTGGCAGTCGCGCCAGAAATACGATCCACAAAACGGCATCCAGCCCGCAAAAAACGGCGATCATAAGCACGACCGCATAGCTCGTCCGCCCTATGTTCATCAGGTCATCGAAAAACCCGATCACCGAGAACAGAAAAAAGACCGCCATGGCGAACAGCCATAACCTTCTCCACGGAACATCCCGGAAAGGCCGCCCCCGATCACCGACCCTCAGAAGAAACTTCCGCGCCTGCTCCGCCATAGGCTGCCAACATACCATCCTTCTTCCGCTGCACGAACCCCAACACCGTTCCTCATCGTCCCTGCCTGCCCCAAAACAGGTCTCTCGCCTCCCACCAAAGCTGCTGTCCTCCGGTGAAATGCGCTGTTACAATTTTCCGTCGTCCTCCGTTGGAGCTGCTGAAACGAAAGACATTTCCCGATCATTCCCGCAAGCTCTAAACTGGAAGTGGCGATCATCTAAGGAAGTGAGGGGTCCCGATGGCCCGCACCGCGGTTTCCGGCGCTGAACTCAGAAAACCCGCCGAGCACTCTTCCTCCCGCAACGGCAGCGGCCCCGCTCTCCCTCCCGAACGGCTCATCGAGATCTACCGCCTCATGTACCTCTCGCGCCGCACCGACGACCGCGAGATCATCCTCAAAAATCAGCAGAAAGTCTTCTTCCAGATCTCCGGCGCCGGCCACGAAGCCCTCCTCGTCACCGCCGCCCTCGCGCTCCGCCCAGCTTACGACTGGTTCTTCCCCTATTACCGTGATCGCGCCCTTTCGCTCGCCCTCGGCACCACCGTCGAAGAGCATTTCCTCCAGGCCGTCGGCGCCGCCACCGACACGGCCAGCGGCGGCCGTCAGATGCCCTCCCACTGGACCAGCGCCAAACTCCACATCGTCACCCCATCCTCCTCCACCGCGACCCAGTGCCTCCAGGCCATCGGCTGCGCCGAAGCCTCCCTCTACCTCACCCAGCATCCCGAAGCCGCCGAGCAGCGCCATGGCGACTACAGCCAGTTCCACCCCGTCGATTTCCACGGCGACGAAGTCGTCTACGTCTCCATCGGCGAAGGCGCCACCAGCCAGGGCGAGTTCTGGGAAGCCATCAGCATCGCCTCCAATCTCAAGCTCCCCGTACTCTTCGTCGTCGAAGACAACGGCTACGCCATCTCCGTCCCCGTCGAAGTTAATACCCCCGGCGGCAACATCTCCCACCTGCTCGCCAACTTCCCCAATTTCCATTTCGCCGAAGTCGACGGCACCGACCCCATCGCCTGCCTCCACGCTTTCGAGACCGCCGTCGCCCACTGCCGCGCCCGCAAAGGTCCCGCACTCGTCCACGGCCACGTCATCCGCCCCTACGCGCATTCCCATTCCGACGACCACCGCCTCTATCGCCCCGAAACCGAGCGCAACGCCGAATCCCTCCGCGACCCGCTTCACACTTTCCAGATGGTTCTCCTCCGCGACGGCATCCTCGACGCCGAAGCCCTCGAGCGCCTCGAAAAACAAGTCGACGAAGAAGTCCGTGCAGCCGCCGAACGCGCCCTCGGCGCCCCGCTTCCCTCACCGGAACCAGCCGCCATTCTCCGTCATCAATATTCCGAAGACTACGACGCCACCCGCGCCGAACTCCAGACCATCCCGGCCTCCGACGGCGCCGCTCGCACCATGGCCGACCTCATCAACGCCTGCCTCCACGATGAAATGCGACGCGACTCCCGCATCGTCGTCTTCGGCGAAGACGTAGCCGATTGCTCCCGCGAAGAGTACCTCGCGCAAAAGCAGGTCAAAGGCAAGGGTGGAGTCTTCAAGCTAACCGCCGGCCTGCAGTGCGAATTCGGATCAGCCCGCGTCTTCAACTCCGCGCTCGCCGAAGCCGCCATCGTCGGCCGCGCCACCGGCATGGCCGTCCGCGGCCTCAAGCCCGTCGCTGAAATTCAGTTCTTCGACTACATTTGGCCCGCCATGCATCAGCTCCGCAACGAGCTCAGCGTCCTCCGCTGGCGCTCCAACGGAACCTTCTCTGCACCCGCCGTCATCCGCGTTCCCATCGGCGGCTACCTTACCGGCGGATCCATCTACCACTCGCAGTCGGGCGAAAGCATCTTCACCCACACCCCCGGCATCCGCGTCGTCTTCCCCTCCAACGCCCTCGACGCCAACGGACTCCTCCGCACCGCCATCCGCTGCGACGACCCCGTCCTATTCTTCGAGCACAAGCGCCTCTATCGCGAAGCCTACGGCCGCGCTCCCTACCCCGGCCCCGACTACACCGTCCCCTTCGGCAAGGCGAAGATCGTCCGCGAAGGCAAACACCTCACCTTAATCACCTACGGAGCCATCGTCCCCCGCGCCTTTCAAGCCGCCCAGCGCGCCGCGCGCGAGTTAGGCATCGAAACCGAAGTCCTCGACCTCCGCACCCTTAGCCCCTATGACTGGGAAGCAATCGCAACATCCGTGACAAAGACCAATAAGGTCATCGTTGCGCACGAGGACATGATCAGCTGGGGCTACGGAGCAGAAATTGCCGCCCGCATCGCAGAAGAACTCTTCGACTCCCTCGACGCCCCAGTCCGCCGCATCGGAGCCATGGACACCTTCGTAGCCTACCAACCCATCCTCGAAGACGTAATCCTCCCCCAGCCCGAAACCATCTTCCAATCCATCAGCGCCCTGGCGAAGTACTGAGCCCCTCTCACCCTGAAGTGCGAAGCGACGGTCGGATGAGTTGTCATCCTGACCGGAGCGTAGCGGAGTGAAGGACCTTGCGTTTTAATCCGATCGGACCCCGTCCGAAAGGCAATCGCTACGTCTTCCAAGATTTCAACATTTCAATTTGCGCCGTAAGGGTACTCCACGGGTCCGCAACCTGGTACGCTTTCGCGCAGAATCGGAGGAGGCTCACGATGAGCCAACCTGTTGCCGGGACCACAAGCCACCAAGCACGGAGCTGAGTGGAGAGTGCAGCACCCACGATAAGGAGAGCGGAGGCGAGAGAGAAATCGGAATCGAGTTGCCCAAAGATCTCCTCCATGGCCTCCAAGGGTCGATTGAACAGCACCTTGAATTTCATACGTTCGTAGCACATTCGCCATTCTGTGTCGTTCTGTATCGCATCAATTGCTGCCTTCAGTCCAGCATTGATCTGCAGAGTGAGCTGTTCGGCTAGCTTTTGCTGGTCCGCCAAATTGGGTGGCAGGGGCTGACTCAATCGCAGCAATTCGGCAGCATCTCTTGGAAGCACCAGCGTGAGATCTCTTGGCGCATCTGAGCCGAAGCGGGAGATGTACGCTGCTCGCCAATTCCGATCTCGCCATGGCGCCACTTGGTATTTATAGGGGTGTGTATTTCTCGCGAAAGATCCCCACAGCGCTCCGATCGCGCCCGCCACGGCGCCGGCCACTGTGCTCATGACCGTGGAGAGCGTGTATCCAAGCATGAAACTGATTGCGATCAACAGCCAGACCCTAGTACCGAGACCATATGA